>NZ_JANNYP010000818.1:0-4434 GCF_031410135.1 Armatimonas sp. | reverse complement strand
TCCCGTCAAGCTCACCAATATCGGCACTTCGCAAGCACGCGAGGTGACTACGGAACCCACGGGTGACTTCGTCTTTACGCAGTTGCTGCCGGGCACGTATCGCGTCGCTGAGTCTGCGCCGGGCTGGAAAGTGGACGAGGTGTTGCTCACGGGCGGCTCGACACTCTTGCCGGAAGTTCCCGCCGTTGTGGATAGCTTCTTCCCCGAGGCCATTGTTCGCCACGACAACGAGTTCGTCTTTACCGCCGTGGCCAGTGGAGCCGCACGCTTTGCGGGGGGCGTCCCCGTGGACGACTTCATCTACCACGACTACGCCATCGCGGTGCAAGAAGCCGATGGCAGTGTGGGCTACGAGCTGCTCTCCCCGCGCCGCACCCGCTACCCCACCGCCCCGGACTTTGCCGTGCGCTACTACGCCGACTACGCCGGGATGGAGGAGATGCGCTTCCGGGTCTGTGAGATCGGGCGGCTGGGCCAGAAGCCCGCGCTCTGGGAGCCGCGCCCCAATGGCAGCCGCTACTGGAGCCCCAAGAGCGAAAACGAGCGCGGCCAGGTCGTCGAGCTCAACCCCGCCGATGCCCCCATCCCCCTCAGCCCCGCTGGAGTTGGCACCTCCCCACGGCTGCGCGTCACCTACCACATCAACGCCGACCGCTGGCTCTGCATGACCGTCGAGGACTTGGTGAAAAAACAAACCCTCCGCGAAAACGTCTCCGTGGTGCGCCTGCGATGACAAGCCTACTCTGGAAGTTTTGCCACTATGGAAACGCCGAAGCGCGTGATGAAGCGTACCAGGAAATCTTAGAGCGCGGTGAGACGATCCTTCCCGAGTTGATACAGGCAGTCGAAGAGGAGCTTCAGAGAGTTCGTGGCTCTTTCGCGGCGACGAATGAGCTGGGCCAAGCATTCTATCCCGGCCCAGAGCCCCTTCAGCGCTTGGTAGCGCTCCTGATCACCTACGAGAGCCCCAAAATTTTATCGCCTCTTGCCTGGGTTGCAGCTTGGCGGAGATGGGACAAAGCCTTCCAACAACCCTTTGAGCAGCTTTCAGCAACTCTTGAGGCGAGGGCTACCCCTGCCGATATTGCGGCGTTTATCGAGGCACTACAGCGGCTGAGAGAGTTGTCGGGGACGAAAGCACAGCAGCTCTCGATTGCCAATGCGCTCTTGCGAATGGCAGAAAAAGACCCGAAGCTGGAGCTACGTGCGGCACTGCCTCTTCTGAAGCCAAGTCTCCGTACTCCTTGGGAGTTCATTGAGCTTCGCCAGCGCCTCAAAGCAGCACTGGGTGAGGAAAACCTACCGATTCCTGCCGGCCCACCGCAACCAACGCGGGACTTGCCGATTCCAATGGAGAAGGAGGAGTCAAAGTGACCGAAGTGGAGGGGTGGGTTCAGCAGCTTATTCATGGAGAGCGTGAGGTGCGTGTGCAAGCTGAAGCGCAGCTACTGAGCCTCGGTGAGAGGGTGGTTCCTGAGCTGCATCGGGCGCTAGAAAAAGAGCTACGCAAAACGCAGGGACTGATCCTAAGCTACGATCCGGTGCTACGGCTTGCGGAGGTGCTTGCCGCACTAGGAGACCGACGGAGCCTGTCCCTCCTGATCCGCGTCGCCCAGCTCCGCCAAAAGAGTATGGCAAATACGGACCACTTCATCGTCCCACTAAACGGACTGCTCCAGCAGCTGGAGGCGCGCGCTGATGCACAAGACTGCGCGGCACTGATAGAAATTCTCGTTCGGTTTCGACAGCAGCCGCTTAGCTCTTTTCCGACAGGATCTGATTCTCTGCTGGGGTGGAGTGTTCAGCAAGTGGCCCTGGCAATCATTCGAATTGCGGAGCGTGATCCTAAACCCGAGCTACGGGTAGCACTCCCCTTGTTGCGCTATTCTTTTTTATATACACCACTTGATTTGATGGGTTTACACAAGCGATTGAAAGTCGTTCTGGGAAGTGAGGATCTCCCCCTGCCTGCCACCCCGTCGGAGGCTTTCGAGAGCTTGCCCATTCCTACGACAAGCGAGGAAGCCACGTAACGATGAGCTACCAAAACCGCCCCGACTATCGGCAGCCCTTTGAGCAGCTTGCTGGGGAGCGCGAGCAGGAGGACAGCGAGCGCCAAGTGGCGCTCTTTGTCTCCGGAAGCCCACGCCAAAGAGAGAAGGCTACGACCTGGCTCGTCGAGTACTTAGAGGAAGCGAACCGAGAGACCGATCTTGTCCGGCAGTGGCGCAATGTCTTTCGGGGGCAGTTTCCTCTCTACCCGCTCACGTTTCACGAGCGAGCAACGGGCCTGCTGGCGCTCTTTCAGAACCAGCCCCGCGAGGCCGCCCAGCAGGCTTTGGGGGAGGCGGCAGCGGGGCATCACAGCCTCTGGCGTGTGCTCTGTCTGGGGCTCCAAGGCTACGCCACCTCCGCTGACCGCTTCTTTCTGGCGGCCGCAGCAGCGCGCGTGGCGGTTAAGCACTGGGAGACGCCGACTGCAGTGGGGAAGCTGCGTGAGGCGCTGACACAACAGCAAGGCGGCACGATCGACACGCTCTGTGGACAGCTCCTCCTAGAGCTGGCCCGCGACCTGCGCCCACATCCCGCGCTCCACCAGCTCCTTCCGTATCTCAAGAAGCTCCAACGAAATGCATCGCTTCAGTCACTCTGCCAAGAGCTACAAACTCGGATTCAGGCTATCTCTAAGAACCACTTCCCTCTGCCCGCCCTGCCCAACGAACACGATGAAAGCACGGAACCCAACCTGCCCCGGCCCGCTGGGAGCGCGGAGTCAAAGGAGGTTTAATGGAGCCTTCGTTTGAGAGCCTTCAGCAGAAAGTTCGCCAAGCAGAGCGCGGTGAGCTGGCCCATGATGAGGCGTATCTCGCCGTCGCCAAAGCGCTCGCTACAGCACTTCGGCAAGCCTCGGAGGCATTTATTCCTCAGGTAGCGACTCTGCATGAGCTAGCCTTCCTCCTGGCAAGCCTGGAGGATCCTCGTGGCCTTGTTCTGGTGGTTCAAGCTGAGAAGTTCATGGAGTACTCCTCGCCGCTGGAGCGGCTTCTTAAAGCCCTGGAGAAAAGAGCGGCTCCCGAGGATATTAGGGGCTTACGGGAGACGCTCGATCAGCTTTATGGTAAAGAGCGGTGGCTTATTCAGGCGATGCAGATTGCCCAGACGCTGGTAGAAATCGCCGAGTGCACTCCTTTTTCGGAGCCTCAAGCGCTCCTGGAGCGGATGCGCGACTATGCCTCGCATATTGTCTCGCCGCTTATCTTTTTTGACTTTCTCCACCGTCTCCAGGTGGTATATAGCGAGCCCATCACCCCCGAATCTCTCTTTTTTCGAGACTTCCAGTGGCTACTACGCGGCGAAGTCGGAACGGCGGAGCGGGCGCGAAAGGCGCTTCAAACATCGGGGCGTGCGCACATAGGCGTTCTGATTCAAGCACTGGAAACCGACCTAGCGACGCAGCGCGTGGTGCCCGACCACCTGCCGTCACTTGGGCGAACCGTTCTGCGCCTCTCAGAGCTTCTCGCCGATCTGGAAGACGTCCGAGCACTCCCCACACTCGTCCGTGTGAGCGTGGCCTTTGACGAGCCCTTGCTCCGTTTGGTCGAGTCCCTGCGCCAGCAAGACGCGAGGGCTGTCACGGAGGCTCTTGTCGAGGCGCTGAAAACACTCCGCACCTCACACCAGCCCAAGTGTGCCGTCGCCGTTGGAAGAGCCCTGCTAGAGATCGCCGAGCGCAACCCCAGTCTTGAGTTTCGCGCGGTACTATCGCTCTTAAAGCCTGGCTTTGGCGTTCCTATCGAGTTTTTTGGGCTCCACCGCCGCCTCAAAGCGCTCCTCGCCGATGGCAACTTACCGATTCCCACAGACGCACCAAAGGCGATGCAGAGCTTGCCAATCGCGAGCGACAAAAACGAGGCTCATCATGACTGAGGCGGAGGTTCACACTCTCTTTTCTGCACTCCAGAATGGTACGGACGCCATAAAAACACGGGCACGCCAGCAACTTCAGGAGGCAGGCGACGAGGTTATTGAGCCGCTTCAGCAGGCACTGGAGGACATGCTATGGACGCATCTGCCCCACCCACGGGGGCCGGAAAGGGATATTCCACCTCAAACACCAGAGCAGCGCCAGCGGGTACTAAGCATGGCGCTTGTCCTAGCGGATTTCGGGTCTCCCTTGAGCCTGAGAACCCTGGCTAAGACCTAATCTTGTCCCATAACTTTTTGTCGTCTTGGAGCCGAAATTGCAAAAGAGAGAGTGATGGAAACAACAGATTCTCTTCTTCAGCAAGAACCTACCGGAATATGTCAATGATTTTGAGACACTTTTCTTTTTTAATTTAGACTCTTTTTGCCTCCAGACTTACCCTGCATTTATCATCTGTCACGGCGGGCAAAGCGGAGTCCAGCACGAGTGCCAATACAGGAGGATTGATC
>NZ_JANNYP010000817.1:0-18378 GCF_031410135.1 Armatimonas sp. | reverse complement strand
GACCAGGTAGCCTAGCTCATCGGCGTTGTCGCCCTCGGGAAGCGTCAGCGATGGCTCACCGTCTTCGATGATCACAAACGTCTCGATGAGGCTGCGGCGGCCTTCCTGGAAGTACTGCCCCATCGAGTGCAGATCCGTGGTGAACTCCACCGACGACGGATAGAGGGCCATGTTATTCTTGCCCTCGCTCTCGCCAAAGAGCTGCTTCCACCACTCCAGAACGTAGTGCAGGCGCGGCTCGAAGCTGGCAAGCGCCTCGATCAGAAAGCCTTGCTGGTAGAGCAGGTTACGGGCGGCGGCATAGAAGAGGATGGGATTCTTGGCTGGATCAGGCTCGGCACTCGCGCGAGCGCAGGCGATGGCCCCGCGCTGGAGCTCGCGGATGTCAATCCCCGCGTAGGCGAGAGGTAGCAGTCCGACGGGCGAGAGCACTGAGTAGCGCCCCCCGATGCTGTCCTCAATGGGAAGCGTCCGCCAGCCCGCGCCGCCTGCGACTTTCCGAAGGGCGCCTTTGTTCTTGTCCGTGGTGGCGACGATGCAGCCGGGCTCGGCGAGCTCACGCAGAATGCGAAAGGCGACGGCGGGCTCGGTGGTGGTGCCGGACTTGCTGATGGCATTGACCGCCACTTTCTTGCCCGCAATGCTCTTGAGCAGCTCGGTGTGGTAGCGGGCCGAGAGGTTCTGTCCGGCAAAGAGCACGGGTCGATCCACGTTATCCGAGAGCGCTTCAAGCACCGCCCGTGCCCCGAGATACGAGCCGCCAATCCCCACGGAGACCAGCACATCGGTGCGGGCTCTGAGATCGGTGGCGATACTCTCGATCTCGTCGAGCAGGGTATCGTCGGCCATGGCGGCGGGATCGAGCCAGCCCAGAAAGTCCGCGCCCGCACCGGTGCCCTGAGTCAGGGTGGCGTGGGCAAGTGCGAGCCGCTCGGTCTGTTGGGCGACAAGCTCAGGAGTGACATTGGGGGCGAGATACGCGGCATCAAGTGAAAGCATAGTGCCTTCCATGATACCTCACCGGCGAGAGCGCTTTAGCTTGACCACCAATCGAGTAAGAGCTTTATCCAGTCTACTACGAACCACTCGCCGTCGATTTTCTTCAGGAAATAGATTCTGGATTCTGTGTCCACACAGCCATTGGGGATGACATGCAAGACGATACGCGCACTCTGGTGGTCGGCACTAAACTCAACAAGCTCTTTTTTGGGGAGATGGGAACGGATCGGGTGGTAAAAGGAGACCGCATCTGCCCCGCTGTCCGCGAGGCTCTTCCAGGAGTCCTGCTTCTTTCCTCGCCGCCAGAGTAGCTGCCCCAGCCAGCTATGGAACTCAAAGGGAGCCACTTCTGGATTGAAGATAACCATAGCTCCCTGACTCTGTTGGCCGAAGAGCCACGCCTCCATGCAGGCAGAGAGAATCTGCTCCGTATCTCCCAGTGAGCGCGGCGCGGCATTGGGACAAGGATCAATGGCATCCGGGAGGCCATCGCAATCCGTGTCGGCTTTCTTAGGATCGGTACCAAGGCGCACTTCCACTAAGTTGGTGAGTCCGTCACTATCCGTGTCCTTGCGCAGTATCGGATCGTCGGGGAAGATCTTTATCCACTCGCTCTTTTCCAGTTTCTCGATGGGAATCCCACGGAAGGCTGTGGGGGCATCCGCGTTTAGAAAGCCCCTGCCCGCCGTCCAAGCCCCTGTGAAGAGCGGTGTGCTCCAGCCCTCCTGCTTTTTTTCCACAATAAAGAGATCGCTGCCATTGCCTAGGATCGCGCTGTGGAAGAGCATCCAAGTGCGTCCCTTCGTGTCTTTCTTCATCGCAACTACGTCTTCTTTATCATGCTTGTCCAGAGCGATGCACTCAAACCACGGCTTTCGTGGATTGGGCTTGGTGCGAGCTGCCCGTACCGCAGCAATGCCCTCGGCTCCACCCGTGCCTGCCAGATGTCGAAAAGCCTCGGTGCGCCACTCTCGCGGGGCTTGAGGATCGCTCAGGGCATTGCGCATAAAGGCCACGGCGTCGGGGTACGACGAGTGCTCAATAACAGAGAGCAGATACTCGCTTTGCATCCCCTCCGACCGGAGCTTTTGAGGGTACGTGAGGAGCTTCTGGAGGAAGACGGGGATGTAGATATCCGGGTTCCCCTTGGCTTGCAAGGCACGCTCGGCGGCCTCCCCACCGCCCTGTTTCCACAGCTCTAAGAGCGCCGCAGTATTCTCTTTTTCGCAGAACGCGAGCAGGTAGGTATCTAGGTTTTGGATGCGATGCTTTGCCAGCTCCAAGTACCGGGGCAGAAACGCCCGAGCACTGTAGGGTTTGAGCTTCTCTAGCTGCTGGCGCTCGGCTGCATCCAGGGTCTCAAACTGGGCAACCTGCCGCTCTGCCAAGGCTTTTTTTCCTGCCGCAGTTGCCGGAAGCCGGGGGAGCGCACCGGGGACGTAGCCAAGAAAGCGGTTCTCGATTTGATCGAAGGTGACGATGTTGTTTTGGTCGGCATAGAACGGGCTACCGGTGAAGGGCTTGTCGGCTTGCCAGCGTAGCTTGCCTTCCCGCGAGAGGCAGTAGGTGCCCTGTACTGTCGGAGAGTAGTTCATGGCCTCGATGAGTAGGTTCTGTCCATCGCTACAGCTACTGAGGATGTCGCCGTAGGGAACCGGACTTTTCCAGAGCCGCTTGCCGGTTGTCAGATCGTAGCCTTGCGTGGTGTCCCACCCGCTCGTCAGCCAGGCATTGCCAAGAACTGGTCCCTGCGCGAGATAGCCTCGGGCGGTCCATACCACGTTTCCAGTGAGTGCATTGATGCGACGCGGCTTTTCTCCGTAGAAAATCACGTCCCCTTCAATAACCGTGTGGCTGTAGAACTCAGGAAAAGAAACCTTGCGTCGCCAGAGAACTCTGCCGCTCTCGGGGGCGATCCCGAGTTCCTCTCCCACTTTGTTTTTCTCGTCGATACCAACATAGATCCCATCACACGTCGCCGCAAGCACGACGCTGACGGTATCCGGCTTTGGTGACGACACAAGCACTGTGCTCCAGAGGGTCTGACCGGTGCGAGGGGAGAGCGCATGGAGTGCCCCGCGCTCATCAAGTGCATAGAGCTGGTCTGGGTCTTGGGTAAGGCGACGGATTCCCTGCGGAAAGTGCTGGAGGAGCCGGGCGCTACCGGTGTTCGCGTTGATGGCATAGAGAGCGTTTCCCGCAACCAGCGCGTAGAGAATGCCAGCGCGAAAGCAGATAGAGTCAATTCGTTGCCCCGCGAGGCTGCTCCACTTCTTTGTCCCAGTCGCAAGGTCGATCGCACCGACCTCTTGCCTAGATTGGTAGTAGAGCGTCCCCTTCTCGCCCGCAATGACAGAAACACCATCACCAAGCAACTGGGTCCACTGGCGCACAAATGGCGGGGACACGAGGGACTGGGCGTGGGTGGGCAAGGCGCAACACAGCGCCACCAATACCAATAGAAACGGCCTAAGATGCATGGGACACCTCCGGAATCTCAAGATACTTCACGAAACATAGCGCCCTTGGAAATCCACCACAAACCAGTCCCCTTCAATCTTTCTCAGGAAAACTTCTGTCCCATCGCCATTTAGGCCACCCGAGTAGCGGGAGATAATTACCCGTGCGCTTAGACGATCCGAACTGAAGACGATAAAGTCTTTAGAACGCACCGAATTTTCCTCAGGCGAGTGGAAGTCCAGCAGGTTCACCCCCCCGCCGTAGAGGGGACTTAAAGGATGGGATGAGCGCGACCAGAGCACGGTGCCCGGATAGCCAGAAAACTCAAAGGGGCGAACTCCTACGACGGAGATCAGTGCAGGAGGATTCCCGTCATAGGCAAAGAAGCGCGCCTCAACACAGGCAGCGACAATTTTTTCAGTGTCGCCAAGGGAGCGCGGCGTGGCATCGGGACAGGGGTCGACCGCATCGGCCAGGCCATCTCCATCGGTATCAGCCTTCTTCGGATTCAGCCCGAGCCGCGCCTCTACGAGATCCGTCAGGCCATCGTCATCCGTATCTTTTCTGAGTGTGGGATCGTCAGGAAAGCGCTTGATCCACTCTGTTTTCACCAGCGTTGCGATGGGGATACCTCGGTAGGTCTTAGGCGCATTGCTACGGAAAGTAGGTGCTGTCCAAGCTCCGGTAAACAGAGGTTGTTCCCAGCCCGAGCCACGCTTTTCGGCGATATAGAGGTCGCTATAGTTACCTAAAATGGCAGACTGAAAGAGCATCCAGGTGCGGCCCTTGGCGTCTTTTCGGGTCGCGAGAATCGCTTGTTTGTTGAGCTTACTGATCTCCAGCTGCTCGTACCAGGGTTTGCGTGGGCCTAGTTTCGCCCGTGCCGCCCGTACTGCTGCTACTCCTTCTGCCCCACCCGTTCCTGCGAGATGTCGAAATGCCTCAATGCGCCAGTCGGCTGGGGCCTTAGGATTACGCAGAGCCTCTAGCAGAAACGCAACAGCCTCGGGGTGCGACGAGTGCGCGACAGCGGAGAGAGCCGCTCCGCTCTCCCGTTCCGCCTTGGGCTGTTTTCTCAGGCTGGCAACCAGAATCGGGATGTAGCCTGCCGGGTCGCCCTTCTCCTGAAGTACACTCTCCAGCTCCCTGCGCCAGCTACTCTTCTCGTCCAGGCTCTTCCAGCCCGCCACCATAGCCGCCGTATTTTCTTTTTCACAGAGGGAGAGTAAGTAGGGGCGCGCCTCTATAATGAGATGGTAGAGTTCGTACCCCTTTGGCCCATCCGGGTTCGCATCGTAGGCTCGCGCCCACTCCAGGTAGCAAGCCAGAAAGGGAGGAAAGCTGTAGGGCTTGAGCGACTCCAGTTGCTTGCGCTCCGGCTCGTCGATCTCCTCAAACGAGCGCGCAAGCCTCTCTGCAAGGGCTTTTTTCTCAGGTTCGGTAGGGGGGAGAGGACGGGGCTTGCCCGTCATATAGCACATCAGGCGAATGACATCCATGGTCACCACATGGGTTTTATCGGCATAGACTGGCGTGCCCGTAAAAGGCTTTTTCTGTCTCCAGCGAAGCTTCCCATCACTCGTGACGCAACTAATAAAATCGTCGTGGAGGAGTACACTCCTACCGTCGGTGACACTGCCGATATCCTTTATTCCCAAAACACTCGCTTGGCTGTAGGGAAGTGGGAGTTTCCAGAGCACGCGTCCTGTTGCGATATCACGTCCCCGTGCAAGCTTTCCGTCCCCGCTGACGATCACATTGCCTGCCTGCTCTGCGCCCCCCTCGTCCGCTGTGGTTTGCCAGATAGTCTTTCCGGTGCGGACACTCGTGCGCTGAAGTCGCCCGTGTTGCGTGACAACATCGCCCTCAACCACGAGAGGTGGGTAGAGCCCCGCGTACTGCACACGACGGCTCCAGTACAGTTTCCCGGTTCTGGAATCCACTCCAAACTCCCCTGCTTCGTCGAGACCGACATAGACTCCCGAGGAGGTCGCTGCGAGCTTTGCCAGCGTGATCCCACGAGTGGGCTTGGAGACCAAGGTGCGAGACCAGAGAGCATGACCTGATACCGCCTTGTATGCCAGAAGCTGCCCAGCTTCATCTAGGACGTAGAGATTTGTGTCATCAGCAGTAAGGTGACGAACGGTGCGGGGAAGCTCAATCCGTACTTGTGACTTCCCTGTGGCCATGTCCAGTGCATAAATCGTACTGTGCTTCTCTCCGGGCACAAGGGCAAAAAGAGTCCTGCCGATCCGCATTGTCTCCACGATTCGCTTCCCCGCAAGGCTTTTCCAGAGAAGCTCCCCCGTGGTAAGCGCAATTGCCCCCACGCCATCATCGCACTGGTAGTAGACGATGTCTTTCTCGACAAACACCACAAAAGCACCATCGCCAACCCTCTGGGTCCACTGGCGCACAAACGGTGGGGCGGCGAGAGACTGTGCGCCTGTGGGGCGCGTGCCACAAAGGAGAAGAATCGCAGCAAGAAGAGACCAGAGACGCATCGTACACCCCCTCTAACCCAACAATAATACCCGTGTTGTTGTCGTTTGGTAGGTCAGAATCAGGCAGCTTTGCGTTTGCGGAGGCGGGCGGGGAGGATGCGCTCGATGCCACGGTACTTGGCAACCGTGCGGCGGGCGAGCGGAAAGCCTTGCTCGGTCAGAATCGCTGCGATGTCGTCGTCGGAGTAAGGGTGGTTGCTGTCTTCGCTGGAAATCAGGTTAAGAAGTGCCTCACGGACGGCTTGGGAGTTGCCAAAGAACGCGTCCAGAGGGAGGATCTCTCCACTGGGAAGCTGTGCCCACTTGTCGGCCACGGCGCGGCTAATCACGGACTCATCCAGCTTGAGCTTTTCGGCCAGCGCCTGCCGGGTGAGGGGCTTGAGAAACGCACGGTTGCGTGTCTCTAAAAACCCGAGCTGCACCTGAGCAATCTCGTTGGCGATGGCGCGTAGGGTTCGGCCCCGGCGCGAGACTCCGGCCATAAAGTTCTGGGCACGATCCACATGGTCGCGAATATAGCGGCGCATTGCCTCATCGGAGTGGCCATCCTCGCCCTCGGCAAGGCGTTTCCAGAGGGGAGCCACGGAGACGGCTTGCTCGAAGTCACGCGCTAGCTCAACAATAAAGCCCGCTTCGGTGCGAATAAAAAGAATGTCCGGGCGCACAAGGGGGGTGCTGATCTGGCCACGGTGCTCACTGGGGCGAAAGAGCGCTCCGGGATAGGGAGAGAGTGCCTGCTGCAAGAACTGTAGCGCACGGGTAACTTCCGCCGGGCTCACCTTGAGCCGAGTCGCGATTCGATCCTCACGGCGTGCCACGAGCTCGTCCCAGCAGCGGGTTAAGACGCGGCGGGCAAGTAGGTTGCCCTCGCCCGTCTGATCCAAGTAGTCAATCTGGAGCTGGAGACACTCTTTTAGCTCGCGTGCTCCCACGCCTGCCGGGTCCATTTTCTGGAGTGCTTTCACGGCGGCTTCCACTTGGGCACGTGTCAGCCGGAATCGCTCCGCGACTTCGTCACTCTCGGCCACGAGATAGCCACGATCGTCGACGTTCTCAATCAGATAGCGCAGCAGATCCTCGGAGACCTCGCCACGGACTTGGCCCACTTGGGCTCGTAGATGCTCTCGTAGCGTCAGGTTGTAGGCCACGCGCTCCATCGGGTCTTCTTCATCGAGACCACCGCCCGTCATTTGGAGAATAGGCTGCGTGCGCTCGGCGGAGGCGGGAAGCTCGTTTTGCTTGCCACCCACGGCGACGGTTAAGGGAGGAGACTCACCCGACGACGGATTGATGGAGAGCCCCGAGAGTGCCTCACTCTCATGCGTCTCCAGTGCCGGATTTTCCGCCAGCTCCCGCTCCAAGGCCACCTCCAGCTCCTCTGTTGTCCAAGCGAGGATCTCGCTGGCAAGGATCTGGCGTGGGTCTATTCGCTGGGTCTGTTGCTGCCGGGTATCAATTGTTTGAGTTAGTCTCATTCTGCCACTGGCAGACATTTTCGGCAGAATGAGACGGGATTTTTACTGCGGAGAAAAGGGGAGCTTAGAGAACGGCAATTGCCTCGATCTCAACAAGTGCTCCCAAGGGAAGCGCCGCCACGGCAAAAGTCGAGCGCGCAGGCCGAATGCCCTCACTAAAGTGTGCCGCGTAGATCGCATTGAGCTCCGCAAAGCGGGACATATCGCCCGAGAGAAAGATCGTGGTCTTGACGATATTATCCAGCGAGCCCCCTGCCGCCTCGACCAAGGCCTTAATTCCCGCAATCGCGCCCTCAACTTGCGCCGCAAACTCCGCATGAGGTTGCTTGGTCTCCGGGTCTAGCCCGAGCTGCCCTGAGATAAAGACCATGTCGCCTACACGCACCGCGGGAGTGTAGGGCGCACCCGAGACAGCAGCACCCGCTCCGTAAAGAGGATTTTTTTCCAAAGTATCGTTTCCTTTCTTACCCAGAAAGAATACCCAGCAAGTGGCAAAAATCTGGTAATTCTGCGGCCAAATAGGCTAAATGCTTGATGAGCATAAACCGACACTTATGAAGTGTAAGATGACTATGCGAAACAAGAGAGTAAAAAACGCCTTCACCATTCTCGAGGTGGTGTTGGCCTTGGTGGTGCTGATGTTCATGGCCATCATGGTCACGGCAGTTGTCCCCATCTCACTGCGAACCGTGCGCACGAGCTCCGATTTTACGCAGGCAACCTCACTCGTACAGCATAAAGTCAATCAGCTCCAAGATGCGGGCTACACCAACTTAACGGGGCCTGGGCTGGGCCAGAATGGCCTGGAGATCGTGGATGGCACACCGGGTACGCCTGCCACGAACACCTTGGGGAATGCCACGGCGACTTTTGAGTTTACCGACACCGATAAGCTCTGGCAGTACTTTGCGGGAGGAATGGACGATACTGGTGCCCGTGTGACCAATGCCACCAGCCCACGTGGCTATCTGTATATCGCTCCCTATGCACCCAGCTCCTACACCAATGCTGCGGGGGCTACCGAGTATGGGCTTATCCGTGCGACAGTAACCGTACAGTGGTGGACGAGCAAGGGCCAGATACAGTCGTTCTCGGCCACAACACTGATTCCACGGGTGACGGTGAACTAAGATGCGAAGATGCTCAACATTAGCGAGGCGTCGGGGAATGACCTTGCTGGAAGTGGTCATCACGCTTCTGCTGATGTCCCTGATCTTTCTCGTGACCACGCAGCTCTTTATGACCACGGGGCGCACCGTGGGCAAGATGCGCGCCATGACCAATACCTCCCGCTCAGCTGGACTGGTGATGCAGTGGCTGGACATCGAGCTTCACGAGGCCTACGGGGTGATCCTCCCCAATGACACTAATCCGGCCTGGGATACCGGGCAGCTTGGGGCAACGAGCCGTTTTCGCTCCACCAATCCGGGCGAGGCAAGCTGGTCGGCAAAGCTGAACACGGGGATGTTTATCCTCTACGCCCCCACGGGTGCGGCGACGGTGATGGGATCATCGGGCAACACGCTGGTGATGTCGGGTGGCAATGTTCCGGTGAACCGTGGTGCGGTCAATATCATTCGCACTGCTCTGGTCTTCCGGGGCAACCGCGATGGCACGGCAAACCCGGACTATGGGAGCTGTCTCTGGGTCTGGCGCTACGAAAGTGGCGTGCGCACGGAGACACGCCTGCTAACCGATGAGCTCTCCACTGCCTGGAACGCGGTGTACTTCCGTCGCCATAGCACCACGGAGCGGGCAATTCAAGCCAAGGTGGTCTGTGGAGAGAATACCTTTATCTACGGGGAGCAGACCAGTGAGCGCACCGATAACAAGAGTAAAGTGACAGAGCTGGCAGGACGGGTAATCTACATGGCCAACACAGCGATGACGACGCAGACCACGGTGACCTACCCCAACAACCCTCTGCTACTCCCACAGGCAAACTCCGCCTCGCCCAGCCCCAGCCCCAGCCCAACCCCCGTGCCGACAGCCAGTCCGGTGCCAACCGCCAGTCCCGTGCCCACCCCGACACCAACGCCTGCCCCCCCGACACCAACGCCTGGCCCTCCCACACCGACTCCCGTTCCAACTCCGGTTCCCACAGCCACACCCATACCCACTGCGACTCCCGTCCCAACACCGACACCGACACCGATTCCCCTCAACTAGGATTATTTTATGCAAGCGTGGCAATTTTTACGAACGCCCCCCGGCCCGTGCCGCAGGAGACGCCCCCGTGGAATGACGATGGTAGGGGTGATGATTCTGCTCTTCTTGCTCCTGGCGTTTTTGTTGATCTCTATGCTGGCTCAGGGACGAGGGGGAGATGTGAGCTCCGAGAGCAAGAGCGCTCTCAACCTCACCCGCCGCCGTGGCGAGCTAATCGTGGCACAGACTCTAGCAGAGTCAGGGATTCGCCTCTCGCTCCAGTGGCTCATTCAGCAGCCAAGCTCACCGGTGAATACCAGCGCCTTTGGACCGTCTAGCGTTGCCACTTTCTACGGAGGAACCGTGGACGCAAACGGCTGGACTGTTGTTTCGCTCAACCAAGGCCCAACCACTACGGAGAACGCGACGGTGACCGCACAGCCGGGGACGATTAAAGTACGTTTCTATCCCTACGCCACCAACGCCACTTCCAACCGAAAGATGTACGGGATTGAGTGCACGGGAGAGTACCTGGGTTACAGCTATACCGCCCGCATCTTTATCCGCCAGAATAGCTTCGCCCGCTATGCCTACTTCAGCGACACGGCTCCCACGGGCTGGTGGGTGTCGGGGAGCACACGCTTCCAAGGCCCCGTTCATGTCAATGGCGTGGATGGCACTGGAAACGCAGTAGATCCTGCCGCACGGATCAATATCCTCTGGAAAGCCAACGATTGGAGTGTTCCCTACAGCGATGACTGGATCTTCACCTATCCCGATGATGGCTACTTCACAACGGCGATGAGCTACTCCCAGATCAACTGGCAGTACAGCTACGGAAGTGGTGCCTATTACTACGATCCCAACTGGTGGACTCCTTACTGGGAGAACATCACGGCGGCAAACCGCGCCCCCAAGACCGACCAGCCGATCATCCTAATGCCCACCGCCACGACCAGTCAGAAAAACTCCGCACTCGGGGCGTCTGCAGAGCCTGCGGTCAGCTTTATTGGGGCCTTTGTGCCGGTGAGCGGCTCAACGACAAGCGCGGGCGTCTATATTGGGGGCGATGTCAAGGACATGAACTTGAGCTACCAGAATGTGAGTGGCCACGATGACCAGGTTATTGAGGTCATTCAGAACATCGCAGGGGGAGAGCAGCTCTCGCGCTTACAAGTTTCCCTCGTCAATAATCAGACAGTCGTCACGGTATCAACCCGCGCTACCTCCGCCAATCCCTGGAGTGTGGTGAGTACGAATACCTACACGGGAGTTACCAATAGCGTGATCTATGTCAGCGGAAATATCGGTAGCCAGACGGCTCCCTACACCGGTGGGCTCTCCGGTGCTGTAGTAATCAACCACATGTCCGGCACGACGGTTGTGCGTCCCAGTAGCTGGATGGTTGTTACCGATAGCACCAAGGTGATGAATCTGGATGGAGGGATTGTCTACAAAGACCTAATTACCGATGCGAGCAATCCTAATAATCTCAAGTCGAATGCCTCTGCGGCAACGGATACCTCAGGCACTCTAGGGCTTGTGGCGGGGCGCTTCCGCGTTCCGGAGCAAGATGGGAGTGGAGCGACTCTGGACAATCTCACCATTCATGCGGTCTGTATGGCCTACGATACCTTTACTGTGGTCAATCCCACCACACGAGCACCGGGTGTGATCAACCTGATCGGGGGCTATATCGTCAAAAACAATACCCAGCTAGGAATCGTGCAGCTTGATGGGACGGTCAATAATGGCTTTATCTTTAACCGCAACTACGACCAGCGCATCGCTGAAAACCCACCACCCGACTACCCTGTGGCAGATCGAAGCTACCAGATCATGTCGTTCCAGAAAGTCAACACGACTCTGAACTAGCCACGCCAGATCATCGTCATATGGGGGCCAACCGTAGGAACATCAAAAATAGCCCCCTCCGTCTGCCAGCCCGACTTTTCGTAGAAGCCCACGGCGCTCACGCGGGCGTTGCACCAGAGCGGGAGGCCACGCTTTAGGGCATGTGCCTGAACAGCCTCAAGCACCGCCTTCCCTACTCTTTTGCCCTGCCACTCAGGAGCCGTCGCCATGCCACGGAGCTGCAAGCGGCCCTCTTTTTCAATCACCGTGGCGCAGCCAATTACCGTGCCCGCCGTATCTATTGCCGCAAAGTGCACACTGCCTTCGGCCTCATCTTCGGCGAAGTGGGCGGTGCTCTCTAGGCGGCCTGGACGGAGCACTTGCCAGCGCAGGGCAATCAGCGTCGCCGCCGTTGTTTCCTTTATCATGAACATGGGGTTATACTACCCTTTAGATAAGTGGAGTGAGGGAACCAATGATTGAGTGAGGGCATCGTAATTCGCGCGGGGCGGGGTCTCTACTCGGTGCAAACCGATACGGGACGCATCTTGCCTTGCCGCCTGCGGGGAAACTTGAAGAAGCGCTTTACCTACTCCGAGACAGCAAGCCATGTCCGCCGAGTAGAGAAGACGAAAAAACTAGCCGAGACCAATCCGATCGCGGTGGGGGATCGGGTAGAGATTGAGGTCTCCGAGTCAGGAGCCGAGGGCGTGATTGAGGTCGTGCTGCCTCGCCGCCGAGCACTAGTGCGCCGCTCGGGTAACGAGCGCGAGCGCCAGACTTTAGTGGCGAATTTAGAGCTCGCCGTGATTGTTTTCTCCGCCGCAGAGCCGCGCCCGGATCTTTTTAAGCTAGACCGCTTTCTCGTACTCGCTGAGGACAGCGAGCTTGACATTCTGATTCTCCTCAATAAAGCCGACCTCGCCGATCCCGCAGAGCTGAGCAATGCTCTCGTCGAGTACCGTGAGATTGGCTACGAGATTATCACCACGAGTCGGATCACCGGCGAGGGCATTGATGCGCTCCGTGCCAAGCTCAAAGGCCGTCTCTCCGCGTTCTGTGGGCCTTCCGGCGTGGGGAAATCCTCGCTCCTCAACTCCGTACAGCCGGGCCTGCGCCTGAAAGTGGGCGAGACGAGCGAGATTACCCACGCCGGAAGGCACACAACCGTGCAAGCGGAGCTACTGACACTAGAGATTGGCGGCTGGGTCGCAGACACACCGGGCCTGCGCCAAGTGGAGTTCTGGGACTTGCTACCTGAAGATGTCGCCTTCTGCTTCCCCGAGCTCGCGCCCCTGATGGGCTACTGCAAGTTCGCCAACTGCCGTCACCGAACCGAACCCGGCTGCGCCGTCCGCGCCGCCATAGACGAAAAACGCGTCAGCCCCCGACGCTACCAGAGCTATCTACAGATGACCGAAGAGCCCACGAGTCGGTCGAAGTAAAGATGTGGAGGCGGACGCGCTATAATAGCCTCTGAGTATGAACGACTGGAAACGATTTTTTGAGGCCCTTGGGCCAGAGCGCTACTTAACTGAGGGATTCACACAGCACACGCTGGCTGAGGTGGACTTTGTTTTAGATGTCTGTGAGCTTGCGCCCGGGGCGCGGGTTCTGGACATGGGCTGTGGCCCCGGACGACACGCGCTGGAGCTGGCGCGCCGTGGCTTTCAGGTAACGGGTGTCGACTTCACGGAGAAGTTTATTGAGTTTGCCCAAGAGAGTGCCGCCGCCGAGAACCTTACCGAGAGCGCCGAGTTTGTGCTCGCTGATGCCCGTGACTTTGTGCGCCCACTGGCCTTTGATGCCGCCGTGTGCCTCTGTGAGGGAGCCTTTGCCTTGCTCCAGACCGACGAAGACAATGTGCGGGTTCTGCGCCATATCGCTGCGAGCTTGAAGCCTGGTGCCCCGTTTTTGCTCACCACACTTAACGGCTACCGCACCATCCGACGAGCAGGTACGGAGACAACCCTCGACCCGCTGACCATGGTAGAAACCTGGCCCGGAGATGACTCTGGCGAGCTGCAAGGACGGCACTATATCGTCCCCGAGCTGGTCAAGATGCACGAGGCTGCCGGACTCCATGTGGAGCATACCTGGGGGGGTACGGCAGGCCGCTGGGCCCGCCGTACCTTGGACTGGGACGAGATCGAGGTCATGTTCCTCTCCCGTAAAGCCTAGCTAGCCATCTACCAACCGACGTGACCTGCGCAGCAACATCCAGGCTCCCCCAGTGAGTGCCAGATAGAAAACCAGGGGCCGTAGCATCGTCACCGTTTGCCGAGCCGCGACTTTCGTGAGACTCCGTGTTTCTGGAGGAGGAGAGTACTCCGGCGAGGGAGAGGGGACTCCTCCAAGCTCCTCTTCACCATGATGTGCGGCATGAGAAAACCGAGTGGAGAGCTGCGACTGGTAGCGCTCTGTGCGCAGAGTGACCAAGTTTAAGAAAAAGACGATACCGCCTGCTAGCAAGAGCGCTAGCAATCCCAAGCCAAAGGCATACTGGGAGAGGCGGTAGGAATAACCAAGCTTCATGAAAACGCCTCCGAGAGAGAAAATTGTCATCGCTGACAGAGCTATTGTATCGTCCCGATAAGTTTTTTTCTTCAGGGTGGAACAATGTGTGGGCTTGAATCGTACTAATAATCAGCGCATGTCCTCCTTTTCACTGTCCATCGGACGTGGTGGAAACCCGACCTTCAAGTTGAAGGCCGGGTTTATTTTTGCCTTAAGAAATGAGTTAGCAAAGATTACGAAATATTTTTAAATACTGGGAACAAGAAGGAAAGAGTGGCGTTAGTAGTAGCAGATTGGGAGGAGCGCGCCCTCCCACAGAATCTCAAACCTCGTTCTAAGGATAGACGTTCCCATGAAAAAGTATTTTGTTCTGGCCGTGCTTGCGCTTGCCGCTCTTGCCCCGATTCGTCCCGTGTTTGCACAGGACAAGACCATCGTTGAGATCGCCGCCGGTAACGCCGATTTCTCGACCCTCGTTTCCCTCGTCAAGGCTGCTGGCTTGGCTGAGACGCTGAGCGGCACGGGCCCCTTCACCGTCTTCGCACCAACCAATGCCGCTTTCGCCAAAGTGAAGAAGTCAACTCTCGACAAGCTGGGTAAGAACCCGGCAGCACTGAAGGCCGTTCTTACCTACCATGTTGTGGCGGGTAAAGTCATGGCCGCAGATGTGGTCAAGCTTAAGGATGGCACCAAGGTCAAGACCGTGAACGGCGCTTCGATCACCGTGGGCACCAAGGGCGGCGTGAAGGTAGACAAGGCCAAAGTGGTCAAGACCGATATCGTCGGCAGCAACGGAGTGATCCACGTGATTGACAGCGTGATCCTGCCCAAGGGCCTGAAGCTCTAAGCACTTCCCCTCCACCCCTAGCCCCTCCTCCCGATAACGGGAGGAGGGGTTTTTCTATTTTTTTAGGAGCGAGATTGCTTTCTCAAGCTGGGGATCTTTGCCCGCGAAGTACTCGGGCGTGCTCCATGGGACGAGATAGTCGGGCTTCTCTCCGGTATTTTCAAGCGATGTCCCATTGGTGCGCCAGACTCCCTGGAACGGCATACGAGCGCCTGTGCCATCCACCAGCCCTAGACCAAATGTCCAGATGACGTAGCCCGGCGTGGGCTCCCCGACCAGCTTGGCGAGGCCATTGGCGCGCATGCCGTAGGGGAACATCTCCGCATTGGAGAACGAGGAGTCGCCCATGAGCACGACAATGGGCTTATTCCACGGCTGGCGGCCCTCTAGAATTGGAGCGGGGACAACATAGCCGCCGCGTGGCGAGTTGGTGGCGTAGGGCTTGAAGCCAAGCCAGGAGATGAGCGTGTCGCCGATATTGCCCCCACCGTTCTCCCGAACATCTATAATCATCGCGTCCTTGCCCTCCGCCCACTCGTAGAACTCGCGGACAAACTGCTGCTGGTTGGAGCCGCCCATGCCCGAGATATGGACATAGCCGACTTTTCCCCCGGACTGCTGCTCGACGAGCTTACTGCGGGACTCGATCCGGTTGCGGTAGTGTAGATCGCTCCACTCACCACCGCTCACCGCTTTGTAGGTCACGGTGCGGGCACCGTCGCGGCTGGGCTTGTCGTTCACCAGGAGCGTGAAGTCGCGCTCACCTTTATCGTTGAGGACTTTGTAGAGATCTTCGCTGAGCGTGACATCCACGTTATCTACCGCAAGAATATACTCACCGGGCTTGAGCCTTGTCTTTTCGTAGCTGCCCGGAGCGCGCTTGGGAATGTCCTTGATCCGAATTCCTGGCCCAATATAGCTATAGTCAAAGTACACCCCGAGCTGAGCGGAGCTAGGGCCAATAATGCTTCCGGGGGCAGGGCTCACTTCCGAGTGGCTCGCCTCCAGCTCCCCAAGCAGCAGATTTCCTAGATTTGCCATCTCCTCACGCGTCCCCACGCTCTCCAGCATCGGCTCATAGAGTGCCTTGAGAGCAGCGAAGTCGCGGCCATGGAAGTTCGGGTCGTAGAAGCGGGTGTTGTAGCTACGCCAGAGCTGGTTGAAAGCGGCCTGTCGCAGAGCGCGAAGGTTCTGGATGTAGCTTGCACTAAAGCCCACGAGGCTCGGCTGCGCTCCGGGAACGCGGGGCTTGAAGGTAAAGAGCTGTCCCCCTCGGGAGAAATAGGCCGTATCGCCTGCAGCACTCAGGCGCAGGTTGCCTAGGCCTCCCGTAAACGTGAGCTGCCGGGTATCTTTGCCATCGTAGGAAGCGGTGAAAAGATTCCCCCCCGAGAGAAAATAAAGCGCACCATCGGAGTCTACGGCCTGGAGATCATCGTCGGGGTTCTGGCCACTTATCTTGCGCAGGCGGTAGTGGATGTCCTCGAAGTCAATGGTCACCTGAACGGGCTCACCGGGCTTGATGTACTTAAGCTCCAGCTCTGCGGTGCGTGCCTCCTCGCGGGTCAGCGGAAGCGCCCAGAGGCCGCCACCGCCGTCGCGGTTGCTGGAAAAGTAGAGATAGCGCCCGTCGGCAGACCAAGTTGGTTCGCTATGGAAGGCATTGAGCCGCGTCACATTGATCGGGTTGGTGCCATCGGCCTTGGCGATATAGAGATTGGTTCCCCCAGACTCACGCCCCCGCCGGGTGAAGGCCAACCAGCGCATGTCCGGCGACCAGGAGAACATATTCTGACTATCCCCCGCAATGGCGAGCACGCGCTTGGGCGGCGACGATAGATCGGTCGGGCTGGTGTAGAATCCGGCTCCTTCCTCCTCTTTGCCCGCCACCCAGAAACCTAGGAGCTTGCCATCGGGGGAGATCGTGGGACTCTTGGCATCGGACTTTCCAGTCCAGATCGGCTTGATAGCCTTGGTCGCCACTTCCATGGCAAAGACACGCTCGTTGCCGTTGCGATCCGAGACAAAAAAGAGCGTCTTACCGTCCTTGCTCCAGTTGATATCGTGATCCGTGCCAGGGTAGGTTGTCAGCCGCGTGGCTTCGTCTGCGTTGCGTCCCTTGGCTTTCTCAATCGGGATCGTCCAGAGCTCCTCTTTTAAAACAAAGGCAAAGGTCTTGCCATCGGGGCTAATCTTGGACTCCGTGATCTCATTGCTGTTGATCACCGAGCGCTGCTCGGCGTTACTCTTGTCATCGCCGCCACAGAGAAGCGAGATTTTTTGCGGCTCTTTCGTGCCCGCTCTGAGCAGATAGAGATCCGTGCCGTGCTCAAAGGCAATATCGCCGGACTTGCGGGCAACCGTGGGAAAGCGAACGGCACTGCCGACAAACTGTGTGAGCTGTTTTGGCTTACCGCTGCCTTCGGCGGGAAAGACCCAGAGATTGGGCGTGCGCTTGGGGTTGTCGTCGAGCTTGGTGGGAGTCTTCCCCAACAGAGTTGCGCTAGGGCTCTCTTCACCATACGTGACACACACCAGGCTCTTACCATCGGGTAGGAAGCGGGGATAAAGATGCTGGCGGCCCTCGCCACCGTCGGCGAGGGGCGTATTTTTTCCCGTCTTGGTGTCCAGTGTCCAGAGCTGAGCCGCGCCGGAGCCATTGTAGCGGGGACGTGTCCAGGGGAAGCCATTGCGCTCGTAGACCAGGCGGCTGCCATCCGAGGAGTATGCGGGGCGATTGATGCTCTTGAAGTCCTCAGTGAGTTTGGTAAAGCGCAGGGTGGCGAGATCGAGTGAGAAGATTGAGTCGTGGGGCGTGTCGCGCTGGCTGACAAAGAGCAGGCTCTTGCCATCGGGCGACCAGTCACTCAGGGACTCCCGGCCTCCTGCAATCGTGAGCTGCTTGGGTGTTCCTCCCTCGGTCGGCACCACCCAGATATCCGAGGACCCCGTGCGGTTGCTCTGAAACGCGATCCACTTGCCATCGGGCGAGAACACGGGATAGGCATCGTACTCCGCGTGTGTCGTCACCGCGTAGGCCCGCCCTCCACTGGAACTGGCCACCCAGATGTCGCCACGCCAGACAAAAGCCAGCTTGGAGCCATCCGGCGAGAGCGTGGGCATCCGCGCCCCCACCACGGGTTTGTTCTCCGGAGCCGGAAGCTGAGCGAGCGCCCCTGTCGCGGGCGCAAAGCAGAGGGCAAGAAAAAGTGAGTGTCGCAGGGTTTGCATGAGGACGATTGTACCTGCGATTTCTTTCCCATATCTTGCTTAGTGAGCTACTTTCATCAGTGCCTCTCCCTTATCTATCGCAAAGAGCACCTGGTTCGTGAGCACTTCGTAGGTCGTTCCGGTTGTAGTAGCCCTCGTGCCGCGCCCCGTTCTCACAGAGGCTTTTGATTACTCGGATCGCAGTGACATTTGCTGTACGAGAACGATGGGCTCGCCTTGTCGGATGGTGCCGGGCTGTAGGACGCTGGCATAGACGCCCGCACAGGGGCGCGCTTTGCCCGTCCCGATGGGTTGGCTGTTGCGCTCCACGATTTGTCGGAGAATGTTTGTGTCTTTGGGAAGC
>NZ_JANNYP010000816.1:0-5157 GCF_031410135.1 Armatimonas sp. | reverse complement strand
TCAAGAATCTGGCGATCTTTGATTGTCCCGATAGCCCCGATACCTGGCAGGTAGAACTCACCCGAGAGAACTGGGGCAATGACGGCAACTATGCCTACAACTACTCGGGCCTAACCCGCGATGAAGGCACGGCCCCGCGCTCCCTCGCCGAGCTAGACGAGGTGGCCAGCACCTTTGTCTTTTTCGACTCGGGCGATGCCCAAGTACGCGCAGGAACCAACAACTGGAGCGGGCTCCTAGAGGATCTAGACCTCAACATCAACTGCGATAGTAATCGCTGGCCGAACGGCTACACAAAAGAGGGCGCTCTGCGGCACATGGGACGCGCCAATATGGTCTACGCCGATGGACACGCCAAAAACATCGGCTGGCAGGAGCTTCTCACCCGCAAGGGCGATAATGTCGCGCCCTGGATGATCGAGTGGAGTGACTGTACGGGCACTTGCCCCGCTCCCGTGGTCGGCCCCGGCCAGTGCTTCGACCCTAGTAAGCTCCCCTAATCTATCAAGCAGCTAAGGACTTTTCTATGACTCGCAAAAATAGCTTTACGCTCATTGAGCTTCTCGTCGTGATCGCCATTATCGCGATTCTGGCCGCCATTCTCTTCCCTGTCTTCGCCCAGGCCCGCGAGAAGGCAAGGCAGAGTGTGTGCATCTCCAATCTCAAACAACTGGGGACAGCATTTTTGATGTATTCCACGGATTATGACGGGATGTTCCCCTCGCCCGGTGGTGGAACGGCGCTGATCAGCACGGGTAGTGGCCCTGGAAATGGCTGGATCCAGACCGCGCCGGATGGCTCGACGCAGGGGATCTACCCTTACGTGAAGTCCAGCAGCAAGACCAGCGCGGCGGCCAATATGTTCTCTTGTCCGTCAGCGCTCAACTTCACGGGCACCAACCTGGGCTCCAATGTGGCTGGTGTGGATCGGCAGCGCTCGTTTATCATGAACGACTACCTGCGCGGTAGCCACCCCGGAACCTTTGCCACCAACGTGCTTGCCACCACGCCCGCTCAGCCCGATAGCTTTGCCGCTGGGATCTCCGACAGTGGGATGGCCGAGCCCGCCTCCGTCATTCTTATCTACGAAGGCA
Source organism: Armatimonas sp. (assembly GCF_031410135.1). Classification (GTDB taxonomy): domain Bacteria; phylum Armatimonadota; class Armatimonadia; order Armatimonadales; family Armatimonadaceae; genus Armatimonas. The sequence continues at coordinate 4,063 of NZ_JANNYP010000816.1, read as the reverse complement.
GCCAGCGCTCCGATGCCGCCAACGCAGGAGCCACCAACCGCAACGGCGCTCCTCTACACCGGCGCACTGCAGGCGTCTCTAGCCGTCCTCCGTTTACGATTGGCTTTCCCGTGGCGCTCCACGCGGGCCAGAGTATGTCTAACTTTCTCTTCTGCGACGGTCACGCCAAGGCCATGCGCCCCGGATCTACTTGGACACGCGCTCTGGACACCGTGTTTCCGACGATCAACCCGACGGTCTGGAACAGTGTCTGCGTACCCAACCTAGGAGGATTTGGCTGTGGCTCCGGGCAGAAAGACCTCTGGAATCCACAGACAGGGGGCGTGGTCTACCCGTGACGCGCTCCCGGCCCCAGCAAGTTGCGCCGCCTCTGCCACTGCTACGGAAGTTCCCCACCGACGAAGCGACGCAGGGCGTGGCGGTGGACGCTCGCCACTTCTATGCCATTGACAACGCCCACATCGGGAAGTACGAGCGGGCGACGGGCAAGAAAGTGGGAGCCTACGAGAGCTCGCCCGAGCGCCCTCTAATCCACATGGACGGGGGGCTTGTTCTGGGCAAGACTCTCTACTGCTCGCACTCCAACTTTCCCGAGACCCCCATGCTCAGCTCCATCGAGCGCTTTGATACAGCGACACTGAGGCACCTCGGGAGCCAGAGCTTTGGCCGTGATGCGGGCTCCCTCACGTGGATGGACTGGCACGAAAACTCCTGGTGGGTCTGCTTTGGGCACTACAGCGGCAAGGGCGGCGAGCCGGGGAAGACCAACCAGGACACCGTTCTTGTGCGCTACGACGCCCAGTGGCGCAGGCAAGCGGCCTACGTTTTCCCGCCCACTCTCTTCGACCGCTGGGAGGGCATGACGGCCTCGGGCGGCCTCTGGGGGCCCAAAAACACTTTACTTATCAGTGGGCACCATGCCCCGGAGATATATCAGCTTCGGCTTCCGAAAGTAGGGAGCGTTTTAGAGATCGTACAGATCATTGCCTCACCCGCCGAGGGCCAGGGGATCGCACTAGACTCGGCGCAGAAGCGCCTCTTTCAGATCCAGCGCAAGGAGCGCTCGGTCTACGAATTTGACCTTTCAAGGCTTTATCTATGACAACCAAACCAACTCTAAAATCAGCGTTTACGCTGATCGAACTACTCGTCGTGATCGCGATCATTGCGATTCTCGCCGCGATTCTCTTCCCTGTCTTTGCACAAGCTCGTGCCAAAGCGCGGCAGGCGTCTTGTCTCTCTAACCTCAAACAGCTTGGCCTCGGGGCCATGATGTACGCCCAAGACTATGACGAGATCCTGCCCGAAACCGGCTGGCGTGGCCCCTGCTCAACGCCTATTGTGACCAGCACAGCGAACTTTAATGATAATCAGTTCAGTGGCGTCTACGCTTTTCCTCTTGCTGTGATGCCTTATCAGAAAAACTATGGCATCTTAGTCTGCCCAAGCGATACCGATAAAGGCGGCTGGGGCAAGACAGGCTCGACTTGTTTTGAGGATCAGCTTCTCCAGATGGGTGTCCCCGGCGCGTTCGCAGGGATGCGCAATGTGGCTGGTGCCATGACCAAAGTGCTCCCTCTGAGCTACGCGGGTAACTACTTCCTAAGCGCTGCGTACTCTACCCCCACCACACCGGAATCCATCACCTCCAAGATGCGTTCCATGTCAAGCTTTGCCGCCCCAGCCAACTTGGTCTATGTGACCGATGTGGGCTCCGCGCAGCTTGCAGCAGGGGGCACTTTTGCAGGCTGGTATATTGCGCCAGGCTACGGAATCCAGACGACAGTTGCGACTCTGGGAACGGGGCGCTGGGAAAAAGGTCAGCGCCACTCAGGGGGGCGCACCTGGGCCTTCTGTGACGGTCACGCAAAGTGGACAAAAGACCCGAGCTGGCTGACAGCGACGGGCACCCCCAAGAACCAGGCAACGGTCACGGAGGAGTACCGCCGTATGGGTATCTACACCTACCCGGAGACGGAAAACAGCAACTAGACTGTCACACTGTCCCCGCAACCGTCGTTAACGACGTAGAATGGGACAGATGCGGCAGAAAACACTCACGGGGTTCTTCTGGCGGGCGCTTGGGCGACCGCTCGGGCTTTCGTCGCGCGCCCGTAGTGAAGAGGAGCTGCTTTGTCTGCTACACGATACGTCTCTGAGTGAGGCGGATCGTTGTCTCGTAGAGGAGCAGCTCTTTGTTCTCGTTCGTGAGCGGATCGGGACAGCCGTGGATGGGTTCTGTGGCGCTCTAGCGGGGATGGAGCGCGACGACATTATCACCGAGGTCTGGCTCAAGTTACGCCGATCATCGTCACCGGATCTACGCACAAGCTGCCTGCGCCGGGTCGCACGGCAGATTGTTCAGAGCAAGCTACGCCTTAAAAGCACCCAGAGCTACCGACAGGAGCCCCTCGTCGAGAGTGGGGATCGGATCACAAGGGCCATCGAGGGCCTCACCGAGTCTACCCCCTCACCCATGGAGCAGCTCTGCGCCAATGAGCTGATGCAGCGGGTTCGTCAGCAGCTCGGAAATGAAAACGCCGCGCCCCTGATCCTCAACTCAGTCTATGGCTGGGAGCATCAAGAGATCGCAGCGTGGCTTGGGATTCATGAAGAAGCATCCAAGAAACGCGCCCAGCGGGCCGTCGCCCGCCTCCGCACTTTAGCAGAGACGGACGAGACCTTTAAAGCGCTTTTTGGCGACGAGTAGCTAGCCTTTGGCGTTGTGCTTGTGAGCGGCGCAGCAAGTGCCCTTCTTCTGGTGAGAGTCGTGGCACATCTTGTTGCAGACATGGTGCTTGTCCTCGCCAGTCGCATGCGTACACTTCATGCCTTTACAACACTTGGGCTCGCTGAGCTTAGGCATCGGTGCATTGGCGTGTTTGTGAGCAACGCAGCACTGTCCCTTTTTCTGATGGGAATCATGGCAGGAGCTACCACAGACATGGTGCTTATCCTCACCCGTAGCATGCTTACACTTCATTCCCTTACAACACTTAGGCTCTTCCAGCTTCTGAGTTGTTCCCTGTGCAAAAGCAAATCCTGTACAGGCCATTAGGGCCACTACCGTCGCTAACATTTTATCCATTATCTAGCTCCTTACGATTTGCAATTATAACAACAAAGTTGTTATTTGCAAACCCTAAAGGTATTTCCCACCTAAAATTCCAGAAATAAAAACCAATTAAAATTTGCATTTAATTTGCAAATATAGAATATTCACATTTCATAACGATTTAAAACACTCCCTAGCAGCCTCACGAACCCGTGGCAAAAAACTCTTTATTAGCTTCTGTGCCACAGGTCGCGCCCGCGCCTCTTGCATCACTCCTAGAGTCAGTAACGCGCCGATTCCCAGGTCAACCTCCATCTCCGCGTTCTGTGCCAGCCTCAGTAAAACCTGCCGATTGTTCTCCGTCAGTGCCCTTGCCTCTTCTGTCGTGAGACGGTTCAACAGGCGACTCAACGTCTTTTTTGCCCTCAGGATAAGATCAATATGTTGGTCATTTGTGGAAGACAGCCCTTGATACTGTGGCGGGATTTGTGCAAATCCCCCAAACCATCCGAAAATATCAAGGAGCGCGGAGGTTGCCTCACTCCCCAGAGACAGAGAGATACGTGCAGAAAGCATAGGGTAGACACACCCCCACAACCGTCCAAGCCGCTTAGACTTCATCACCGCAATGAGCCAGACGATGAACACCCCAAAAAGAAGTAATGCCATCACAATAGACAAGGCTGGTGTCAATAAGTACGGGAAAAAGTCTTCCAAGAAGCTGTCTACCAAACGAGCCGTCATTACCCCCCCTACCAAGCCAAACAGTGCTAAATTGCGTAAGGCAAAGGCCTTTCCTTGGCTTTGTACCTCGGGGAGGAGTGTATCTCGCAGACACGTGAGTGCCTCCTCGGCGGAGAGTTCGCTCAGAATGGCTCGGCCCCTTCGCCATTTTTTGTCAGCAGCCGCTCGTGAAGACGCACCTGCCACTCAGGGAGCTCGGTTTGCTGTTGCTGTGCCTGCACCGAGGCTACGCGATGATCTCTTTGATGGGCTCCGCGCCCTCCA
>NZ_JANNYP010000815.1:0-2043 GCF_031410135.1 Armatimonas sp. | reverse complement strand
GTCCAGAACCAGCAGCCGATACTGGGCCAGGAGTGCTTGATGGCGTTGCGACCTTGCCCTGCCAGCGGCACCCGAAGGGAGCGAGCGGTAGGCACGGTTAGAACGTGCTCTCGCGAGTCGTGATCGGGCACCAGCGTGTGGTGTGGAAGTGGTGGATCAGGGTCTTGAGGGCCTCAGGCGACGCGGAGCCGAGCTGCTCCAGTGCAATCGTGGCGTGGCCACGCACATAGCGGTTCTCGTCAGCCAGGGCTTCCGTGAGTGCGGGGACGGCAGCGACGGCTTTCTCCCGAAACTTCGCCAGTCCGTAGGCCGCATTGAAGCGCGTCTGGCCATCGGGATCTTTCAGCAAGCAGGTCAGTGCGGGCACGGAGAGATCTGGCTGGCTCTTGATCTGCCCTAGAGCATCGGCGAGCTGCCGTCGCACAAACGCCGAGGGATCGTCGGTGAGTGCCGTCAGTGCCGGGAGCGTCTCCGCCGCACGGGCTCCCAGATCGCCCAGCGCATAGACCGAATAGCCTCGCGTGCGCTCACTCTCCGAGGAAAGTGCTTCGGTGAGCGTGGGAAGCGCTGCCACCCCCGCCACACTCAGGCCGTAGCATGCCGCGCGGCGCACCTCGTCGCGCTCGCCGTCGTACAGGAGCCCCTCACGCAAAACCGCCACGCCTGCCGCACCAAGGCCCCCGAGCGTGTAAGCCGCACTCAGGCGCGTCTCCTCCGAGCTATCCCAGAGTGCGGTTTTCAGCGCCTCAGCATCGCCCTCGGTCTCCCACGCCGTCTCACCTGCCAGCCAGTGCCACATCTGCCGCCAGAGGGGGCTGCGGGGATTTTCAGCTTGCTCCGCGCTCAGGGGAATCTCTGCCGACTCACGCTTCCAGTGCGCCCGGTTGGGCATCGGCTCATCGAGGCGCGTGAACTGGAACTTGAACATGTAGCGCTCTCTGTCGGTGTGGTTGGGAAACGCCCGGTGCCAGAGATCGAAGTGAATCAGAATCACACTCCCCGCCTCGCCCGCCACGGGAAACCCAATGCCGTCGGGATCGAGCGCGGCGACATCGGCACTCAGCGGCAGACTCGCCACCCGCGACTCGTAGTACTGGCTCCCCGGAATCGCGCCCGTCGGCCCGATCTCGGGGGGAGCATCCTGGGGATAGTACATCGCCATGATCCAGCGCGGATGGTGGTCGCGCACCTTGGAGTAGCCCCAGTAGCTATCTTTATGCCAGCCGCCGCCATTGCCGCCCGGCCCGTTAGGATGCGCGAACCGGTGCACGTGCATCACGTAGGAAGGTCCCAGAATGCTCGTCAGTGCGCCCTTTACCGCAGGCGCATCGAAGACCTCCTGCACCTCGGGGATGCGTGGCAGAATATTGTTGCCCGGGTTGCCCTCCTCGGCCAGAATCTTCTTCGTCTTCTCAAAGACCTGCTCATGAAACGAAGCCGGAAGATCTACCTTCAGCACACAGTAACCGTTGACGATAAAATTGCGCATCGCTGCATCATCAAAAAGAAACGCATCCAAACCCATCTGCTTAGACTCCTTCACCATTCCCCACCGAAAGCTTGTGAGAATGATAGCAGATTTCAGCTGTAGACGATCAAGCGGAGATCGTGTCCCAGTGTTTGTACGGCAAGATCGAAAGGTTCGAGTTGTAGTACCGCGCATCGTCGGTGATCTCCGCACCGATCCATTCGGGCAGCGTGATCGCTTGCGCCTCAGACTCTAGCTCAATCTCCGCGACCACGAGCCCCACATTGTCCCCAAGAAATGCGTCGATCTCCCAGCGCAGCCCTGCGTGCTCGACAATATGACGCATCTTCTCCACCAGTGGCCCGTCGCAGAGTGCGAGGAGCGCTTTGGCATCGTCCAAAGGAATTGCGTACTCAAACTCCGCCCGGCTCGCTCCCGTGGTGAGGCCCTTCACCGTGAGAAAGCCGTGCTCCCCCGCCACCCGGACACGCACGGTTCGGTGCTTGTCGCGGTTGAGGTAGCCTTGGCAGTAGTAGGTCGGCGTGGCGCTCTGCCAGTCCGTCCCGATCACTAGA
>NZ_JANNYP010000814.1:0-8106 GCF_031410135.1 Armatimonas sp. | reverse complement strand
TGTCGGCGGACTTCACGCCCGTCCTCGGTGCCGCGCTGCGGGTGGATTACATCAAGGACAACGATGGATACGGCACCGGTGGATTGCTTGGGTTTGCCAACACCCCCTTTGGAACACCTCCCGGAAACAACACGGGCCAGGATCTTTCCAGCTTCACGCTCACGCTCAACTGGCGTCCGGCGAAGAACATCAAAATCCAGCCGGAAATCCGCTACGACCACACTTCCGCCGGGTTGTTTGACGGACAAAACGGCACTCACCATCGCGTCATCGCCGGGGTGGGCGTTTCCTATCTTTTCTAATTCTTTATCTCCATCGCATTCCAACCAACCAAGAACCTGAATCGTAAAATGAAAACCATAGCCTCCCTTCAAAATCATCTCGCCACCGTGCTCGCTGGCGCAATCCTCGCCCTCACGGAGACTCACGAGGAGCGGATTGGGGAAGCCATGGCAAGCGCGATCCGTGACGCCGGCACACGGGCGCAGTGGATGCCCCTCCACCTCGACCCGGAGGGCGCGAAATTGCTCTAAGCTGATATACTGGGCCGATATGAAATTTGAAACCCTTGCCATTCACGCCGGGCAGGGACCGGACCCGGCGTACGGCGCTGTGATGTCTCCGATCTACCAGACCTCGACTTTCGCTTTCCAGGACTACAACAAGCCCGGAGAGTTTGACTACACCCGCAGTGGAAACCCCACGCGCAAGCAGCTCGAAGACTGCCTCGCGGCTCTTGAGGGCGGGAAGTTTGGCTATGTCTTTGCCACCGGAATGGCGGCCTCGGCGACCCTTCTCTCGATGTTCAATGCGGGCGACCATATTATCGTCCACGATGATCTCTATGGTGGCACGTACCGGCTATTAGTCTCTGTGCTGGCTCCCAAGGGCATGGAGATTGAGTTTGTGAACCTGCGTGACCTAGACGCACTCCGAGCCGCGATCAAGCCCAATACCAAGGGGATCTGGACCGAGACCCCGACCAACCCGCTGATGAACCTGCTGGACCTCTCGGCGATTGCGGAGATCGCAAAGCCCAAGGGAATCGTGACGTTCTGTGACAATACTTTCTTGTCGCCGTTCTACCAGCGGCCTCTGGAGCTTGGGATTGACATCGTGATGCACTCGACCACGAAGTACATCAATGGTCATAGCGATGTGGTAGCAGGGGCTGCGATCACCAACGATCCCGAGCTGGCGGCGACGATCAAGATGCTCCAGAACGCGATGGGCACGGCGCAAGCTCCGTTTGACTGCTTTCTCACCATGCGCGGTGTCAAGACGCTTCCCGTGCGTATGGAGCGGCATAACTCCAATGCCCTCACAATTGCGCACTGGCTAGAGGCGCATCCGAAGGTGACCCAAGTGCTCCATCCCGGCCTGGAGTCGCACCCGCAGCATGAACTAGCCCAGCGCCAGATGTCGGGCTATGGCGGGACGTTCAGCTTCCGTGTCACCGATGGCGAGGTTGCCAAGCACCTGCTCACGCACCTGAAGATCTTCGTGCTCGCTGAGTCACTAGGTGGGGTCGAGAGCCTGATCGAGCAGCCGTGGACCATGACGCATCTTTCCATGCCCGAGGACGTCCGTCGAAGACTCACGCTCACCGAGGATCTCATCCGTATCTCCGTGGGTATCGAGCATGTGGACGACCTCATTGCCGATCTGGAAGAAGCACTCAAGTAAGTGCCTATTTAACGTCACTGAAGCCTCGTCGATTTCGGCGAGGCTTTTTTAATTGCCTTGATTGTCTCCGTAACAGATTTATAGAACCCGTGTTTTTTGCGGTAGCCGCTACGTAAGTTTTGGAGCATAGGCAGAGACGCGGGATCGCTGAGCTTGGCTGCGGCGTCTAGGTTCCAGCTCCAGACGGTGCCTGTCTCAAACTGCCGGATGAGATAGGGGACAATCGCGCGGTCTCCCAAGAGTCCGAGCGTGGCACATGCCTCCGCCTGAACTGCGTCTTTAGTATCGTCCACGAGCCGCCAGAGGGCTGCGCGAATCTCTGGAGAGTCGAGGCTACAGCCCTCGCAGTGGATATAGAATGCCGCCCACTCCCGCACATAGGCATCCGGGTCTGCGAGAAAGCATAGAAAAACCGCCTGCACTTGCCTTTTCTGTGGTAGCGTCACGCCACTTTCCCAGAGTCCCATCCCCAGTGCGTGACAGACTCCCTGGCGTACTTTCTTTGAGGAATCCTGGGCGGCAATGCAGAGCGCAGGGAGCATTCCAGGGCGTACTTGGTGGCTGAGTCCCTGTGCGGCAGCAGCACGGACACGAGGCTTTGGGTCGTGATGAAGCCGTTGGAGGAGTGCTGGAATACCGAGCGGAGTTAATCGTGGCCCGGAGTCGAAGTAGCCACCGAGCTCTCCCAGTGTGGAGCAGAGCCGAGCACGCACACGGGCATCGGGATGTAAGACAAGCTCTAGCAGGCGTGGGTAGTGGCAAGCTTTCACAAGACGCAGAGACACAGCAGCCTGATGACCACGCTTGTTGTTTTTACACAGCACTTCCCGAAAGAGTCGTTTCGTTTTTTTGCCCATCGCAGAATTTTATCGTCTGGGACTATTGTCCTGATAAATTGAGTCAAAAGCCCCGCGCCATACGACAACATTTTGGGTTACTATAGACGCTATGAAACACTTGAAGCTTGGTGCGACGCAGCGCTTGACTACCTACCGGAAGATCGCGATTTCGAGCTGGAATCGCCCGGTTGATCCGAGTACCTATGCCTGGGTGGATCTGCCTATCGCTGATGCTGAGGCGTTTCTGAAGAGCTACGTCTCGGAGGTGCGCCCGACGATGACACACTTTGTGGCTAAGATCCTGGCGCACTGCCTGGAGAAGAACCCAGAGCTCAACCATATCCTGCGCCAGGGGAAGCTGTATCGTCGTGAGCGCACCGATGCCTACGTCACCACGCTGCTCAAAGGTGAGGGCTCGCTCGATCTATCGGGATTCACGCTGCCGGATGTGGGGCGTGCGAGCCTTGGGGAGCTGGCGAAAATTTCTCAAGAGGCGGTTGAGGCGCTCCGTAAGGGCACTGATGACGTGACCGCTCGCACGGATAAAGTGGTGGCGAGCCTTCCCGCTCTGCCCCTGCGCGTCCTGATGCGCACCCAGAGCTTCTTTCAGTACACCCTCAATCTCTCACTCCGCGCTTTTGGGATTCCTGATGACCGTTTCGGCTCTTTTGTGATCTCCAACTTCGGGCCGCTCGGGCTGGAAAATGGCCTCGTGCCGCTCTCGCCGTACTGCCGCTGTCCCCTGATGGTAGGAATGGGCAAGGCCGTCAAGAAGCCTATTGTGGAAAAAGATCAGATTGTTATCGCCGAGTGCATGACCATTAGCTTCACCTTCGATCACCGCTACGCAGATGGTGCTCACGGAGCGCAGCTCATGCGGCTCTTTCAGAAGATTTTCCAGAACCCTACGCGCTACGCTCATATCTTCGAGGAGAAAATCCATGACACAGCTCTCCCTGGCAACCCCGACACAGCGTGAAGAAATCTACCGACTGCGCCATGCTATCTATGCTGCCGAGCTTGGCCAGCACGCTGTCAATCCCGAGGGGCGGCTCACCGATGCGCTGGACGAGATCAATGAGTACCTTGTGGCAACAGAAGATAAGAGCGAGGGCGCGATTCTCGGTTTTGTGAGCCTGACGCAGCCTTCCGTTGGACGCTACTCCCTCGACAAGTACTTTGAGCGTACCGCTCTCCCCTTCCCCGTGGATGAAGGGCTCTGGGAGGTACGGCTCCTGACAGTCTTGCCGGAAAAACGCCAGGGAGCACTGGCGATGCTGCTGATGCAGGCGGCACTGCGGCACGTGGCCGTAGCGGGAGGAACCCGGATCGTCGGGATTGGGCGACGCGAGATCAAGTCACTCTACGAATCATCGGGACTGGTGTTTCACGGAAAAACTGCCGTCTCTGGCGCGGTGACCTACGAGCTGATGAGTGCGAGCGTGGAAGCACTGACGCAGCGTGCCTTCGAGATTCAGCCGCTTCTGACGCGCTTGCTAAAGCGTGTCCACTGGAATCTCCCATTTGATGCTTGGCCACAAAAAGCTCGCGCCTCTTGCTACCACGGCGGCGCATTCTTTGGAGCCATCGGTGCGGATTTTTCTCAGCTAGAGCGTCGCCGCAGTGTGATCAATGCCGATGTGCTTGATGCCTGGTTCGATCCCGCCCCGGCAGTACAGACCGCTCTCGCCGAGCACCTCCCCTGGCTCCTCAAAACCTCTCCACCGACCCAGTGTGAGGGGCTCGTGTCCGCGATTTCGGTGGCGCGGGGCATCCCCGAGAACAATCTCGTGGTGGGTGCGGGCTCGTCGGACTTGATCTTTCGGGCTTTTTCTCGCTGGCTCTCCTCGGAGTCTCGTGTGCTCCTTCCCGACCCGGTCTATGGCGAGTATGCCCATGTTTTAGAGAACGTGATCGGTTGTGACGTAGAGCGCTTGCCGCTTTGCCGCACAAATGGCTGGCGGCTCGACACGGGGTTATTGGCAGAGAAACTAGCCTCAGGCGACTACGATCTCTGCGTTTTGGTGCACCCGAGCAACCCCACGGGAAACCTCATGCCTCGCGCCGAGCTAGAGGCGGTCCTGACAGAAGCACATCCCCGAACCCGCGTCTGGGTAGATGAAGCCTACATTGACTATGTTGGGCGCGAGCACTCTCTGGAGCCGCTGCTGGAGACACTTCCCTCGCTCTTTGTGTGCAAGTCGCTCTCGAAGGTCTACGCGCTCTCAGGAGCTAGAGTTGCCTATCTTGGTGGCGCCAAGAGCGAAATTGCCGAGCTACGCCGCTGGACACCCCCCTGGGCCGTGAGCCTGCCTGCCCAGGTTGCCGCCGTTCGTGCCTTGGCGGAGCCTGACTACTACGCCGCTTGCTGGAATCAGACACACGTGCTCCGTCGCGAGCTCGCACAGGCGCTTGCACGGCAGCTCTCCGGTGTCTGTGTGGAGGAAAGTGTGGCCAACTGGCTAACCCTCTACCTGCCCGAGAGCACCCCTACAGCCCAGCAGCTCTGTGAGCTCTGTAGCCATAGGGGTATTTTTCTGCGTGATCTGAGCCACACCAGCACCCGCTTTGGATCGCGTGCGGTGCGAATTGCAGTGAAAGATCATGCCATCAACGAAAAAATTGTTGCCATGCTCGCGGAAATTCTCGCCAAGCCGTAACCAAAACGCCTCTGGCTGCGTTTCTACTAGCAAGGCATGGACGAGTATGGCTTTTTGCTCTGGGGCATGATCCGCGTGTGCGTGATCGCGTGGCTCTTGTTTGTCGTCTTGCGCTGGCTCCTGACTCCGCCACACTGGCGCGATGGCGAAGGCCCGATGGTGGATCATGGTGAGCGCCTCACGGTCGAGTTTTCCTGGCTCCGCTGGTTTTGCGACATTATCTCCCTCAAGTTCTGGCGCTGGTAAAATAGGAGATGACAAGCTTCTGGATCGTGGTCGGTCTGGCGACGGTGGCAGTGCTCGCGCTCCTCTACTGGTGGCGTCGGGTGAGCTGGGAAGACGGCGAAAACAGCGCCCTGCACGATGAAGGCCCACTCCTCGATACGGATGGGGGACGTTCCCGCTGGTGGTGGTTCTTTAGCTATGATGCGAATCGCTTAACACAGTGGCTCTTCAACCTGAAAGACTGGTTTGAGAACCCGGGCCGTCGCCGCAAATAACGGATCTGAGTGATAGACTAGCGGCAGATGGAAGACGATGAATTTACGGAGAGCCTTTGGTACTCCACTGAAGGCGGGCGTAACCTAGGGAGACCGGGGATTGAGGGCGGCTATATCCAGCGCGATGAGGAGCTAGGCGACCCACTAGAGCCCGAAGACGCGGAAGCGCGTATTACCCTAGAGCAGAAAGGTGTAGAGGACCCTCTTTTCTATGTCACGGCACAGCTCTACGGCGGCTGGCTCTTTCTCACCGTCTGCCGCCCAACAAAGACCGAAGCAGAAGCGATCTATACCGAGCTTCGTGCGGAGCTGGAGCGTCTTGCTAGCCTTCTTCCGTTGGAAGAGGAGCCTGACATCGAGATCCGCGCCGCTCAAGTTGCTACCGAATCCGCCGCACTAGAAAGTCGTTTTGCCAGTGTCTGAGTGAGTTATCCACAGGTTATCCACAGCCTGTGGATAACCTTTACCACTTGTGTGCAATGGCGAAGCGTGGGTAGTTGCGGGTGTTGTGGCTGCCCGAGTGAGCGCAGAGGTAGTGGTAAAACAAGACATCGCCGCGCTTGCCTTCTACTTGAATGCCCTCGCCCAAATCTAGCTCTCCTAGTACGTTGTTAAGCATGAACATGCGCTTAAAGCGCTCAGGATCGCTCTTGGCAAGCGCTTCGATTTTCTTATGCGAGCCGGGCCAAACCACGGTGGGAGCGCCGTCTCGCTTGCTGTCGGTCAGATAGAGGAGCGAGGCGAGGCGCATGGGACGCGGGAAGACGACAAAACTATCGCGCTCTAGGGCATGGTCAATGTGCGGCCCGTGGTGCACCCACGGCCCCGGTTGGGGGAAGATATTGATCGCAAACGCAGAGCGCGGCGGCTGCCAGTCCGGCTGGGCTTCGCCGCAGAGCTCAGCTACCAGCTGTGCCATCTCCTTGGTGAAGATCGCGCAGACCTCGGGCGAGTCGTGGCCCGACCCAACCGGCTTGTCTTCCCAGGTGGATGGATCACTCGGATCGGCTCTCAGCTTCTCCCAGATCGCGGCCTCGGCTTTTGCCGCAATATCATCGGGGATGAGGCCGGGGACGAGCAGAAAACCATCGCGGTCAAATGCCGTGTGCTGGTCAGGGCTGAGAAAGCTCATTTGCGCGTGACTTTCGGGCCTTGCGGTGTGTCAGCCAGCTCCCAGCCGAGCTCGGCGAGCTGGGTACGGATGACATCGGAGCGGGCGAAGTCCTTGGCCTTGCGGGCCGCCTGGCGCTCGTCCACAAGGGCTTGAATATCTTCGGGCACCTCAACCGCCACTTCCTCGGTCTTGACCGCCCGCTCTTCAAGCTTCAGTCCCAGCACGGCATCGAAGTGCTTCCAAAGGCGTGGGGAGTCGTAGGAGTGCAGTAGGCCAACCGCACGTGGCACGTTCAGGTCATCGGCGAGGGCTCCAAAGACATCCACAACGGCGGCATCGAACGCGGCTTGGTCAGAGAGTGGCTCATCCTCTGTCCGTGCCACACGCTCGTAGAGGCGCTTGAGGGTTCCGGCAGCGGCATCGAGATTCGAGGCACGTCCGATCTCCTGGTTCTCCTGGTTCCACTCCCACTTGAGCTCCAGCTCACTTCTGTAGTGCGCCTGCAAGCAGAGGTAGCGGTAGGCAATCGGATCATAGCCTGAGGCGATGAGGATCTCCAGGGTGATGAAGCCCCCCTTGCTCTTGCTCATCTTGGTGTCGCGGCCTAGAGTCAGAAACGCCGAGTGCATCCAGACATTAGCAAATGTATGGCCCGTGCAGCACTCGGATTGCGCGATCTCATTGGTATGGTGGACATTGATATGGTCGTTGCCACCGCAGTGAATATCAAATGTCTCCCCAAGGTACTTCATGCTCATCGCGGAGCACTCGATATGCCAGCCGGGGTAGCCCACGCCCCACGGCGATTCCCACTTCATGATGTGGTTGGGCTTGTTGGAGAACCAGAGTACAAAGTCCGCAGGGCCACGCTTAGCACTATCCACATTCACATCGTCGCGTGCCGCCACTTTCAGCTCATCGAGACGTAGGCGTGCCAGCTTGCCATAGTCGGGGAACTTGCTGGTGTCAAAATACAGCGCCTCAGGAGTGGTGTAGGTATAGCCTTTTTCTTCCAGCGCCTGGTTGATGGCGATCATCTCTTGAATATGGTCGGTGGCTCGGGGCAGATGATCGGGGCGTGTCAGATTCAGGCGATCAATGTCGCTTAGGAACGCCTGAGTGTAGAACTCCGCGATCGCCCAGGGATCTTTTCCCTCACGCTCAGCGGCAATCGCCATCTTATCGTCACCCTCATCCTCGTCACTGGTCAGGTGCCCGACATCGGTGATATTCATCACCCAGGTGGTCGCCAGCCCTGCAAGCCGGAGCGTGCGTACCAGTAAGTCCTCAAAGAGAAACGTACGAAG
>NZ_JANNYP010000813.1:0-13023 GCF_031410135.1 Armatimonas sp. | reverse complement strand
CATGAACTGGTGTGGGGGTGACGAGAGGAAGAGCCACTCCCCCAAGTAGGGAGAGAGCAAGAGGCGCTAGAAAACGCACGGTACGCATGCGGTATTGGAGCGAGATCATCGGAAAAAGTTTCTCTTTCTTGAATCGGTAATTTTAGAAGGCTTGCCCAATAGAGAAGTGGCTACGTCCTGCACCATCGCCAAAGCCATAGTCGAGGCGAACCGGGCCAACTGGTGTCTTAACACGAATCCCTACTCCAAAACTGGTGCGTGGACGGAAGCCCTTTTGTTGCTCAAATCCGGCGATATTTTCCTGGTTAATGTCTGCCGCACCCCACGCGTGACCGATATCCACGAAGAATACACCACCAAGCTGGTTTTGTTTATCAAAGGGAATGCGTATTTCATTAGAGAGCAAAAGCATCTTATTTCCCCAGAAGCGGTCGTCGAAGAAACCACGTAAGTTGTCCGGGCCACCCATGAAAAATTGCTCTGAGAAAGCGATATTTCCCGTGGCAACTCCCGCTAAGAGCCGCGAGGCCAGCACACGCTTGCCCTCGCGTAGATTATTGGGGGTACGACGGCCATTTAGCGAGAGATAGTTTCGGACATCGAGCGTGTACTTGGCAAAAGCACCGTTTTGACTACGGTTATCAATCAGCAGACGAGGCTCGCCTGTGGTACCAAAGTTCGGGTTCAACCTCGGCTTTTCGTAGTTAAACCGCGAGCTTCCTAGCTCGATGGTGGGGGAGAGAAAGTAGCCACGACTTGGGTCTTGGGCATTATCGGTGGGGTTGGAAATCATCCCAAAGCTAAGCGCGGAGATACGCCCGTTCTGCACCAGAGAGCCACGCAGGTTCCTAATATCCTCGTCATTGAGCGCATCATAGTTCTGCTGAAGGTTGTTGGCCTGTACCCCTTCCGCACGAATTCCGGCGAAGGCACGGGTAAAACGGTCTTTGGTCAGAGGCCGCGAGAGGTTAAAGCCTGTTCCCTTGCGCTCTTCAAAGTACTGATTATTTGACTGATCGTTCGTAAAGTTAGACGAAAGAATGCGGTTGAAGCGGAACGCGAAGCGGTCGTAGAGGTTAACGCTCATCGTGGTGTTCTGCTTGTCGACCCAGGGCTCGGTGAAGCCTAGCTCGTAGGAGTTGCGTGAGATCCCTCCTGCCACAGACCACTGGAGATCGAGTCCCTGTCCCTTGCCCTGAAAGTTCTGCTCATTGAGGCTCACGGTGCCGATCAGGCGCTGGCGGGCCGAGTAGCCCACAGAGACCCCGACCTGCCCGGTGCGCTGCTCCTGAACTGCGATCGTCACCTTGGTCTTATCGAGGTCGCTTCCGGGCTCGGCATTCGTCACTGCATCGAGAAAGATATTCAGCCGCATCAGCCGCGAGAGGTCCTCTTGCAGCAAGGCGTCGTTGTAGGGCTGCCCGATCCTCGTGCGAAGCTCACGTGCCAGAACATATCTTTTGGTCTTGGTCACTCCCTGAAAGTCAATCGCCTCGACGACAGTCTCCATGATCGGAATCGTGAGGGTATGCGTCTTGGGATCTAGTGAGACTTCGTCAATGACAACAAGCGCACGGTAGCCTTTCTCCTGGTAGAGCCGCGGAATCGCAAGAACATCTTTCGAGAGAAGCTTTTGGTTCAGGACATTGCCCGGCTTGGTCTGCATCAGGGCTAGGAGCTTGTCGTTCGAGAGAACTTTATTGCCCGTGAACGTGATGACATCAATTACCGGATTTTCGGTGACGGTGAAGATAAGGCGGATACGGCTATCGGGGAGCTCCTCAAAGCGGGCAGTGACGGTGGAGTAGAGACCTGTCTCTAACAGCGCCTTTTTGGCATCGTCAAGACCCTTAAATTTAAACGGCGAACCCACTTTAAAGATAGGATTAAGTGCAAGAGTGGGAACCGTCTCATTCGTTTTCTCTCTGCCGAGAATCTGAATTTCCGCGATAGGGCGGTTTTCTTGTGCAAGTGCTACGACAGCCACACTGAGTGCGGCGACACTCATCCCTAGTTTGAACCACATGACGAAAAAAACTCCTAACTCTGTCCTTGGCGACCGAGCCATCCCCGGTAGTAGGGCTCAAGTCGCTGACGTACCTTATTGCGGGCACGGTGTAAGCGGGTCTTTACCGCAGGCACCGACAGCCCTAAAATTGTCGCAATCTCCTCGTAGGGCAGGTCTTCCCAGAGGTCTAAGATGAGCACCTCACGGTACTCGGGAGGGAGTGCCTCCACCGCCTCTTTTATCTTCTGCCCAAACTCTGTCTCCAGAAGTAGCTTCTCAGGGGCACTGCGCCAGTCGGCGATCTCCCGAGAGAGCTCTCCTGAGTCACTCTCACGTGTCTCATCCAGAGAGTAGCCTTCGCGCTCACGCTGGCGACCGCGCTGTTTGTACCAGTTCTTGCACAGATTACAGGCGATCTGGTAGAGCCAGGTGTAGACCTGCGCATCACGGCGAAACTTACTCCATGCTTTCCAGGCATTGGTAAAGGTCTCCACCGTAAGATCTTCCGCATCCTCCGGGTTCTCCGGGCCGATCATACGTAAAATCAGGTTGTAGATGCGAAGCTGATACTTGTCCCGGATCTGATCGAAGCTAAGGCCACGATCATCTACGCTGGTTGAATGCCCTTCTGTACTACCCACAATGCCACCTCGGTAGACAGTTGTGCCTGACAAACGTTTCAGGGTTTTGCCTGAGCTGGTTTTTCTGCGGGCTCAATAGCGCAGAGTTCCTCTAAGGAAGAGCTGGTTGTCACGCTGTTCATTCGTGGACGCACCCAGCTGAAGGCGGCTCCCACGACGGAGCTGGCCGATCTCATAGTTCAGGCTGTAGAACTGGGGTAGGAGCACCCCACCCGTGCGCGTTTGCAGCGAGCGCCGCACTTCCAGGGTGACTTTATCAAAAGGCTCTGGGAGGCGACGGATCAGATAGAAGTTCGCCAGCCCGCCAATACTGTAGTCCACGGAGAAGTTATCCAACCCGAAGAACTTGCTAACTTGGTCGGTAAACGGGGTGAAGATCGTTCCCGTCAGGCCGCTTTGTAACATATTAAAGCTGTCTTTAAGAGCCTGTTGGGAGTTATTGCCGACGAACTGGGTGAGCATCTGGTAGGGAACCAGGAGAGAGAGAAGGGCAAACTCACTCAGCTCCGTGTCAGAAGAGAGTCGAATGGGATTTGTCTGCGTGCGGCTAGAGTCTCGTGTGGAATCTCCCATTCTAATGAGACCATTGAATCGTGCCGTGACCGTAATGCGTTTCCCGACGAGGCTATCGGGAATTTGGTTGCTAGCTCGGTTAGGGTCAAAGAGTGTGGGAGAGCTCTGCGAGGACTTCACCGAAGAGGCACTTACCAGAACTTTGCCTTCTGCCACCACATCTTGCATGCGAATGTCGAGCTGGAGTGCATCTTGACCCGCCTCGAAGCGCTTGGCGTAGGTTAGGCGAATCTCCCCGCCCCGCTGAACTGTAAAGCGCGAGAGGGGGTACTGGTAGTAGCCCCCCGTCGGAACAAGAAGGCCCTCGATCTTCGGTGCCGCCAGATCGCCTGAGATAGTCACCCCTCCGTTGCCTTTAAACTCAAAGCCCGACAGACGATCGGGGTTGACAAGTCGGGCATCGGTGGTTGTCTCTAGTGCGATGACAAAACGCGGGTTAAAGGCCAGTGCCTGGTTCTCGGCGGTCTCGGGGAGCTGACGCTTGGGCGTGCGGAAGACGAGATCTTCCAGACGTAGTTTTCCGGTTGCTGTGGTGGCAATCGTGGGCGTCAAAAGCGGTCCTTTGATGGTGAGCTGACCGTTGACCTTGCCCTTGAGTGCCTCTTCAAGCCCGCCCCCGATTTTCTGGGTAATGCTCTGGCTCATGAGGAGGGCGGTGGCATTGTCGGCATCAAGCTGGAAGTCCGTAAAGCGTGCTTTGAGATCGAACTCGCCCCGTAGCTTGGGGGTGCCCTCAATCTCATCCTTGCGCACAAAGAGGCGAGTAAAGTCCTCTAGGTTCTCCAGTCGAATAACGGAACCGGGCTCAAGTGTGAGTTTCCCAGCACTGGCGACCTTAGTCAGCTCTTCTAGCACGACAGGCTTACCACGCTCTTGTTTTGGGGCAGGAGGGATACTTGTGAGAGCCAGCTCTGCACGAGGAAAGCGAATCTCTTTGCCTGCAAACTCCGCGACGATATCCAGATGCTGAATTGGGTTGATGACCTCACGGTTTGTTGGCTTGTTAGGGTTGGGAAAGCGTATCGAAGAGTCACTCAGAATTAGCTTTCCTCCCAAACGGGGCTCATTGAGGCTCCCCGTGACCTGGATGCCCCCCCGGATCGTCCCTGCTAGCTTGGTAGAGTTGGTTTTGAAGTACTGCGCGAGTGTCTCCAAAGTGATACCCGTACCATCGTCAATGGCGGTCTGAAGGTTGATTGGACGGTTGGCCGCGATGCGGCTATTGATCGGGTCGTAGGGCAGCGTTCCCGAAAACGTTAGGACTTCTTTGTTGTGGGCGATACGACCATCGGAGAGGGCAATACTCCACTCTGTCTTGTTGAGGCCGACGAGCTCTACCTGGAACCGGAACTGATCTAGGGTCAGCGGGGGGGCATTGAACGTATCCGTGCTGCCCGTTGTCTCACCCAGCAGGAGGTTATCTCCAAAAAACGAGGCGGTGATACGAGGAGTAGTCGGCGTGCCATCCGCCGAGAGAGTCGCGGAGGCTTTCCCTTGAATGGGCACAGGAATCGCCTTGGGCATAAGTGCCTTGACGAGATCCAGTGGGATCGCATTGGTATCTAGCGTGAGATGGTACTCCAAGGGCTCGTCTTTGCTGTACGGCAGGCGCAACCAGCTCTTGGCCGTGACCATCTCACCGGTCTTAGGGTCACGGTCGGGGCGAGGGAGCAAGCGCAAGATCATGGGCTCCTCGCCCTTTGCATCTGCCAAGCTCAACGTGGCGGAGTCCAGGCTGAGGCGCTCGTCGGTAAGGGTAGCTC
This sequence comes from Armatimonas sp., assembly GCF_031410135.1. Taxonomy (GTDB): domain Bacteria; phylum Armatimonadota; class Armatimonadia; order Armatimonadales; family Armatimonadaceae; genus Armatimonas. The sequence continues at coordinate 8,038 of NZ_JANNYP010000813.1, read as the reverse complement.
GGGCGGTGAGCTGGCCCGTGACGGCGGTCTTGCTTCCCTCGGGCTGAACTCTTAAATCACTAGTGGTGAGGCGCAGGCTCGCACGACGGTCTCTAGGCCCATCAGGGGTGATCCGAGCTGAGAGAGTACCCGTGAGGTTTGCTGTCGTATTGATGGTCGTGGGGATGTTATAGAGCGAGCTGAGAAAGTCGCGGCCCTCTTGGGTATCTTCGAGATGGGCGTGGCGTAGCACCTCCACGATTTTCTGGAACTTGGCCTCGGTTACTGCGATGCTGGCGGAAAGCTGCTGCGACTCCAGATCGTAGCGAACCTCGCTGAGAGCGAGCGTTGCTGCTCCTGCTCCCAGCTTCAGAGCTGCTTGAGGCAGGGTAATGGTGCCTCGTAGCGGGGCATCTTCCACTATCTCGGGGTTAAGCTGGATATCGCCAATATTGAGCTCGGTCAGAGGGAGACCAGCCACCTCGATCGGGCGAACTTCCGTAAGATGCGCGGTCAGCAGAGGGCGCTCTTGGGTGCCCGCAAGACGCAGTGTGGCGGAGACGGCTCCTGTGATCCCAAGCTGTTTTTCAACCAAGCCACTGAGTGAGGAGAGGGCTTCCAGATCAACACTATTAGCGACTAACATCCCCGAGAGTTTTTTGTCTGCATCGAGCTGTGCTTCCCCCGTCAGGGTTCCGGTCGCCGTGGCAAGCTGTATGGAGTGGACACGGAGGTTGCCCGCTTCTTGACTGAAAGCTAGGGTTCCGCCTTCGATGGGGAAATCCGTCACCAATAAGCGGCCCAGAGTTGCCTCCCCGGAGATCTGTGGGTCTTTTGCATCTCCCGTGATCGTGGCCTTGGCCGTACGCACAAAACCACTCACCGGGGGCTTGGGAACACCGCTCCATTCCAGCTCGTCGAGAAGCTTGCGATAGCCGGGCTGTTTTTGGAGAGTGGGAGGAGCATATCGCCCTGGCTCGTCACTGAACTGTGCCAGGATCTCATCCACCTCGACATTTTCTGCTGTCGCGGTGAGATTAAGCTGGGCACTATCCTTAGTCCCCGTGATGGTTCCGTAGAGAAGCGCCACAGCGGGGGAGTGGGCTACACGTAGCGGCTCCATGGGGTCAAGCTCAATGCGAACTTGGCCGGTAGACAGGAGGCGTAGGCTGGCACGCTCCGCATGGGCAGCATCCGCGACGAGAACATGGTTGTCGAAGCGATAGCGGGGCTGGAGAACCGTGATATCGCGCAGCTGAAGTAGGGGAGCTTTTTCGGTGCCCGTGAGCTGTACTGAGGCCGAGAGTGTTCCTCCGACACCGGGGAGGCCAAAGGCGGCGGTAAGCTTGCCGAGATCTGCCCCGACTAGGTGCGCATCCAGCGCAAGAGCCCCGCCCAGCTCACCGGATCCAGCAACACGAACCGTCCCGCTCTCCCCAGAAAGCATCCCATCGAGGATCTGCAAGCGCTTCCCACTGAGGGAGAGCTGGGCGCTGGCATTGGGGAAGCTAAGTCCGGCAAGGTTGAGCTTTGTGGCCTGAGCCAGTCCCGATGCGCTCAGTGTCTCTTTTAGAATAGTGCCTCGCAGATCCGCAGAGAGCTGGCCCGAAGGCGGTGTTTTTAGCTCCTTAAGAAGTCCAACACGAGCAAGCTCCGCGCCTCGTAGGTGGGCCTCAAACGTCCCTGAGCGGCTCTTAAGAGCGTAGCTTCCCAGGCCCGTGAGGGTTCCGCCTCCTGCCAGGCGTGCCGTGATCGCGCTCGCCGCGACCGTGTCCTGAGAGTAGCTCAGGCTCGCCGAAGCCGTCACGGTTGGCAAGCCCTGCCAGCTTGCCGTGATCCCTGAGACACGGGCCACGGCGCTGGGGTTTTGTAGCGTTCCCGTAAGTGTGGCTCCCTCTAGGGTGGAAAATGGCCCAAGGCGCAGCTCTTTGGGGAGTTTGAGCTGAGGAAAGAGCTTCATCCCCGAGGCTATCGGCACACGAGGCATGGTGACCGTCGCGGCGATCTGTGGGCTCTGGCTCTCTAGTGCGCTGAGAGTGCCATTGACCGTAAAACTCTCCCCAAGCGCTTTTCCTTGGAGTGCAGTGGCCAGGGCATTACCATCGTAGGTAGCCTGCCCGGTGAGATCAGTAATGGCCGTCTTGGTGGGCTGCTGGAGTAAGACATCCACGCCCGAAAACTGAGCCTCCGCACGGATGAGCGGATGGATATCTTTGGCATCCCGGAGCACCAGCGCGATTTGGGCGGTTGCGCGCCCGCGTGTGAGAGTGGCTTCCGGGCGGGGCTTGACCGCGTATGTGAGCCAGTAGGGAAGATCGGCATTACGAGCCGTCGCATGCAGGCTGAGCAAGGGCTGATCTGCCTGTGGACTATCGTCACGTGGGCCTGGCTCGCCGCGCCGCACGGTTCCGTCCAGCTCCAGCGGCCCCGCGAGGCGGCTCTTGGTCAGACCCGCAGGAAAGCACTTTGCGATAAACCGAACCGTACGCGAGCCCATGAGGTCTGCTGTCGCATCTAGGCCCTCAAGGCGATTCTCTTCTAGCTTTCCGGGGGCACGGAGGCTGGCAAAGTCGCGGAATCTTAGCTGAGCCCCACGAAGTTTCACGAAGGTCTGGAATGCGGGCTGTGTTAAGTCGGGCGGTGTCTTTGGCTTAGGAAGAAAGCTCTCGACACTTAGCTTGCCCTCAGGGGTGCGGAAAACGACCACCTCGGGCCGCTCGACCGTCACCTCACGGAGACCATTTTCACTGAAAGTTCCGGCTTGGAGTGCAGCAGGAGAGAGGCGTGCGCTGACTCGTGGCACACGCAGGAGCCAGTCCTGGCCCGCCCAGCGTCTTTCCTCGGGGCGGCAGCCCAGCTCGACATCTTCCGCTGCAACAGTAATCACCTCGCGCTGAAGAGCCGCTTGGAGGGTGGCTATACTGAGCTCCGGGGTGAGCTTACCGATTCGCACTGGGCGCTCCAGAGCCGCCGAGGCTTCTTGCTCGATCAGGGGTTTGCTAGTCGCAAGCTGCTCGTCTACGCGTCTCTGAACCTGCGACCAGCTCCAGCGTCCAAACGCGAGCGGAGGGGCGACTGCAACCGCGACGGCAAGGAGCCCATTGGCGGCGGCACCGACGCGTCTCACAGGAGCCTTTTCTCAGATCACCGCCAGAGGTTGTGTCAGGCGGCGCACACCGGGTGTTGCCGGGCGTGGAGGAGGCATGCCGCCTTCGAGATACTTCTGGCGAAAGTCAATGGCGTTGTACGACGAGCGCACGAACGGCCCGGAGGCCACATAGAGAAAACCCATGTCTTCAGCGACTTTTTTGTAGTGCTCAAAACGCGTGGGGTGAACATACTCGACCACGTCTAAATAACCCTTGCCGGGCTTGAGGTACTGCCCCAGAGTCACGGCATCTACGCCTGCATCTTTCCAATCCGAGAGAACCTGCATGATCTCTTCTTCGGTCTCTCCCAGCCCGAGCATGATCCCTGATTTTGTGTAGATCGTCGGGGCCAGCTCTTTAACGGTGCGTAGAAAGTCCAGAGATCGCTCGTACTTGGCCTGGGGCCGGACGGTTCTGTAGAGGCGCGGCACGGTCTCGGTGTTGTGGTTAAAGACATCGGGATGGGCATCACAGACCGCCTGAATGGCGAATTTTCGTCCCCGGAAATCCGGCGTGAGAACTTCAATACTGGTCTCGGGAAGCGCTTCTCGGAGCGCGGCAATCACCGCGGCAAAGTGGGACGCGCCGCCATCGAGAATCTCATCACGGTTCACCGACGTCACGACCACGTGTTTTAAGTTCAGCTCTTTGGCAGCTTCCGCGAGGCGCTGCGGCTCCTGGGGATCGAGCGGCTCACCCCGGCCTGTCTTGATGGAGCAGAAGCGGCAGGATCGTGTGCAAGTGTCGCCCATGATCATGAAAGTCGCGGTGCCCTTGCTCCAGCACTCGCCGAGATTCGGGCAGCGTGCCTCCTCACAGACGGTCACCAGGCGCGACGAGCGCATGAGCCCCTCTACCTTACCAATGTCCTTGGCACGGGGGACTTTTATGGTCAGCCACTCGGGGATGCGGCGGTGGATTTTGGGCTGGAGAGTGACCAGCTCGGTCTCGACGGTAATTTCTTCGCTCACAGCCTTAGAGTCTATCGCGCAGAGGCACGGCTCTGCAATGGCACTAGGTGGAACCATGAGGTATCCGGAACCACGAGGGTTCCGGCTTGAGAGGGCGACGGCTGCCTTCGCAGCCAGGTACGGTGTTTCGTTTTAGGGGAGTTCTAGAAGTGGGTGTGTGGTTTGCTGCTGGTGGTGAAGTTCTTGGTTCTCGATATAGTCGGCTACTCTTTTAAGGGCAGAAGGGGCCACTGGAAAGACACCATAACCTCCTTGCCAGCGAAACCCTTGCAACTCCCCTTGATTAGCCTCCCAGGCTGAGGCACCTTTGAGGTCGTGCACCAGATCGGCGATAGAAGTGCTTGTTGCTAGATGCAACAGTACATGAACATGGTTGGCAACTCCATTGACAATGACCACAGCACAGCGCCGCTCTGTCGCTTTGCGCACGATCTCTCGGAAGACAATCTCACGCCGCTCCTGTGTTAGAGTAGGAAGACGATCCCAGGTTGCCCACACAAGATGCAAGTAAACTTCATTATGCACATTGGCCATTTTTTCTCTCTCCAACATGAGAACGGTTGGGCCTGCCCGAATCTGATAAATCGCACGCATTATTTTTTGCTCCTAGAATGAGCTATTGGGCACGAAGGTGCCCGTCGCCCTCTTAAGCCGGAACCCTCGTGGTTCCGGTTAAATGACGGTTCCGGCCAAACGGTACAATGCCCCGTGAACTTTCTCTCGCACCATGCGCTTGCCCGCCAGATTGCTACCGATGAGCCGCCGCTGTTCTACGCCGGAAATCTCGTGCCGGACTGGCTGGGGATCTCACAGGAGGGCTCACTCAAGAAGCGCCATGTTGAGGGAAAGACAGGGCCACTTGCAGACGGGGCGCGTCTGCACTTGGCCGCCGACCAGCGCTTTCACACGGACCCGGTCTTTGTGGCACTCTGCAACGAAGCCAAGGCGCTTTTTGCGCCTGTCCCCCTCAAGCGCACCTTTTTCTTTGCCCATGTCGCGGTGGAGCTGGTGATGGATGCGTATCTGCTGCGCTCCGACCCCACCCACGCCGCCGATCTTTTTCAGAGACTCACACTCTGTCTGCCCGAGATTGCGCCCCAGACCGCCTTATTGCTGGAGCGGGAGTCGCTGCCAGAGCTAGCGGGAGTCGCGGAGAGGTTTCTGGAGAATCGCTGGATCATGGCCTACGAAACCGATGCGGGCTTAGCGCGGCGACTGATGCAGCTGGGGCAGCGCGTGGGGATCGCAAATCTCGATCTGGATTCTTCCCAAAAGCTCCCCGAAATCTTTGCGATGCTTTACCTGATTGTCGCCTCAGAGACGCCTGGGCTGATTTCCCGCGCGGCTCCCATATGATAAAATCACCCGTAACACTATGCCGACAACGATTGAACGCCCCGACCTAGAGGAAGCCCCTACTCTTCCCCCAGATTTTGTTCCGAGCCACCTCGATATGCCTGGCTTGGATGACCTCAGCGATATCCGCGAGGGTGTCGAGATCACCGGCCCCTGGGTCGTGATTCTCTACAATGATGACTGGCACTCGTTTGACGATGTGATTGGGATTCTGCAGAAAGCCACTGGTTGCACGGTTGAGGCTGGTTTCCAGATCGCACTTCGGGTGCACCTGGAAGGCCGCGCCATTTGCTTCTCCGGCTCCCAGGAAGAGTGCGAACGAGTCGCCAAGATCATCGCCAGCATCCGTCTCCAAGTAGAAACCGACCGCGCCTAACACGCCTCTTTTAAAAACGCGACGACTCGCTCTGCGTAGTGTGGCGAGGTGTAGACGCTCTCGGTGTGCCGTGCTCCCTCGACCAGCCAGAGCTGGGCTGTCCCCCCCGACGCGGCTTGTAGCCGATGGGCGTGATCCGGGGTGACGAGGGCATCTTTCGTCCCGTGAATCAGCAAAACGGGGCGGGGGGCGATTCTTGCGATTGCTTCTTCAGGCGCAATTCTTGCGGTTGGGGAACCTAGAAAACGCTCTCCCATGGTTTGTGTCGCGGGCGTAAGAGCACGGGCAAAATTCGCTCCGAAGAGTGTCTCTAAGCGCTGCCGAATGGGGCCGTCCATGCGGGCAAAGCCACAATCCGCCACCACGGCACGGACACGCGGTTCCAGGGCCGCGACTAAAAGAGACACGGAGGCTCCCATGCTCTCGCCCATGAGAAACAACGGAAGCTCTGCCAGCAATTCTTGCTTCTCCACCCAGCGGATTGCCGCTTGAAGATCACGGGGCTCCTCAAGACCCAGAGTGGCTCGTTGCCCTCCGCTCCAGCCGTGTGCTCGGAAGTCGTGGAGGAGCACGGTGTAGCCCGCCGCATGTAAAAATTTCACGTAGGGAAGCATCGTCTCCCGGCAGCCCGTGTAGCCATGGGAGAGCAAGATAAGCCCCTGGGGCTCGGGGTGAGGCACGAGCCATGCGGAGAGGCGAATGCTGTCCTCGGTGGTGAAGTGAACGCGCTCGTACCCTAGCCCGAGAGCCGTTTTTGGGGTTTTTCCATGACGGCGACGGGGAGGATGCAGGAAAAACCAGGCAAGCGCTGTAGGAAGCGCCAGAGCGGCACTGCCTAAAAGGAAAGGGAACAATCGTCGCACAAAAAACATACGGTTTCCTTTAGAGTATAGTTCCTGGCTAATTCTGGGTATGATAGACTTTATGGAGCGGAAACGTCCGCTTTTTTGAGGAGAGATAATGGCACGAACCCCAATAATTGCGGGTAATTGGAAGATGAACAAGGGGACTGCGGCAGAAGCGTCAGCACTGGCACAAGAAGTGGTCGCAGCGGTTGAGGGAAAGAGTGGGGTCACTGTGGTGGTCTGTCCACCCTACACAGTCTTACACACGGTGCGAACAGTACTTCAGGGCTCCGCGGTTGCAATGGGAGCACAAGACGGTTTCTGGAAAACGACAGGGGCCTACACCAGCCAGATCTCAGCGGAGATGCTCAAAGATGCAGGCGTGGGCTATGTGATCCTAGGCCACTCGGAGACGCGGGGACGCTTTGGGGTACCCGAGCCTGAGGAGACACTCAAGCACTATGGTGAGAACGATGCAACAGTCAATCTCAAGGTAAAAGCGACACTTGCGGCGGGCCTACTGCCCATTATCTGCATTGGTGAAACCCTCGATGAGCGCGAGGGCGGCAAGACTGATTTTGTCGTGTCCTCTCAGGTGGCCGGTGCGCTAACAGGAGTGACAAACGAACAGGCATCCAAGCTTGTCTTCGCCTACGAGCCTGTCTGGGCCATTGGAACGGGGAAAGTCTGTGATGCTGCCGAGGCCAACCGGGTCTGTGGCATTGTCCGTAAGACCGTCCACTCCCTCTATGGTGCCGAAGTCGCCGAGGCGGTTCGGGTTCAGTACGGTGGCTCGATGAAGCCCGACAATGCGGCTGAGCTACTGAGCCAGCCTCACATTGATGGTGGCCTGATCGGTGGCGCGGCTCTCAAAGCCGCCGACTTCGCTGCGATTATCAACGCTGCGTAGCAAGTCACATAAGACGCAAAAAAAGCCGGGATTTCCCGGCTTTTTTTATTTGGGAGTACACCCGGCAGGTTTCGAACCTGCAGCTCAGTTTATTGGATTTTTCTGAAATTTGAAGCTAAGTGAATTCCTTCAGATTGTTGATTTTTTGAAGGTTGAATTCTTAAATTTACTGATTTTGAAAATTGAACAGGATTTATATAATAGCAATTATTAGTGTCTGGACAATAAATACAATAAAGATCTACTTCTGATTTATCAGAAGTAACACTGTGTACGCCATTTTTATCGGAATAGGACGATCTGAAATTGATTTGTGGCTATGGATTTTATCACGTTGTTTGTATAATGCGTCCATGATTGTAATTACTTGCCCACACTGCCAAAGCCCGGACTGCATCAAGTTCGGAAGCAATGGCAGCGGTAGTGCGCGATGCCGATGTCATGCCTGCACA
>NZ_JANNYP010000812.1:0-2124 GCF_031410135.1 Armatimonas sp. | reverse complement strand
CTTTGTGGACTTTGGCCGCGCCTGGTTTGGAACGCTCCAGCTGTCTGGGCCGGCAGCGGCGCGGGTGACCGTTCACTTTGGGGAAAAGCTGACAGGCAAGAATAGCATTGACCGCAAGCCGCCGGGCAGTGTCTGCTACCGAAGCTGCGAGACCCTACTCTCCTCCCGTGAGCGTGTGCTGGTGCCCACGCCCAAGGCTCCGTTTGCGCCCGGTGTCCGCCGAGGAGCCGTGCAAGTTCCCCCCGGCCAGCCCTCGACCTCCAGGGCACGAAACGGCAGGACATCGTCGTAGCCAGGGGGAACTTGCACGGCTCCTCGGCGGACACTAGGCGCAAACGGAGCCTTGGGGGTTGGCACCAGCACGCGCTCACGGGACGAGAGCAGGGTCTCACAGCTTCGGTAGCAGACACTGCCCGGCGGCTTGCGATCTATGCGATTCTTGCCTGCCAGCTTCTCCCCAAAGTGCACGGTCACCCGCGCCGCTGCCGGACCTGAGAGCTGGAGCGTTCCAAACCAGGCGCGGCCAAAGTCCACAAAGTAGCTGCCATCGCCGCGCTTGACAATGCGCTCTGGGGCGATCTCGGTAAACTCCAGTGGGTTACGATTCTCCCAGGTATCGTTCTTGGGCGAGGGAAAAGGAGTCATCCCCATCCGCCCGGTGGCAAATGCCTGTGGCTTGCTCCACGCACTCACCCGACTGCTCCCCTCGCGCCAGAGCCGCACCTGCCAGGTGAATTTCTGGTTCGAGGGGAGCCAGGGGCCGTCGTAGCGCCCCCCTATCGAGTGCGCCGATGCCACGCGTCCACTGTCCCAGAGCACCTGCCCGCTTTCCGTGCGTACTTGAATCTGGTAGGCGCTCTGCATGCCGCCCTCGAAGCACCAGGAAAACGCAGGCTTGGGATCGGTGAGCGTCGCACGCTCCGGGTAGGCGAGATAGCCAATGGTCAGGCCAAAAGGTGTGCTGGACATGGTAGCTATTGTACCCTCTGCCCTCCTCCCCCGGCGTTCATTTCCCCTCCCCCCGGCTCGTTCCTCGCCACCCCCTCCCGATAACGGGAGAGGGTTGGGTGGGGAGCCCGGCACGGGCTTTGCGGCGCGAAGCGCCACCCAGACGCCTCGTTCACGGGGCGGACACGGGGCGGCAAGCGGTATAATTCCCACATGATAAATCTCGCCTTTATCGGGTGTGCCCATATCCACACGCCCGGCTTTATCCACAATATCAACCGGCGCACTGATAGCGTCAAGGTCAAGTACGTCTGGGATCATGACTTAGCACGTGCGGAGCAGCGCTCCAAAGAGCTGGCAGGCTCCGTGGTCGAGGCGAGCCTGGAGACAATTTTAGCCGATCCAGAAGTGACGGCGGTCATTGTGTGCACCGAGACGAATCGGCACAAAGATGTTGTGCCGCAGATTGCCGCCGCTGGCAAGCATGTCTTTGTCGAGAAGCCGCTCGGGTTTGCGGGAGCCGATGCGAAAGTCATGGCTGAGGCGATTGAGAGTGCCGGGGTGCTGTTCTCGACGGGCTACTTCTCGCGGGGTGATGCCAAGCTGCGCTTTGTCAAGGAGCAGATCGAGAAAGGACACTTTGGTAAGACCACCCGCGCCCGCATGAGCAACTGTCACAGCGCCGCAATCGGCGGCTGGTTCGATGGTGAGTGGCGCTGGATGGCCGACCCAGCGCAGTCGGGCTGTGGTGGCTTTGGCGACCTGGGCACTCACATCCTGGATATTGTTCTCTGGCTCTTTGGCCCCGTGGCGCAGGTCACCGGACAGCTCGACAACGGCTTGGCGCGCTACGAAGGCTGCGATGAGACCGGCGAGGGCATGTTGCGCTTTGAAAATGGTGTGATTGCGACTCTTGCCGCTGCCTGGGACGATGTCGCTGACCCGGTGCGCCTGATTGTCTCCGGCACCGAGGGCCATGCCGTGATCGTACACGACAAGCTCTACTTCCAGAGCAAGCACGTCCCCACCATGGATGGCAGCCAGCCCGTACGCAACGTCGAGCTCCCCGGCCCGGTTCCTGCCGGACTGGACGCTTTTCTAGAGCGCGTCACGGGGCAAAACGATACCGCCCCGCTCGTGGGAGCAAGCGAGGCAGCATATCGTAATGCGGTGATG
>NZ_JANNYP010000811.1:0-4932 GCF_031410135.1 Armatimonas sp. | reverse complement strand
GCCAGGTGCCTCGGAGATCACCCGATCAAAGGTCTGGCCCACAATGCGCTCCGAGGGCACGTAGCCCGTGCGCTCGACATTGGTAGTATCGGAGACAATCGCAAGAACGCCTTCTTCGGCGATTCGGGCGAGCTTGGGGATATCAAAGAGCAGACCATCTACCGGGGTCTGATCCAGCTTGAAGTCGCCGGTATGCACGACCGTTCCTGCGTGGGTGCGAACCGCCAGCGCAAAAGAATCAGGGATGGAGTGGGAGACGCGGATCGGCTCTACCACAAAGTGCCCGAGCTGGAGCACATCGTCGGCACTGTACTCGATCAGCTTGACTTTGTCTAAAAGCCGCTTCTCTCCCAGCCGATTCTTCGCTAGCCCTAGCGCCAGCGCCGGGCCATAGACGGGAACCGAGTTTCCGAGCAGAGGCAGGACAAATGAGAGCGCCCCGATATGGTCTTCATGGCCGTGGGTGATGACAATTGCCTGGATTGAGGCGCGGTTTTCGACCAACCAGCGCACATCGGGAAGGACTAGGTCTACCCCGAACATCTTCTCATCGGGGAACTTCAGACCACAGTCCACGACCAACAACTGATCTAGAACCTGATAGACGTAAAGGTTTTTACCGATCTCACCAATCCCACCAAGGGGAATAAAACGCAGCTTGCCGGGAGGCAGAGTTTCCAAAAAGCGACTCCTTAAGTCAGAAAATACTACCGACAGTATACCGCCCCTAAAGATTTTCGCTCAGACCCCCACAATTACCGGGGATAAAAATCACAATGAAACTATTACTACGCCTTCTGGATCTCTTTTCAGCCCCCACAACCCACACCCAGCAGGGTCTACAGAGCCTCACCACAACAGGCACCTACCGCCCTCACTAATTAGAAGGAAGCGGTTCCTTGGCGAGCCGAAGCTGCTGGATTTTCCACTGCCCACTGCGCTTGGTAAGAGAGAAAGTAGAGAGAGCGGAGTATGGCTTGCTTGTTTGCGCTGTCGTCACCCAAGCTCGGACATTCACATCGAGTGTTATCTCGGGCGCACGGGGGGGCGGTGGAAACGGGTCGGCCTCGCTCTTACGAACATACATGGGCGACCCAGGATGCGCACTCATCACCTTCTCTGCCCGACAGCTCTTGTACAAAGCCTGCGTCGTCACTAATGTCTGTGCCTGCTCTCGCCGTGCCGCTCGCTTCTGCTGTGGCACTGCGTCAAAGTCCCAGAGCGCCAGAAAGCCCGCCGTGTCCTTGCGCGAGTAAGCCTGAATCGCTTCCTCGACTACTTTCTTACGTGCCTGCTCATTGGCCCGCAGTTCTGAGACACTCTCACCTTTTCTTTGTCCTGAATACATATAGTAAAAGAATTCGCCTACCTTAGGAGTCGGCACTTCAAATACTCTTTTGGGAATCTTTTCGTTGTAGCTAAAATTTTCTGCGACGACCTGTATCCGTCTGTTTTCACTAAAGACATGGTCGGCTTCACGTCTGAGAACACGCAATGTTTTAGAATCAGCCCATACCACGATATTCTCCTTAGCAACATCATCTTGAGACGAGGTCGTCACCTCCCTACTAAATTTCAGCGCAGACCTTCCTTCAAGACTCACGACATCTTTATGCCAAGATGAATATGCCACGTTGTTTACCCCATAGACATTTTTGACTTCTTCGACATGTGCGCTATCCTTAGTAGACAGAAGCACCATATCCCTCATGAGTTTCACAAAACGATCCGCACCACTTTTATCTCTTTGCGTATGTATATATTGACTAGACTTTCTCGACATATGCGCATCAGGAAAATACATTATATTGCCTTCACGTGTCGAAAAAGTACTTCTCTGAAGTGGCTGCCCTTTCATAGAAACTCGAGAGATTTTAAGAGCTTTCATATCTGCCCAACAGTCATAACGATCTATACGTCCTTTGACAAACTGTTTCTTTTTCTCATTCCAGATCAGTGGATACTCCATTTCAGTCCAGTGCACAGTCTGAATTTTTTCCATCGTGGCCTCCACTTGGGCAAACGAGGGTATGGGGCGGAATGGGCCGCCGGGAATAGTGGAGAAGAGTGCCACTCCAGCAAGCAATGCGATGCTGCTTACAAGCCCGATGGGACGCAGTAGGATCGCCCGACGTTTCTCAGGAACAGAAGGCAAAGCGCTCCAAAGGCGCTCTTGTAGATATGTACTTGTCATCGAGTCCAGGCTTTCTTCGCGGGTTAGGGCGACGAGCTGGCGGGTCTGGGCGAGGCGCTGGGTACAGTCCGAGCAATGCGCAAGATGTCGTTTGTGCGTAGATAAGGCTGAGTGCCCCATGGCGAGTTCCAGCAGGTCATTGTCGGTGAGATGGTTCATGGTAGGGGTTCCTCCGTTAAAGCAATCCGAAGGCGGCGCATGGCCTCGGCGACACGCCACTTGAGCGTCCCCAGCGGGATTTGGAGCACTTGCGCCGCCTCTTTATGGGTGAGTCCCTCGGCAGCCACAAGCAGAAAAGCTTCTTTGAGCGGGTCATCCAGCTGGGCAAGGGCTGCACGATAAACAATCCCCGCCAGCGCTTGGTTTTCTGTGGGAGCATCTTTGGGATGAGGAGCATGCAGAGACGTGTCGTGCTCGTCCAAAAGCGCGACCGTCTCGTGGCGCGGTTTTCGCTGCTGATCTCGCCAGCGGCGCACGGCAATGGCGATGAGGTAGGTAGAGAGACGCGCCCGCCCGCCGAAGCGCTCAACTCCCTGGTAGGCTGCCAGAAACGTCTCCTGCATGAGATCCTCGGCGTCCGCGCAGCTTCCGGTCAGCCGTCGCGCAAACGCCAAAACCGCCTCGCCGTGGCGCGCAAAGAGCACATCGAAGGCTTCTTTATCGCGCTGGCGGAAGCGGCTCAGCAGGCGTCTCTCGTTCATCTTGCCGTGTTTGTAGCAGAAACCCAGTGGCTGGATGGCGAAAGAAAGATTTATTTTTTAACGACGGCTTTCTGGGGCATTGGCTGGCTATCGATCCACACCAGCTTCCACTGCCCATGACGCTTAACAAACTTGAAGGTGACCAATCGCTTCTGTACTCGGTTAGGCTCACGCCTCAGACGTACCGTTGCCGTCCCACCAACCGTTACCTCGTCCATCGGAATGGGGGGAGGAAACGCTTCCGAAGTCGAAGTGCGTGTATACAAACGCATTCGCCCAAAGTCGTAGTGAAAAAATGGCTTGTCGTAGGAAAGATATTCAAGATACGGCTCGCGCTTTTGCAGATGCTCTGTCCAGGTTTTGCGCCAGAAGCTTGCCTTCACAGAGTCAGGATTGTTTCGTACACGAAAGCTATTGAGCTGGCCCGTTGCATAAAAATCAAAAAGATCCCCAAAGCTCTTCGTATCCTTCTGATTCCAGGCTTGCATTGCTTTTCGTGCCTGTTGCTCCAAGATCTTTTTATCTTGCTCACTGACTTCGCGGAGGCGGTAATCTCTCAACCGGAAAAGCTTGCCTAGTGGAGGCGTGATATCAAATGCTCCTGCGGGTGGAGCGAGGTTATATCGAAAACCATCTTCAATCCAAACACTCTCATTTCTGCCAGAGCCCGAAGAATTTGTATAAACATGACGGGACTCACGACGTACAATCAGCTTCGTTTTCGGATCGACGAAAACAGTCTCTAAAATTCGCGATATTGTTTTATAAGGAAAATAATGTTTCTTCACAGAGTATCGACGATATCGAATATAATCCATACCTCTTTCTCGTATACGATCTGACTTCCAATTTCCAGAGCCTAATTCTCGATCATTATTATTTCCAGAATTATAAAAATATATAGTTTTATCAACCCATATATCTCCATCAGAAGCATCAAATTTACTTGACCTATCTCCAATGGAATACATATCAGAGGATCCCTTTGCTTTAAATAAACGGATTTGGTGTTTATCTTCTCTAATTTCCTTACCTGTAGAAAACAAACGTGCGATTTTTCTTTGCTTAAGATCTGCCCAATATGTCTGTTCAAAATATGTTTTATAAGCCGATTTTACTTCTTGATTTTGTATAGTAATATGAACTCTCCACGTCGCTGTATGAACCTTCCCCATAGATTCTTCAACAGAAGCAAACGAGGGAATAGGTTGAAGCGGACCGCCTGGCATCGCAAAAAAGAGCGTGGCTCCAGCAACTAACGCAACGCCACCAACAAAGCCAAGCAAACGGAGCTTCCTCCTCGTAGTACCCCCGGCAGGCAAAGCCCCCCAAGTCTTCGTGGCAAGAGCTTTTGAGACAATAGGTTCTTTGGGTTTGACAACGGCAAGCATGCTGGTGATCTCCTTTAGCTCAACCGCACAGTATGGGCAGTGTTTCAAGTGACGGCGCAGACGGCCAGCGGCGAGCCATGAGTGCTCGCCCCGCACCAGCGCGATCCAGTCCGACGAATCCGGGTGTGGTTCAGAGTAGTTCATTTAGGTTCCTCCAGTGCAAGACGAACGCGGCGGACAGCCTCGGCGACGCGCCACTTGAGCGTGCCTAGCGGGATTTCGAGGAGCTGTGCGGCCTCTTTGTGGGTGAAGCCCTCGACGACCACGAGCTGAAACGCCTCGCGCTGACTAGGCTCCAGCTCGCGTGCGGCCTCGTGGATGGCGAGGGCAAGCAGAGAGCTGGTCTCCGGAATCGGCGCGTCGTGGTCGAGAAGCGGGACGGTGGGAAGCAGCGCTTTTCGCCGACGATCCCGCCAGCGGTTGAGGGTGATTCCCAGCAGATAGGTCGTCAGGCGCGACGATCCACGGAAACGCTCGGCGTTCTGGAAAGCGGCCACAAAGGTCTCAGAGACCAGCTCCTCGGCCTCGGCGTGGCAACCACGGGTCAGGCGAAGCGCGAATCCCAGCACCGCTCCGGCGTGGCGGGCAAAGAGCGTGTCGAAGGCGCTGGGATCACGCCGCCGAAACGCCAAAAGGAGCCGCTTCT
>NZ_JANNYP010000810.1:0-1026 GCF_031410135.1 Armatimonas sp. | reverse complement strand
GACGGGAACCTGCATCTGATTCGCTCCGAGCACGGAGCCACCTACACCCTGGATCGCGCAGAAAAGAGCTGCACCTGCCCCTTCTTCGAGAAGCATGTCGGGCGCTACTGCTGCAAGCACGTTCTGGGCTGGAAGAAGCTCCTTATGTCTCAACGGGTCGAGATCGCCCGCCGCACTGCCCGTTGGGAAGCGGTGGGGCAAGACGTCACCATCGAACAGGTCATGCAGAGCGCATCACGCGTTCTCCAGCGACAATTGGAGGTGCCGCTGTGTCTCTTCTGACCATTTCGCGCTACAAGGGCGGTCGGCACTGGGCGGTACGAGAAGCCGATACCGGCTCGCTCGTGGTCGTCACGGTCTACCGAAAAGGCGCTGCCGAAGTCGTGAGAAGGCTCACCGGGCAAGTCCCTGAAAGAGCGAAAAGGCAGAGGCGCGAGACCTTCGTCTACGAGGCCAAACCCTCACTGGAGGTGACTCATGAGCCAGGATAAGCCCACACAGGGCTATCAGCGGCCCATCAAGTTTCTCCTGGGCAAGGTCTACGTCACTCCCGCAGCGGTCGAGGCCCTGATTCGTAACGAGGAGGAGCTGATGCACCTCCTCAAGCGCCATCGCGAAGGCGACTACGGCGCGGAGATGTGCTACGACGACCGCGTCGTCAACGAGGAATCCATCAAGCGCGGTGGTCGGGTTCTTTCCAGCTACACGCTTAAGGACGGCACCGTCCTCTGGATTAACACCTCAGCAGGCTGGCAAGAGACTTTAGCAATGATCCGCGAGGAATATTGAAAAATGAACACCCTCAAAGAAGGCCCAAAAGTCATCGTGCTCCACACGGACGACCAAGTCTTCTGCTTCACCGACAGCAACGGCTGTGAGTGGCACTGGAACGCAGGTGCGGGAATGCGGCTGGTAGAAGCCAGCGGCAGACAGCCTATGACGTTCTACCCGAGCGATCACGGGCTGACGATTCCATATCTGCAAAAGCAGTATCCCGACCTGGATTTGGACTATGCCAGAACCACC
>NZ_JANNYP010000809.1:0-1146 GCF_031410135.1 Armatimonas sp. | reverse complement strand
AGCCATCTCCAATTTCTGCATCTGCTCGAATAATACGGGGATGTCATCTACCCGTTCCGTGATAAGAGTGAGCGTTTCGGTCATGAAACGAGGTTACCTCAAATTTGCTAAACCCCTCAAAAAATGAGCGAACCATGAGTAATAAGAATGAACACAACCAATAACCAACAGAATAGGAACCAGAATATTATTTCTTACTTGTTCATCAACAGAATAATATAGCCATATAAATGGAGGTACTGATACCAACACAAACAAACTAAGCACTACAGATTTCGTTTCAGGCGACATTTCACACCTATCTCCGTATCCTATACCTCTAATAAAAACTTAGCCGCCGCCGCGGGGGTGCGATCTATGGCGACCACGGGGCGTCCGAGTTCTTCGTTCACTTGGGTCAGGGTCATCTCGTCCAGAAAGATCTCAGTGCCGTCGCGGAGCATGACATTGGGGATGAGGATTTCGTCGCCTAAGTCCGGGAAGGCTTTGAGAGCGTTGATTAAGTCCCGTCCAACAATCAGACCGGCGATATTGATATTTCCCTCGAAGAACGTATTGTGGATCGCGCAGACATTGATCTCTAAGCCCTCGACTTTATTGAAAATCTCCGCAAGCTGCGTCAGGAGCGGCCCGGCGATCTCGCCGGTGGCGAACGTGACGCGCCTTGGGCGTGGAGCTCGCTTGGGCAGGTCGCGCTTGAGCTTTTCGCACTCGTCTAAAAACAAGCGCACTAGACCGATGCCGTCTTCGAGCTGTGGGAAGCCCTCGTAGTGGGAGCGTGCGGGGATCGGGAGGCCGCCGCCGAGATAAAACTCGTCGGAGAGGTAGACGAAGCGCGTGCCCAGCTCTTTGAGGTACCAAGAGCGGAGCGGCTCCAGCTCGCGCACCCACCAGGCTTTCTGCTCCCCATTCCAGGTCTCGACCGGCGCGAGGCGCTCGCGGAACTGGGTGATACCAATCGGGACAACCGCCACGGAGATCACGCCACCAAACGCGCCGCGTGCTTTTGGGTGAAGCTTAGCCAAGTCCGTGAGGGTCTGGAAGAGGATCTCGCCGTCGTTGTAGTGCGGCACCAGCACCACTTGCGCATGAATCTGAATCCGGGCCTCGACCAAGCGCTCCAAGATGGGCAGAATCGGCTCGGGG
>NZ_JANNYP010000808.1:0-7497 GCF_031410135.1 Armatimonas sp. | reverse complement strand
CTGCAATTTTAGAACTATACGGACGTGTTCGTGTGGATGATTTTTCATAATTACAACGCGGCGGGTCAGAAAACGAGCTTTACGGATGGTCGGGGCAAAGTCACGACGTACTCGTACCACAGCGATGACCTGCCGTCTGGGATCACCTACCCGGACAGCACGGGCAGCACGGTAACGTACAACACGGATGGACAGGTTGCGACAAGCACGGACGGTCGTGGCGTGGTTGTCACGAACAACTACAACACGGGTGGTCAGCTTACCAGCGTCTCGTACAGCGACAGCACGCCCACGGTGAGCTTCGCTTACAACGACGACGGTGCCAAGACCAGCATGACGGACGGCACCGGCACCACGACCTATTCTTATGACACAGGCGGCAGGATCACAACCCGAACGAGTCCCCAAGGCGCGGTGACGTATTCGTACAACAACGCCAACGCACTCACGGGCAAAGTCGGCGGCGGCAGTACGCTCCTTTACAGCTACGACGATGCCGGACGAATGACGGCGCTGGTTGCCGGTGGCACTCAAGCCACCAGCTATTCGTACGATAACGCCAACCGCATGACGAGCACGACGCTTCCCGATGGCAGCGTCGAAACCAAAACCTACACGGCGGCGGCTGATTTGGCGAGTATCGAGTCGGTCAAGTCCGGCACGACGATTACCAGCAGCAGTTACAGCTACGATGCGCTGGGGCGAAAGACGAGCGAGACGACCCCGAGCTACGCGCTTGCCTACACCTACGACAACGGCGGGCAGCTAACCAGCGAAGTGCGAACGGGGGCATCTGCTTATTCCGTTTCGTACACCTACGATAACGCGGGCAACCGAGCGACCAAAACGCTAGGCGGCACGACGGAGAACTACTCGTATGATGATGCCAACAAACTCTTAACCGCTGGCGGCAAGTCGTATTCGTATGATAACGCCGGGAACATGACAGGCGTAAGCTGGTCTGGTGGTTCTACCTCACTGACCTGGAACGGCGCGGGGTACTTGAAAAGTGCAAGCGACGGCAGCACTACGATAAACTATGCCTACAACGGACTGGGCCAGCGTGTTGGCAAGTCGGGAGGAGCGAGCGCGAGCTACATTCTCTCGGATGACAGTATTGACAGCCAAGTTCTGTCAGACGGCGCGGCGAGCTTTGTTCACGGCGCGTCGGGTCTGGTGAGCGAGAATCGAGGAGGGACGAGCAAGTTCTACCACGCCGACGCACTTGGCTCAGTGAAAGCCCTGACGGATGGTAGCGGTAGCGTGACGGATAGTAGAAGTACAGATGCCTTTGGTATGTTAGTGACGAGCAGTGGCTCGACTCCTACGCCGTTTGGCTTTGCTGGGAATCATGGGTATCAGCAAGACAGCGAGACGGGACTGATGAGGTTGGGGCATCGGATGTACGATGCGAGTACTGGAAGGTTTATCAGCAGAGACCCGATCCGCGATGGCTATAACTGGTATGCCTACTGTGGCAACGATCCAGTAAATGCGGTTGATCCACAAGGTTTAAAATCAGTTAAAGAGCTATGGCATACTTTTGTAGAATGGATTGAAAACAAATTCGGGAAAAAGCCACAACCTAAAAATCCATTACCAGAAAAACCTCCTGTTGAAGATGTACCATCTAATCCTGAACCGCCACGTGAGTATACTCCACGAGAAAAACAGAATATTGAAAATTTAAAACAGCAACAAATCGAAAATAATCAGAATTTTGATAAACGTAAAAACTATGAAAAAAGAAAGAAAGAAGGTTGGATTGAGCCTGAAGATTTCGGAGGATTATGTGTGCCTGCGGTGCCTATCAGTTATCCTGAGCCTAATGATGGAATACCTGATATTGTAAAAGATGGTTTAGATAATTTCGGCCCTGGGCCAGCTATCGGCCCACGCGATGTTATAGGGATAATAAAAGAGTATGTAGATCCATTTGTTAAAAAAGCGCGGAAAGGGTTAGTTGACCACTATAATGAATAAATAAAATATCTGGCTATGGATTCGTTTTTTCAAGAATGATCGGTATATGAAATATCACCAACGTATTTTATATAATCCATAGCCAGTATTAATATTTACATCTTTGTGTATTAAATTAGCAATAAAGGATATAAGTACATGGAAAGAATCGAAATTATAAATCGTTTATGTGAAGATGGAAATTTGAGTTCTAATGATTTCAGAGAATTTATTCTGTTGAATGATGATGACTATAAGATGAAATATCTCTTCTCTATATTTCTCAAAAGAAAATTGATTCGTTCTGGTGACGATTCAGAAAATTTTGAAATGTTTAAAAATGCTGTTGTTGCGTATATTTATGATAAAGATGAAAATGAATTAGATGTAGAAGTGACTCTAGCAGAGATATTTAGATTGATGGGGGATTTAAAAACGGCTCTTTTTATTATTGATAAAAATATTAAAAAAAATCAAAAAGATCCCTACCTTTTATATCTTAAAGGATATATATTGATGAAAATGGGGATGTATAATGAATCCGTTGATTTCTTTAAAGAAAGCTTAGAAATTAAAGAAGATCAATTATGTAGAGATACATTAATGCATGTATTAAGAATGATTTATGTTTAATTATTTACACTCTTTAGTCATTAATACATTTTTATAACATTCTATTTGCGAATGGATTTTAATAATGTAATTGACGTGAATTCGGGTTAATCAGTTGTGGTAAAACTCGATTCTCAACCAAAAGAGGTGTAGGAAACGGACGTTATGAGTTGGTTTAGTCGAAACACTCTGCGACGAATCGCGGTGATGACGACACTGACCACGACCTGGCTGACAGTCGGGCCAAGTGCGGCGGCGAACACGCGGTTGCAGGCGGGCAAGAAAGGCCATCAGCGAACCCTTTGTCAAACTCGCGAAAGAACCGCTTTTACGCACGGTTTGAAAACACCTTATTCCCTCTGGCTACTGGGTGGCATGATTCCCGCCCGCACCAGGTCTTTTAGGGTCAGCACCCCGACGGGCCGAGAGGCACTATCCACCACGGGCATGTCGCCAAAGCGGACGGGGCCGCTCTCGAAGCTCTCCATTGCCTCAGCGGCCAAGGGATCGCCCTGGATCAGACGGGGATTTTTTGTCATGGCCTCCGTGACAGGCCGATCCCAAGCCTCCGGGCCGACACTCACAAAAAAGCGCCGCGAGTCGCCGTCGGAGAGGACGCCGACTAGCGTGCCATCGCTATCCACGATGCAGGCCAGACCCGCGCGGGCTCGGGTGATGGCGGTCATCGCATCGTGAACCGTCACGGTGTGGGAAACCACAGCGAGCTCATCGCCGCGCCGGATCAGATCGGAGACCTTGAGCAGGAGACGGCGCCCCAGTGAGCCTGCGGGATGCAGCTTGGCGTAGTCCTCCGAATGAAACCCTCGTGCCTCCATCACGGCCACGGCCAGTGCATCCCCGAGGGCCAACATCGCCGTGGTCGAGGTGGTCGGGGCAAGGTTCATTGGGCAGGCTTCTTTGGGAACACTGGTGTCTAGGATCAGCTCCGCCGCGCGGCCCAGTGTGGACTCACGGCGGCCCGTCATTGCAATTAAGCACGTCACACGGCGCTTGAGAGCAGGCAGGAGCGCCCGAAGCTCATCGGACTCCCCGGAGTTGGAGAGCACCAGCGCGGTATCTCCCGGTGCGGCCATTCCCAGATCCCCGTGCATTGCCTCCGCCGGATGCAAGAAAAACGCGGGGGTGCCGGTCGAGGCCAGAGTTGCCGCGATCTTCCGCCCGATATGGCCGCTCTTGCCCATCCCAGAGACCACGACGCGCCCTGTGAGACCGACCAGATGCGTGACGACGGCGTCAAATTCTTCATCCAAGCGCTCTGCCAGAAGGCGAAGCGCATCTGCCTCTTCTGTTAATACCCGACGTGCGTGCGCTCTTGCTTGGGACATTTCTGCAAGATTATACCTACATACTAAGAATTTCCCGACCAATGATCCTAGTAGATGAAATGGTTTCAAAAGCCCCAGGAAGACGGAAGGCAAAGTGAAGCGACGTATCAGACCTATGCGGCGACCGTTCTTGCTGCTGCCCGATTGCTCGCCTCACTTCGCAGAACATCCCCACGGTCGGGGTCTTTGCTGGAGCGTGAGTGTAGCCGCTCCCAGGAGCTAGGACACCCTTTGACGTTGCTCCAGCTAGAGCTTGCAGACTGGCCACGTGTTCTCCAGTCCCTTGGTGAGGATCGAGCATCACAGACTCTGGAGGAGCTAGAGCTCGTCTTACACGGCACTCTGCGCAACACCGATATCTTACTTACCGAGACGAAAGGCAGCTTTACGATTCTGCTCCCCGGCACGACGGCACAAGATGCTCCCACCGTGATGCGCAACCTTCGTCAAGCCATCCACGGCTACCGCATCCTGGCTCCCGATGGCACTGCTTTCTTTCTTCGTCTTCACCCCTGGATTGGCTCGGCATCACTCCCGGAGGACGGAAGCTCCGCCGAAGCGCTTAACCAAGTGCTCCACCAGCGCCTTGAAGCACAAAAACACCTCCCCACTCCTCTCCCCGACGAAGCTCCAACAGAAAAAACACCCCCTCTACGCCTCGTGGCATAAATATAGATACACTATATCTAAAAGATACCAGAGCTTCCCCCGATAATCCCAGGAGATGAAAGGGCGGCTTCCTAAACGAGCAACAGCATATATCGCCACGACTGTCCTCTTGGGCAGTGCAGGAGTGGTGGATATCTTGCTACGCTATCCTCTCAGCAAGATATCCCCGATCATTTTTCCGATTGTCTGTCTGATGGGTGCGTTCGCCGGTAGGCAGAAAGTAACCCTCGCCTCAGGAAAGAACACGAACAACTCTGCTCGCATCTCGCTGGGCTTTATCACCGACCTCATCACTCTACTTCTCTTTGGCCCTTCCGTCGCACTTATTTCTTTTTTGTCGTCCATGTTCTCGACACTCACGGCACGGCAGAAAAGCCCCCTCTACCAGACGGCCTTCAATATCAGTTCCATGTCCCTGACCATATGGATACTGAGCAGAGGGCTTCTTCTGATCGAGACACTGACTCCCCACAATCAACTTTTTGTGGCCAAGACTCCTGAAGCTGTCATCGCCGCGCTTCTCAGCACCACCGTGATCTTACTCATGGTCGTGATGCACCTCTTTCTTAATGCAGCACTTGTCACGGGAGCTGTCTCCCTCTCGATGGGCTGGACGCGTAAAAAATCGGCGGATTTCTTCTACAACAACACGCTCTGGCCGGCCCCGACCTACCTAGCAGCGGGCTGCTTTATGGTGATGGTGGTCTGGCTTGCCCACAATATCTCCGCCGGTTTTTACAACGCGATTCCTCTTGGTCTTGTGATGTTGCCGCAACCTCTGCTCTATTTCTACAACCTCCGGCTACACCGGGAGCGTGATGAAGAGAAGGAGAAGCGCTTTGATGAGCTGGAGAGCCTGTACTCGTCTATGGTGCAGGCAATGGGACGCGCTATCGAGGCCAAAGACCGCTACACACAGGAGCATATCTCGCGTGTTGTCGCCATGTCGCTGGCCATTGGGAAGCGCCTCCTGCTTTCTGAAGAGAAGCTTCGCACTCTAGAGGTCGGGGCAGCCTTGCACGATATTGGCAAGATCGCCATTCCCGATACCGTCCTCAACAAGCCCGGCAAGCTCACCACGGAGGAGTTTGAGCTGATCAAAGAGCACGCGGCACTCGGCAGCGAGATTCTCCAGCCGGTTCCCTTTCCGCCTGAAGTACTGGAGGCGGTACGTCATCATCATGAGAAGTGGGATGGCACGGGCTACCCGGATCGCTTGATCGGGGAGCAGATCCCCCTCTTGGCGCGGATAGTGGCCGTCGCCGATGTCTACGATGCCTTGACTTCAGACCGGCCCTACCGGGCCGCTTGGTCGCATGAAAAGACCATGATATTTATGAGCAGCCAGGTAGGTGTGCACTTCAATGCAGAGGTATTTGCCGCCTTCGAGCATGCGATGGAAGCTGACCCCCAGCTGTGTTCCACAGCAGAAGATATCGAAGCCCCCTCCTTGCGTCTCGCCGCGTAGTTGCACTTTTTAATACTGTGTGATAGACTGCCCGTTTGGAAATCAACACTTCCACCCGAGACAGCCGGTACGCGTTTGCGTTTAATGGATTTCTCACAGAAGTCCGCCCGCCGAGGTAGAGAAGATGACAGCATCTTAAATATCTTCGTGCGCCCTCGACTGCTTTCGGTCGGGGGTTTTGTGTTTTTACTCTAAAAGGAGGTGAAAATTTAAATGGCACAACCTAAAAAGAAACTCGGCACCAAGCCGGGTGTGGTCGGAGAGATCAGCGATCTGCTCAAGAGCAGCTCTGCCGTGATCCTGACCGAGTACCGTGGCCTGAGTGTCCCGCAAGTGGGTGATATCCGCACCAAGCTGCGCGCCGCCGATAGCGATAGCGACTTCTCCGTCGTGAAGAACACGCTCTTCAAGCGCGCCGCCGATGGCATTATTGCCGCCGACGCAAACCTGGATGCCGCCCTGAACGGCCCCACCGCTGTTGTCTTCGCCAAAGACTCCCTGGCAGCCGCCAAGGTGCTCAGCGACTACATCGCCAGCAACCGCAATACCCCGTTGAAGATCAAGGGTGGTGTGGTAGACGGTACCTTCCAGAGTGCAGCGAATATCGACGCTCTGGCCAAGATCCCGCCGCGTGACACTCTCTACGCGATGATTCTCGGGGCTTTCCAGTCCCCTCTGACCAGCCTTGCCGCCACTCTTGCGTCTATCGCAGAGCAGAAGGCAGCTTAATTTACACGACGTTAAAACGTCACAAAGGAAACTAAAATGGCTATTAATACCGCTGACTTTATTGAGCAGCTCAAAGGCATGACCATTCTTGAGGTCAACGACCTCGTCCAGGCCCTCCAGACCGAGTTCGGTGTCTCCGCCGTCGTTGCCGCTGGCCCTGCCGGTGGTGCAGCCGCACCTGTCGAAGATGAGCAGACCGAGTTCGACGTGGTTCTGGTGAGCCCCGGCGACAAGAAGATCCAGGTGATCAAGGTCATTCGTGACATCACCGGTCTTGGTCTCAAAGAGGCCAAGGAGATCGCCGACACCGCCCCCAAGGCTGTCAAGACCGGCATCAGCAAGGACGAAGCCGAGAAGCTCAAGGCTCAGTTCGAGGCCGAAGGCGCAACCATCGAGCTCAAGTAAGAGCCCTCCCGACCCACCCCCTAGCCCCCCCACCCTCGCTTCGCGGGGTACCCGGACGGGGGAACCTAGGCGGGTGGGTTTTTCGTTTTTTAGAGTGCATGGCCGCAGCGGGCACAGACGCCACGGCTGGTGTCGGCCCAGGTGAGCTTGGAGCGCCCACACCCCGCGCAGCGCTGGGAGAGATCGGAGTTGCGGAAGCGCACACGAGCCTTCCGCCGCCCGTGTGTTTCCCAGAGTGCACCGGTGAAGCTCTTCCCCACGCTTTCCAACCTTCCTGCATCACGGTAGGTACAGAGAACACTCCGG
>NZ_JANNYP010000807.1:0-2388 GCF_031410135.1 Armatimonas sp. | reverse complement strand
TGGTCTCTCAAGCCCCTTTCCAACCCTCTTCCCAGCGAGGCACGAGCGGCAGGGGGAAGAGGGTCGCACGAGGAACGAGCGCGGGGAGATGGCCTGAAGGGGAGTGGCTTTCTTGACACCCTGGTTCGTGCTCAGCTCACTAAAAACGGTTTGAAGCCGTCACCAGAGGCCGATAAACGCACGCTGATCCGACGCGTGACGGTGGACTTGACGGGCTTGCCGCCCACGCCGGGCGAGATCGCGGCGTTTGTGAGCGACAAGCGGCCCGATGCCTATGAAAAACTCGTGGAGCGGCTCCTGGCATCCCCGGCGTACGGCGAGAAGTGGGCGAAGCACTGGCTGGATGTGGTGCGCTTTGGCGAGAGCAATGGCTACGAAAGAAATCTGCTGCGCGAGAATGCCTGGCCGTATCGGGACTGGGTGATCGGGGCGCTCAATGCCGACATGCCCTACGACAAATTTGTCAAGGCTCAGCTTGCGGGCGATGCACTTGGCGAAACAGCAGCGACGGGCTTTCTGGTGGCCGGGGTCCACGACGATGTGCCTAGCCCCGATGAAGTCCTCACCCGCCAGCAGCGTGCCAGCGACTTGGATGACATTGTCGCCACGACATCGGAGACCTTTCTGGGGCTGACGGTCGGCTGTGCGCGCTGCCACGACCATAAGTTCGATCCCATCCCTCAGCGCGATTACTACAAGCTCTGCGCGACGTTTGCGGGCGTGTATCACGGCGAGCGTGAGCTAACCCCACAGGCCAAGACCACGGAGCGCCAGCGGGTGTATCAGAGCGCACTCTGGGAGGTGCGTGGTCTCGCTAAAGCCGACCAGAAGCTCTCGGCGCTGGGCAACGCGGAAGCCTTCCCTCCCACTTACGCCAAGTTCGTGCGCTTCACCATTCTCTCGACGCAGAGCGGCAACGAGCCGTGCCTGGACGAGCTGGCAATCTACGGCCCGGAGAGCTCCGAGAACCTCGCGCTCAATGGCAAGCCCATGGCTTCGTCGCTCCTGCCGGGCTACCCCGACCATCAGCTGGCGCACCTCACCGATGGCTGGCTGGGCAATGCGTTCTCCTGGATCAGCAACGAGCCGGGCAAGGGCTGGGTGCAGGTCGAGCTGCCCCATGAGATGACGATCAGCCGTATCACCTGGGGCCGGGACGCGTCGGGGCAGTTTAGCGATCGTCTCCCTGCCACCTATAAAGTTGAAGTCTCCGAAGACGGTGAGCGCTGGCGCACGGTTGCCAGCAACGAGACCCACGGCGACGAGCCACCCTCGGGAGAGTTTTCCAAAGAGCGCGAGGCACTCTTGCGTAAAGTCCGCGAGCAACGCGACGGCAAGCGTGCCTATCTCGGGAAGCTAGTTGCGCCCGAGCCGGTCTATCTGCTGAAGCGCGGGGATGTGATGCAGCGCGACGAGGAAGTCCAGCCTGGCGCACTCAGTGCCCTGCCCGGAACGCTCGCCACCAGCGCAGAGCCACGACTGGCTCTCGCCAACTGGCTGGTGCGGCGGGAGAACCCGCTGACCTGGCGGGTGATTGTCAACCGGATCTGGCAGCAACACTTTAGCGTAGGGCTCGTCGCGACACCGTCGGACTTTGGCAACAACGGGGCCAAGCCTAGCAACCAAGCATTGCTCGATAGCCTCGCGGTCTGGTTCCGGGATAGTGGGCAGTCGTTCAAGAAACTTCACAAGCTCATCGTGACCTCGGCGACCTACAAGCAATCCGCCGTGACACCCCAGCCCAAAGCCCAAGCGCTGGATGGCGGCAATCGCCTGCTCTGGCGCGGCCCTCTACGGCGCATGGAGAGTGAGGCACTCTGGGATGCGGTACTGGCCACCAGTGGGATGCTGGATCGCACGCTCGGCGGCTCGCCCTATCGGCTCTTTACCTACAAGCAGGAGAATATCGCCTTCTACGGCCCCGCCACGAGCTACGGCCCCGAAACCTGGCGGCGCAGTGTCTATCGCATGGCCGTCCGCGCCGTCCGTGACAACCTACTCGCCTCGTTCGACTGCCCCGAGAGCGCCCAGCGTGCCCCCAAGCGCGAGGTGACCACCACCCCGCTCCAGGCACTCTCGCTGCTCAACGGCCCGTTCGTCCGCGAGCAGGCCATGCACTTTGCCCAGCGCCTCCAAAAAGAAGCGGGCACGTCACCCGAGAAACAGATCGCTCACGCCTTCCGCCTCGCCTTTGGTCGCAGTCCCAGCGCGGAAGAACTCTCGCTCGCTCGCCCGCTGGTCGCCAAGGACGGCCTGCCCGCGCTCTGCCGCGCCCTTTTTAACGCCCATGAATTTCTGTATTACTGATCGCCGAGGGGTTGAAACCCCCTCGCTAGAGGCCGGGTGCCCTCTGGGCGTCGCCGAACGTCCTCGCGGACGGAGGAGAGG
>NZ_JANNYP010000806.1:0-8721 GCF_031410135.1 Armatimonas sp. | reverse complement strand
CCCACTGGCAGGCTCTTCTCCCGTAGGTTACCCTCCCTCCCCCCGCCCCCGCTCTCCCAAAAACCAACGCCCATCGGGTGGGAGAGTGGGGGAGTCAGAACCCACTCCCTGACCCTCTCCCGTTATCGGGGGGGGGTGGCGAGGAACGAGCCGGGGGAGGGAAAAACCTACGCCGCAAGATCGGTAGCTCAAAGGCGTACGTGATCAGTGCGGAGAGTGCCAGCGACACCAACCAGCTCACCAGCGTGAAGCGCACCCGCAAGCTCTCGTCGGTGACCTTCCAGGGCTCTGCAATTCCCATCGAGTTTTGCAGGAGTGTTGCCACCAGCGTGTGCCAGAGGTAGAGGTTGTAGGAGATCGTTGCCAGAAAGCGTAGCGGAAGCGGGCACTTCAGCGGGGTCAGCGAGCCTGCCACGGTCGTGATCAGAAGTGCCAGGGCAAAGGGCAAGCGCACCGCCGCCTGGTGGTTCATCTGCCCGTTGCGGCCATTGGGCAAGCCCTGGAACGAGTGAAAGACCCACCAGCACGCCACAAGGCCCACCAGTAAGACAATCCCCCACGCAACATGCGGCTTGAGACGCTTCTGCACCTGCGTCACCAGCACCGCCGCCGCCATTCCTCCACCGAAAAGATCCAGAAACCCCGGAAGCTGGTTCATTCGCCCCGTGTAGGCCAGCCCCTCTGTATCAAGCTGAAAGCTACGAAAGACCCAGAGGCGGTAGAGGCAGGCCAGCGCCACCAGGAGTAGTGTCCCGACCAGTGCGCTCCGGCGAAAGAGCCAGGCCACCAATGGGAAGGCGACATAGAACTGCACCTCGACGCCCAGCGACCAGAACACCCCATGAATCGAGCCGTAGGTCTCAAAGAGAAACGGGTGTAAAAAGCTTAGATGCGTCAAGAGATGCAGGTGCGGGTCGGCGTGGGCTATCGGATCGGGCAGAGCAAACCAGGCGACGAGCAAGCAGAGCCAGTAAGACGGCAGGATCTTCCATGCCCGCCGCGCAAAGTAGGTTTTCCAAGGGGGCAGGGCACCCGCACGGGCAATGGGCCAGTAGAGGCAGAAGCCACTCAAAAAGAAAAAAAGCTCGACGCCTAAGTAGCCACGCGGCACGAGCTGTCCTAGTGTCTCAAAGCGCTCCAGCGGGTTCCACCAGGATTTCTGCCAGAGATGAAAGAACAGCACTAAGGCGATGGCAAGCCCTCGAAGGCCATCGAGCACCTCCAGACGGCTATGGGGTAGTTCTTGCTTTTTCTTTTCCTGCACTTTCTCTATTATGACGGAAAAAAAATAAACCTAAAAGAAACCAGGAACCTGAACCAGATTCTCTCGGTAACCATCTATAAGATAGCCATGTTTCGACACGCCTCCCTTCTCGTCATTGGCCTGCCTCTTGCCGCTCTCACGGCAGGGGCGGCTCTGCCGCAAAAAAAGCCCGTGCAGAAAAACCCTGCGCCCGCGAGCGCAAAAGCAGCGCTCGCTACAGCCGCAGGGAACTTCGAGCGCGATGTCCTGCCACTGATCCAAAAATACTGTGTGGGCTGCCACACAGCTCCCAATGGCTCGGGAGCGATCAACCTGAGCAGCGAGAAAAGCTTCGCGTCGGTGCTCAAGAGCCGCACCTCGTGGGATCGGGTGAGCGGGGTGGTTTTAGAGAAGCGAATGCCACCCGCGGACATGCCCCAGCCCACCGATGCGGAGCGCAAGCGTATGGGCAACACCCTGGAGAGTCTTTTCTCGCAAGCGGACTGCAAGATCAACGACCCTGGCCGTGTGACCATGCGCCGCCTGAATCGCGCCGAGTACAACAACACGATCCGGGACTTGCTCGGGGTCAATGTGCGCCCCGCAGATGACTTTCCCAACGATGATGTGGGCTACGGCTTCGACAATATCGGGGATGTGCTCTCGCTCTCGCCGCTGCTGATGGAGAAGTACCTCAGCGCCGCCGCAAAGACGGCCCAAACCGCCATCATCGCCGCCGAAGACAAGCCGCGCCTCCAGAAGTTCCCTGCGGGCGTGCTCCAGGGCCCAGGGAGTATCTCCGGAGAAGGCTACCAGCTTGCCACCAATGGCGAGGCCAGTGTTGAGTACACTTTCCCGGTTCCGGGCACCTACACGATTATCGTCCGAGCGGGCGCGTCCACGTTTGGCAACGATACGCGTCTGATCGGCAAGGGCAAGGACGGCAAGCCCGATAAGCTGGGGCCCGAACCCGCGAAGATGGCCATCCAGTACAAAGGAGCTGCCATTCGAGGATTTGATGTTTTTGCCGGCCCCAACAACCAGCTAGACTATAAAACCACGGTAGCAGTTGAGCAGGCCGGTAAACAGAAAATCGGGGTCGCTTTCCTCAACGATGCCTACGACGAAAAGCTCCCTGAGGGCCGCCGTGACCGTAATTTCTACATTGAGTCTGTTAGTATCGAGGCATCGCCTGAGGTAATTAATAGTACGGCCCGGCGCGAGCTACCGTTCTCCCACCGCAAGATCGTGATTGACACCCCCGATGATACCTCCGATGCGGAGTGGAACCGTGCCGCCAAGGCCGTGCTGGCTCCGCTGGCGCACCGCGCGTTCCGTCGGCCTGTCACCGAGGCAGAAGTCACCCGCCTGATCGGGCTCACGCGGCTGGCGAAGGCGCAGAAGCAGTCTTTTGAAAAAGGGATTCAGCTTGCCCTCCAGGGAATCCTGGTCTCGCCGAGCTTCTTGTTCCGCCCCGAGCCCGATGCCAAGCCCGACGACCCGAACTACCGGCGGCAGCTCAACGACCATGAGCTAGCCACACGCCTCTCGTATTTCTTGTGGTCGTCTTTGCCCGATGACGAGCTACTGGGACTGGCGGATCAGAAGAAGCTCCAAAGTCCGGGTGTGCTACTGGCGCAGGCAAAGCGCATGCTCAAAGACCCACGCTCTCGCTCCCTCGCAGAGAACTTCGCGGGGCAGTGGCTCCAGCTTCGCAAAGTGGGTGTCGTGCAGCCAGATACCACGCGTTTCCCCAGCTTCAACGACCCACTCCGCAACGCCATGCGCACAGAAGCCGAGCTTTTCTTCTCAGGGATCGTCCAGGAAGACCGCAGCGTCCTAGAGTTTCTTGACTCCGACTATACCTACCTCAACGAGACTCTCGCTAAGCACTACGGCACTCCGGGAGTTCAGGGAGAAGAGTTTCGGCGGGTCGCGCTTCAAGGAGCGCAACGTGGCGGTGTGCTTTCCATGGCCTCGGTGCTGACGCTAACCAGCAACCCGGGGCGCACCTCGCCGGTAAAGCGCGGCAAGTGGGTGCTGGAAAATCTCCTGGGAACACCGCCGCCACCGCCGCCACCAAACGTCCCCGAGCTCGATAAGCCCGGCGGTAAGATCGAGGCGGAGACCCTGCGCAAGCGCCTTGAGATCCACCGGAGCAACCCGGCCTGTGCCAACTGCCACGCGCAGATGGATGGGATTGGGCTTGCGCTGGAGAACTACGATGCCATTGGCAAGTGGCGCACCGAGGATGCTGGAAAACCGATGGATGTCAGTGGCACACTTCCTGATGGCAATAAGTTCACCGGC
Organism: Armatimonas sp.; assembly: GCF_031410135.1. Lineage (GTDB taxonomy): Bacteria > Armatimonadota > Armatimonadia > Armatimonadales > Armatimonadaceae > Armatimonas. The sequence continues at coordinate 5,168 of NZ_JANNYP010000806.1, read as the reverse complement.
CCCAAGGAGCTGAAGCGCGTGCTACTGAGCAAGAAAAGCCAGTTCACCAAGGCGATGACCGAGCGCCTGCTCACCTACGCCCTCGGGCGCGGTGTCGAGCGCACCGATAAATGTAACCTCGATACGATGGCAAAAAGCGTCGAGACAAAAAACTTCAAGTTCTCCGCGATGGTGGAGGCAGTGATCACAAGCAAGCCCTTCCGTGAGCGACGCGGAGATGAATCTGGCAAGAAGGTATAATAAAACACCATGAAAAATGCAAACATGACACGACGGACGCTTTTGCGAGGAGCAGGCGTGGCACTCGCCCTGCCTTACCTGGAAGCGGTTGCCTTTGCCCAGACCGGAAAGAGCGAGGGTGAAGCGCCTCTGCGAATGGCATTTCTGTTCGTTCCCAATGGGATCAACATGGCGCACTGGACCCCCGCCACCGAAGGCGCTCTGGGAGCACTGCCGCATGCACTAGAGCCCTTGGCGGGCATGAAAGACCACTTCAATGTGCTCACTGGCCTCACCCAGAACTGGGCCTTTGCACACGGTGATGGCGGCGGTGATCATGCGCGTTCCGCGGCGGCGTGGCTGACGGGTTGCAAACCCGTCAAGACCAGTGGGGCGAACATCAAAGTGGGGCTCTCAGCGGATCAGCTTGCCGCAGCCAAGCGTGGTGCTCTCACGCGCTTCCCCAGTCTCGAAATCGGCTGTGAGCGCGGCGGGCTGGCAGGCGACTGCGATAGTAGCTACTCCTGTGCCTACTCCAACACGATCTCGTGGCGCACCGAGAACTCGCCCGTCGCGAAAGAAGTTGACCCACGCCTCGTTTTTGAGCGGCTCTTTGGCGGAGAAGATCCTAATGAGAGCGCAGAGGCACGCGACCAGCGCAAGCTCAACAACAAGAGTATCTTAGACTTTGTGCTGGAAGACGCCAAGTCGCTCCAGGGCCGCTTGGGTGCCCATGACCGCCACAAGATCGATGAGTACTTCACGGGCATTCGCGAGATCGAGCGGCGCATGACGTTCTTAGAGAAAGCGGGCAAAGAGACCGGCGTAAGCGGCGAGGCACTCAAGGCCCGGATGTCCGGTGGCATGCCCGACTACCCGGATCATGTGCGCTTGCTTGGTGACATGATGGTGCTGGCCTTCCAGGCCGACATCACGCGCATCTCGACGTTTATGTTTGCCAACGAGGGCTCGAATCGGGCCTACAAGCAGATCGGCATCAACGACGGGCACCATGAGACCTCACACCATGGCCGTAACCCGGAGAAGCTAGAGAACATCAAGAAGATCAATAGATTTCACGTGGAGCAGCTCACCTATATCTTACAGAAGATGCAGAGCATCAAAGAAGGCAACCGAACGCTCCTAGACAACACCATGCTGGTCTATGGCGGCGGCATCAGCGACGGTGACCGGCACAACCACGACGACCTACCGCTCCTGATTGCAGGCGGCGCGGGCGGGACGCTCAAGGGCGGCCAGCACATCAAGTACAAAAACGGCACCCCGATGACGAACTTGCTCATCACCATGCTGGATCGCTTCGGCGTTCCCGGCGAGTCCCTCGGCGACTCCACCGGCAAGGTTCAGCAGCTCTTTTAACCCCCCCGATCAGAACGGGGGGACCCACCCCCTCCTTCCTCTCTGCCTCCGCAGGGTTGGGAGGAGGGTATAATAGAGCCCAATGGCACGTAAGAATCGACTGGCCGAGGCATTTAAGGAGAACTACAACGTCGTTGGGCTGGCGGGGGCTGCGGCTCTCTCGGCGGCTCTCCTCAACCCCCTCCCTCTACTTTTTGGGGTAGTCGCGGAAGCGGCCTATCTTCTCTTTGTCCCCGACTCTCGCTGGTACCAGCAGCGCCTCTCCCACCGCTTCGATGCCGAAGTGACAGCCCGGCGCAAGAAGCTACGCGACGATGTCTTTCTGGTGATCTCCGAGAACGTCCAAGAACGCTTCTCGCGTCTTGAGGATATTCGCACCCAGCTCGATGGCCATGCGCTCTCCAACGAGAACTGGATGCGGGAGGTCTGCCGCAAGCTGGACTATCTTCTCGAAAAGTTTCTGCTCTTTGCCCGGCGTGAAGTCGAGTTTGCACAGTATCTTGAGAATGTCTACGCCGAGGTCGTGGTGGGGCTGAAAAGCAAGCGGCGCGACAAAGACGGCCCTCCGGTTCCCAACGAAGACCGCGCAAAGCGTATGGTGACCACGATTCAGGAGCGCTTCGAGGATGAGATCGCGCAGATTGAGAATAAATCTGAGGAAGACTCCAACACCCAAGCGGTGCTAGACAAGCGCAAAGAGGTGCTGACCCAGCGCCACGAGTATGTGGGGCGGATCGGGCGGATATTAACAAACTTGGGCCACCAGATGCAGCTCTTGGAAGACTCGTTTGGGCTGATCAACGACCAGATCCGCGCACGGCCACCGGAGCAAGTGCTCGCCGACATCGAGGGTGTGGTGACCCAGACCGATGCGATGACGAATCTTTTGGATGAAATGGCGGCCTACGATGATATGTCGCGTCGTTTTGATTTATAATTCGAGTAAGGTTAAAGACAATTTATGCCCATTGCTGATAAATTCCGTAAAGCCGTCGGTCTGTTCGTGGTCATGCCCGAGCAAGAGCAGACCCCTGCGCCTCTTAATTTTTCCGACCCGCAACCCGCCTCTGCTCCCAGCGCGGAGATGTCAGATCTGGACCGTAAGCTGGCGGACATCGAGAAACGCTCCCAGGCGATTGCTGCGGGAGTGCCCGGAGCCACGCCGCCACCTCTGCCGCAGACCGTCGAGCAGCTGGTGCGGCAGAGCGACGGCCCGAACCTAGACGAGATCAAAGTTTCCTCGGAGGAGACCTCCGGTGCGCTCCTGCCCGATGGCACCGTGGACGTGCAGGCGATCTACGCGGGGGCCAAGCTCCCCACCGTGACTTTCGGGGCGGAACAAACGCGCGAGCTTTTAGGAAAACTGCCCGGCGGGCTCTCTCTGGACATGCAGCGCCAGATGGTCGCCGCCACGCTCACCACGATAGGTGCGACGATGGGAGCCAGCGCTGAGACGATTGTCGCCGATGCCTCCAGAAAGCTCGCCGCGCTCGCGTCTTACACAGCAGACCTGCAAAAAGTGACCTCGGAGCGCGTGAGCTACGCCCAGGCCGAGATCGAGGCACTGCAAGCCCGCATCGCCGAGCAGCAGGCCATTATCGCCAGCACCCAGCAGCAGCTCACTACTGCACAAGCGCAGTGCGAGGCCGAAGCCGATAAAATAGATGATATTTTAGAGTTTTTCAGCCTAGATACAGGGCCCTCGAAATATGCAGCGTAACTTTTTGGCGTATACCGGGTCTGATCTCTCTGTAGAAAGTAAAGGAGGCTAAGAAATGCCACAACTAACATCCGCAGGAAAAGCGGTTATACTTCTTTTAGTCGGAGGCGGTGCCATCGGTGCCTACAAGCTCTTTGGTAGCAAGCTGATTCCCAAGGCTCCCGAGAAAGCCTCGGTGAAGGGCGATGTTATTAAACTCCCCGGTGGAGTGCCAGGCACCGATCCTAACAAACCTGATGAAGGCCCCGTACTCATGCCTGGTCGTGAGCCTGGCTGTACAGACTTACCTGAAGTTCGTCTGCTGGGCTACGCCTGGAACGCCCACATGGGCTTGCACTTTGCCAACGGCGGGCCACAGGCCACTAAAGGTAGCCTGATGTGCACCAATGGGGTGAACCTAAAATTTGCACGCCAGGACATGAACGACAAGCTCACTGAGGCGCTGGTGACGTTTGCGACCAAGCTCTCTCAGGGTGAGAAGAACCCCAGTGTTGGGGCGCACTTTGTGACCGTGATGGGCGATGGCTCTGCCGCGTTCCTCAAGGGCGTGGACGATGCACTCGCGAAGATCGGGCCGGAGTACCGCCCGAAAGTGGTCGGGGCGATTGGCTTCTCCCGGGGCGAGGACAAGTTCATGGGGCCTACCGACTGGAAGAAAGACCCACAGAGCGCACGTGGCGGCGTGATCGCGGGTGTCTTGCGTGATGGCGACTGGAACATCGCGCAGAAGTGGATCGGCGACAACGACCTCAAGACCAACCCCGACGAAAAAACCTACGACCCCGACGCGATCAACTGGATCAACACTAGCGACTACTTAGACGCGGGCGAAAAATACATCACTGGCTACACCGAGGAGCGCGATGTAGTCCGCAACGGCAAGAAGACCGGCCAGCGCATGAAGATCAAGGTGGACGGCGTCGTGACCTGGACCCCCGGCGATGTCAATGTCGCGCAGAAGAAGGGCGGTCTGGTCTCGATTGTCTCCACCAAAGAGTACGCCAGCCAGATGCCCTGCGTGATTATCGGGGTGGACAAGTGGTGCAAGGCCAACCGCCCGATTGTGGAGGGCTTGCTCAAAGCCGCCCTCTCCGGTGGCGAGGCCGTCCAAAAGAACGATCAGGCACTCGGGCAGGCAGCGGAGATCAGCGCGGCTGTCTACAAAGAGAGCGATGCGGCCTACTGGAAAAAATACTACAAAGGCGTCACGGAGAAAGACAAGACGGGCCTAGACGTTGAGCTAGGTGGCTCGCGTGCCAACAACATCTCGGATGCGGCCTTCACCTTCGGGCTGGCTCCCGGCTCCGCGAATCTCTACGCCGCCGTCTACAAAGTCTTTGGGGATCTGGTCGTCAAGCAGTACCCGGAGATCGTCAGTGGCTATCCCTCAGCAGATCAGGTTCAAGATCTCTCCTACCTGAAGGCCGTGGTGGCTAAGGCGGGCTCGGGTGCGGTGAGCGTCGCCAAAACCAATGTAGTGGCGAATGTCAAGCCCGCACAACCCGGCCAGGGTGGTGAAGGATCTAAGAGCAAGTGGAATATCCCCTTCATGACCGGACGTGCGGAGTTCGATTCGAAAGCGGTTCAGGATCTTGAGAAACTCAAACGTAGCTTACTGGTTGCCTCAAATATGTCCGTGGAGATTCAAGGCCACACAGATAATGTTGGTGACCCGACTAAGAACATGCAGCTCTCGGAGGCACGCGCCTTTGCGGTAAAAACCTGGCTGGAAAAGCAAGCTCCCACAAACTTTAAGGGACGTATCTCGGTCTCCTCGTATGGACAGACAAAGCCTATTGTCCCCAATACGACGGATGCTGGACGCGCACAAAACCGCCGTGTTGAGATC
>NZ_JANNYP010000805.1:0-7894 GCF_031410135.1 Armatimonas sp. | reverse complement strand
ATTTTGAAGAGAGCGTAAGAGATCATTGACACCCGAGGAACTTAAAGCACAGCTAGACCACCGTGAGCGGCAAATCGAGGCGATCCGCCGCACGAGTGATGCGCTTTTTAACCACCCGAGCGTGGATGCTATGGTGCAGGCGACACTGAAAATCGCGCTGGAGGTGCTCCGGGCCGACTCCGGTACGGTCTATCTCTACGATCCTCAGCACGACACGCTGGTCTTTCGCTATGTCATTGGCCCTATCGCCGACCAGCTCATGGGCAAGTCCATTCCCGCGTCTCAAGGGGTGGCAGGGACGGTCTTTCGCACGGGCACTCCCGCCCTGATTGGCGATGTCAGCAAGCGCGAGGACTTTAATGCCACGGTGGATAAGCGAACTGGTTACCAGACTCAGTCCATGATGACTGTCCCTGTGAAGCGCACCAGCGGCTCCCCGATTGGGGTGATGCAGGTCATGAACCCCACTGTCCCCTTTGCCCAGCACGATCTTGAGGTTCTCGAAGTGCTCTGCGCTCAGGCGGCCACGGGGATCGAGCACGCCCAGCTTTTAGAGGCCCAGCGCAACGCGGAGATTGGCAACCGTGTCGGGGAGATCTCTCATGACATCAAGAACATGATGACTCCTATCGAGACGGGTGTGATGACACTCAACCCGATGCTAGAGGACATGTTTGGGCAGCTCGAAAAAGTGACCAGCACGTGCCCGGAAGAACACTCCTGGGGACGCGAGGTCAGTGATGCCATTGGTGGGGTGGGGAGCCTCTACACCTGGCTCCTCGAAGACCTGCTCACCGCAGCGCAGAGAGTCCGTCGCCGCACCCAGTACATCGCCGGAATGGTCAAGGGCAACCTGCCGCCGCCTATCTTTGAGGAAGGCTCCCTCAACGATGTGGTCAATGATGTGGTCAAGACCCTCAAGCGCACGGCGACCGACAAAGGCATCAGCCTCAAGACGGATTTAGATAAAACGCTCCCCCGCACGCCCTTTGACTATGATCGGTTCTACGACTGTCTCTACAACCTGGTCAACAACGCCCTCCCCGAAACGCCCAGCGGTGGCTCGGTGACCGTGCGCACTTGCGGCCCTCCAGAGCCCGGCGGCAACCTCACCATCGAGGTCGTAGACACCGGGCGCGGCATCCCTGAAGAGATTCGCAAGAAGCTCTTTACCAACCAGGTCGCGACCACCAAAGTCGGTGGCACAGGGCTGGGAACCAGTGTCTCCGCCCGCGTCGCCCGCGAGCACGGCGGCAGTATCCGTGTGGAGAGCGAGCTAGGCAAGGGCTCCAGCTTCATCATCACCGTCCCGCCCGTTCCGCCTGTCCCAGAATCCCCGGCGTAGCTAAGTGAGCATGGTAAATCAGTACACCGGAGCTATACTGAAATCCTGCCATGACAGATTCTTGTGACAAATCACTTTCTCTATTCAAGCTCTTTGGGATCTGGTTCTTGCTGGGGCTTCAGTCGTTTGGCGGTGGTGGGGCGATGCTGACACTGATCCGGCGCACAGTGATCGAGCGCTACGGCTGGCTTACAGAAGAGGAGTTTACGCGGGACTGGGCGCTGTGCCAGGTCTGTCCAGGGATAAATCTCACGGCGTTTACGATTCTGATCGGGCGACGGATTGCAGGAGGCGCGGGAGCCGTGGTTTGTCTAGTGGGGCTCTTGCTTCCCAGTGTGGCCTGCACGATTCTGCTCACGGTCTGGTACTCTGCCCTGCGTGAGTCGCCGCTGATGAAGTCGGCGCTCAAGGCCATCGTGCCCGCTTCGGTGGGGCTGGGGCTGCTGAGTGCCTACGAGGTGGCGCGGCCTGTGGTGCGAGAGAGTGCGCTGGAAGGGAGAGGCTGGCTTTTTCTGGCTCTCGTATTGCTGATCGGGAGCGGGGTGGCGCTCTTCTGGCTCAGGCTACCCGTGGTGTACGTTCTTATTGGCGCGGGGTGTCTGTCTGCGCTGGCGTCTGCGAGGCGCTCTTTGTGAACCTGCTCCTACTTTTTTTGCTGACGCTCAAGGCTTCGCTCTTCTCAACGGGGGGCATGGGCAATGTCCCCAGCCTCCACGACGACCTCATCGCCCGAGGTGCGGTCACGGAGCGCCAGCTTGCCGAGGCGCTCGCGGTGGGGCAAGTTTCCCCTGGCCCCAACGGGCTCTGGGTGGTGAGCCTGGGCTACCTGCTCGGCGGGCTTCCGGGAGCGCTCTGGACACTCGCCGCGATCAGCCTACCGCCGCTGCTCATTCTTGTGGTGGAGCGGCTCTACCGAAAAGTGCAGGAGCATCCCGCCGTCGAGGGATTTATTCGTGGCCTTGCGCTGGCGGTCAGCGGGGTGTTTGTCGTGGTGCTCTACCGGATCTTGCAAGGAAATGGGCTAGATGTTAAGAGCGTGCTGATCGTCACCGTAAGCTTTGCCCTCGGAGCCAGCAAGCGCATCCCCGTGATCGTAATCCTCGCCCTGGCCGCGATCTTCGGCATTGCTTTTTAGAGCGTGGCGAAGTAGGCGATGCTCTCATCCAGAATCCGCCACTCTTCAGCACTGACCATCTCCGATCTCTCGCCGCGCTCCCAGGCGCTAGAGTAGGGTTCGTCTTGAGGTAGGCCCTTTGCCCAGAGAGTCTGAAGTGCAGGAATTAACGTCCGCACATCGCGCTCGGGGTACTCGGCCCACCAAGAAGATTCGAGAAGCGGGATGGTGCGTGTGGCCTGCGCAGCGATCTCGATGCCGGGCAGCAGATGGGGAAAACCGTTGCTGTGTACGATCTCCAGAATCTTGGGAAAGTCCACGACGCCCGTCCCGGCGGCGCAGCGCACCAGACGATAGCCTTCGGGGGCAAAGTGAATCGTGTAGTCTTTGCAGTGGATATGGCGGATCAGCGGCGCGAGCGTCTTTGCCGTCTCCACGGGGTCTTCCCCGACCGCCAGCGGATTGCCCGCGTCGAGACACACGCCAAAGGCAGCATGCTCGCCGGTTTTTTCGTAGAGCCAGAGAAAGTCCGAGAGATCGGCGTCCTGGTGGTTCTCAAAAGCCAAACTCAGTCCCAGACTCTCTGCTACCGGAAGGAGCTCTTTAATGCGCTTTGCCAGCGCATCGCGCCGCTGGAGCCAGCCGCCCGGCCCCAGTTTGCGACGGTCGCCGCACAGAATCCCCGAGAGCGTAAAGCGCACCACTTTCGCCCCCGCTCCCGCCGCTTTCTGGAGATACGCCTCCGCGTTCTGCATCTCCAAGACGCTCATCGCCTCCACGACCAGCCGCAAGCCTCGCTCCTCTAAAACATCCCGGAGAGCTTCAGCAGAGAGCTCGGCAGGAAGGGGAATGTCCACGCCCGCAAGATTTCGAGTCTTTGCGGCATCGAGAAGCCCTAGCGGCGAGAGTGGGTTCGGGTTCGGTGTGCCGTCTTTGGTAGGCAGGTAGCCCAGCACGTGCGGCAGAGCGTAGGCGGTCAGGGCAAAGGGAATCGGCGAAGTCGGCATGAGAAATTGTACCCTGCCGTGCCTACTCGTCCAGACTACTCTTGGTGTGACGGGCGCAGACGAAGTGCAGGGCAGCAAGACAAGCCGCCCCGATGCCCCAGAGCAGCACGCCCAAGAAGCCAGGGGCGTCCCGATTGCCACAGCCTACCAGTATTCCCAAAAGCAGCAGGCTGATCAGCAGCCAGCAGAGAGCAATCGTGTACTGACAGGCACTCGCAAGCTGCCGATCTCCTCGCAGGAGCGTGAACGCGCCCAAGAACGACACGAAAGCGAGCGCCCCAAGAACGACACTGAAAGAGTTTTGTCCAGGGCTCAGCAGCCACACGATCAGCAGGCTGCCATAGAGCAGGCACAGGCAAGCGGCAAGTAGCTCCAGCGGCGAGAGACGGGCACGTCTTGGTTGTGGCTCCATGGTCTACTTTACCATCGTGGCTCAGGAACGGCGAATGAGCTGGAGCAGCCCTCCCACAACACAGCCCAGCAGAATCGCAAACGCGATATTGGGGCCTTTCTGAGGGCGTATGGGGGCCGAGGGGACATCGGCCTTCTCGATAATTTTCCCTTTCAGGGGGCTCTCCAGCAGCTCGATTCCCTCTGCCATCACAAAGTTAACTGTCTCCGCGACGGCGCTGGGGTTGTCTCCCTCTGCGGTGATTTCTAGAATGGTGGTGGCCTCGACGCGGCTCACCGTGTAGCTACAGAGACTTTGACCGTTGGTCATAGGCTCTGCCGCTCGTTTTCGCACCAATTTGGTCTTGAAGTGCTCCACGGTATTGTTCAGAACCAGAAGCAGCGACACATCACTGAGCGAGAGGGTTTTATCTTTTGAGGAGACTTCCACGCGCCCCGATGCCTGGTAGACCAGGGGCTGAAACAAGGTGATGCAGATTCCCAAAAATGCGATGCTGCCCGCAGGAATCCAGAAAGGGACGAGTGGGCGGCTGGTGTAGCTCGGCTCAGGGCGCGGTGGCTGCGGGTTCTTGGTGATCGTCGCCTCAAAGATACGATCCCATAGCGCGACACTGGTCTCGGCGCGTGCGGTTTGCGGCAGAGCTGCCCAAAGCAGGCTGGCTTGCTGAAGCTCACGAGCCAGTGCCGGATCAGTGGTGGCCTGCTTGCGGAGCTCACGCTCCTCTGCTGGGGAGAGCTGCCCGCTGACGAGCTGCACAATTTTGTCGGTCATCTGTCCATTCCCTCACTCTCACACAGGAGTTTTCGCATGCGCTTCGTGGCTTCGAAGACGCGCCACTTGACGGTGCCCAGAGGCTCTTCCAGAACCTGCGCCGCTTCTTTGTAGGTCAGCCCTTGCACCCCCACCAGAAGAAGGGCAGCACGTTCTTTTTCCTCAAGACGATCCAGAGCTGCTTCCAGCGTGATGGCTCCCAGGACACCCGATTCAAAAGCGGGGGCGGCATCTTCCTGTGGTGCAGTGCCCGTTTCCTCTCGTCGCCGTCGCTTGCTATCGCGCCAGCGGCGTAGGGCGATCCCAAAGAGCCACGCCTTGGGGGAGCCAAAGCCCTTGTAGCGCAGCCGCGCCTCGTAGGCAGCAATAAAAGTCTCCTGAGCTAGATCTTCCGCCTCCGCCCGGTTGCCCTGGCAGAGTCGGAGGAGAAAGCCCAGGACATTGCCCCCATAGTCCTGGTAGAGCTGACGAAAGGTCTCGTTGTGATCGGTGCGCATAGGATTTACAGAGCTAATGTAGCGCCGTATGGACAAAAAGGTTGGAAATATTTCTCGCCGTCGATTGGAAATGGGCGTCTGCAATGGCGTTCCGCCACAAAGCCACTGCAGACGCCTCATTCTATGGGGCGGATGACGGAGCGACGACGGGAAATTCCGCGATCCGTAGGAGTGTCGAGCCGTAGAGAACGAGCGTGATTTCCTCCGCGGGCGTCGTGACCGCAACGGGTGATTGTGGCAACGGCCCGGCGGCGTGTTTTTCCAGCCCCCACTCGGGGACGCGGTGCCCCGTCGCTTTGATCGTCAGCGTCTCTTTGTCCAGCACCAGCGGCTTGCTCAGATCGAGCGCATAGTTCCACGGCGTCGTCGGGTGCACCTCCCGATCCGCCCACGGCTCCGGGCCATCCGGGCGCACGTCCTGTCCGATCTTCAGTCCAAAGAGCAACGGCCCCACATAGACCGAAACCCCACCCGATGGGCGTTTTGAGGTTTCGACTTCGAACGGAATCTGGATGATCACGGGGGCTTCGGGCGTGAGTGTCACAGTCTTGGGGCCGATGGACTTGCCCACGCCAAAGGTTGGTATCGGCAAGTCCAGGTCGGCGCTTCCGCGTGTTGCTCGAATCGTGACTGTCTCGCCGTAGGGATAGTCGGTTTCGACTACAAATGAGACGGCTTCGGTTGAGACCGTGCAAGGAGCGAGGGAGAGAGCGGCAAGGCTGCCATCGGCACGTTGCATCCAGAGATGACTTGTCAGCTTGGGCCAGCCTTGGTGAAAATTGGCGGTACAACAGCCAAAGTTAGGCTCCAGTCCGAACAAGTTGGAGCGTGGGCCATTTGTGGTGAAGATCGTCTCCTCTTTGATTTTGGAGTCAGTGCAGAGAACTTGGTTCACTTGCTGATCGTACTGGTGGCCCCACATGTCGTCGGTGAAGGTGGCGGGGAGCGCGTTGTAGGCGATGCGCTCGAAACGGAGGGCATCGAAAACATCTCCGTCTTCTGCAAAACGTAGCTCCAGAGAGTACATGGCCTCAACAACGGCGCATAATTCGGTGCCCTGCGACGGGGAGAGGCCGGCCAGCGACTCATCGCCGCTGAACATTCCAGTCGCTTGCCCATGAAACTTTGTAAGTTTATACCAGGCATGAGAGGAGTTTCCAGAGCGGTAAAGCGACTCTTTGAGGGCCATTCCATGGTTGACAACATGATTCTCCAGTGTCCATTTCGTTGCCTTCTCCGTGTGCTTGAAGTTCTCGAAGTGCGCTTGCCAGTTGTAGCCCTGCTCGGCGGCGAGGGCGAGCAGCTCATCGAGCCAGACTTCGCCGGTTTGCTCTTTCAGCCATTTAATCGAGATCGCGAGCTCCATCCAGCGCATCTTGGCCCAGTCCCAGAGCGGGGTTTCGCGCATGACTTCGTGGATGCGCCGCATCGCCTTGAGCATTGCGGGGACAATGCGTGGGTCGCCTGTGGCTTCGTGCCACTGGGTGAAGACTTTGAAGAGAATGAACTGCGGCCAAGGGTCGTTTTTTCTTTCTCCATGGCTCTCGTTGGCGGTGCGGGGACCAAACCAGCCGTCGTCGTGCTGGCCCGCGAGGATGATTTCTAGCCACTCGGTCGCTACGCCAATCAGGCGCTCGTCTTGGAGCAGAAAGGCCAGCGGGACAAAGCCATCAAGCCAGTAGGGGACACGCTCCCAGCCCTCGGCGCTCCCGCCGCGCCACTGGCTGTCTTTGATGTCCGGCCAAAACTCGTGCAGGTGTCCGCCCAGCCCATCGGCCTGTATCTGGAGCTGTTTTCGGAGCCAGCCCGAGGGCAAGATCGCCCCCAGTGGCAAGTGCTTGGCAAACGGCGATACGGTGCTCATCTTGGCATTTTACCTGTGTAAGCTGCCAATTCTACAGGATATCTCAGATAATAGTATGTCTTTTGAATCACGAAAAAAAAATCACGAAAAAATTGTTTTTTTGTTTAGAAACGTCTATAATTTCTCAACCGAAGGAGAGATGAGATGCAGGTAAAGACGAACTTATTTGAAGTAGAGCCCAAGGATTTTAAGATCATTAGAGGAGGTGATACGCAAAACAAATTTCCGGTTCCCTCATGTGAGCCTATTTTTAGACCTCGCGAGCCCAAGGTACCTGTTCAGGTATCATTTAGATCCCTACATGAGTTTTCAAATCGAAAAAGCCAATATCCGCATCAAGGGCCTGTAGTACAGGTGAGTATTGAGGGGAGATTTTTCTGGTTTCTCTTAGATACAGGTGCACCAATTACTTGTGTCCGACGTTCGATCGCTTATGAGATGGGCTGGAAAACACCACCTGCTCATTATCAAGTCAAGAGAGATGCATCGCAAGAATCTAAGGATGAGAAATATAATTTTCTGAATGTAGATAGGATAAAAATAGCTGATGCTGAATTTGCAGGATTGATATACGATATAGATGATTATATATTAGAAAGAATGTCGCTAAGGAAGATAGATGGGATTTTTGGGTGTGATAAACTGACTCAAAAGAAAGTGCATTTTGATTTTCCAAAGAAGAAAATTACTTTTTATCCATCTAATCTTGATTGGGAAAATCTGAAATCAAATCTTAAATTTGATATAGTCTTCGTCAATTTGATAGATGGTAGTTGCAGTGACCAAAACAGGCGGCTCCCAAAGTGGCAGGTATCGCAGCCAGCGCTCTTTCCAACGCACTCTGCCGAGAAGCATCGTCACGAGGGCCTTCACGACGAATCAGT
>NZ_JANNYP010000804.1:0-1762 GCF_031410135.1 Armatimonas sp. | reverse complement strand
GAAATTTGGAGAGGCTGTAGGAGGCACTTCGTTTGATTTTCCTGACGGAAAGGGCAAGCAAATTGTTAAAAAAATGAGTGAAGCGACCACTGCGGCGGGAATTTCTCAGGTTCCAACTCTCTGGATTCGTGACCGTTCTGGAACGACAAGGTTGGAGGTGCGAGGTGCAACCTACATCCAAACTACCTTAGATAAGTTGACGAGTGGCAGGTAAAACAAATCACGAAAATGCTCAGATGACACAGGAACCTGCTGGCATTTTGTCGTAGTCTTTTAAGACAGGGCAGAGCTGAGGTTGCACTGTACAATGTGAGTGTGTATGCCTCCCTTGTCGTGAATGTCGAAGCCCCTGGTATCAAGCAACCGCTGACCTACCGGGTTCCTGAGGAGCTGGACGAGCTGACGGTGGGGGACTGCGTGGTGGTGCCTTTTGGGCGGCAAGAGGCGATTGGCTACGTGATGAGTCGAGAGGATGCGCCACCCGAAGGGCTTGATCCGAGCATTATCAAGCCGATCAAGGCGAAAGTTCTAGGCGATGGAGCGAGTCTGCCCAAGGCTGTCTTGCAGACGGCGCAGTGGATGGCGCGAGAGTATTTCTGCGATCTCGCGACAGCGGTGCGCTCTGTCATCCCGGACTCGCAGGCTGCGCATCTGATCCGCCGCGTGCAGCTCGTGCCGGGCTGGGAAGAGAAGCTCCCGGAGATTACCACGGCCTCGCATCGCTTAGTGATCGAGACGCTGGCAGGCTGTCCGAGTGAGGCGGCGACGTTAGAAGAATTAGCGGAACTGGTGGCCAGCCGTGTGGACTCGCCGGTGAAGCTGCTGCGCGAGCGGGGGCTTTTGCGCGATGTCTGGACGGTGGAGCCGCCGCGCACGGGGGCCAAGCGGGTGAAGGCGGCCCGGCTCTTGGTGGTCTGGGACGATGCCGAAGACGCAGCCAAAGCCCGTGAGGTGAAAGCCCCGGCGCAGGCCAAGCTCCTGCGGGCGCTCTCCAGTGCGGGTGGCGGGCCACTTCCGGTCAGCAAGCTTATCGCGGAGGCGGGGGTCTCGGCGGCGGCGCTCAAAAAACTCGAAGCCGACGAGTTGATCTCTATCGAAGTGCTCACCGAGCGGCGGCGGCCCTACTCGCTCAGCACCAGCGCCGTGGTCGCCCCTGAGCTGATGCCCGAGCAAAAAGTCGCGCTGGAAGAGATAAAGAAACGGCTCGACTCGCGGGCGCACAATGTCGCGCTGCTCTACGGCGTCACGGGCTCCGGCAAGACCGAGGTCTACCTGCGGGCGATTGCCGAGACGCGCCGCCGGGGACGCACAGCCTTAGTACTGGTGCCAGAGATCGCGCTCACGGCGCAGGTGGTGGATAGCTTTCGCTCGCGCATTGGCGATAGAGTTGCCGTGCTTCACTCGAATCTCTCCCTGGGCGAGCGGCGTGACGAGTGGCAGCGCATTGCCCGTGGTGAGGCCGACGTGGTGGTCGGGGCACGCTCTGCGATTTTTTGCCCCTTGCCCAATGTCGGCCTGATCGTGGTGGACGAGGAGCATGAGAGCAGCTACAAGCAAGACCAGCCCGCACCGCGCTACCACGCTCGGGAAGTGGCGATTGCGCGCGCCAGAGCCACGGGTGCGACGGTGATTCTGGGCTCCGCGACGCCGTCTGTCGAGACGTTCTACAAGGCCGAAAAAGGCGAGTACGGTTTTCTACCACTGCGGGAGCGAGCTCTCTCACGCCCCTTGCCTAGTGTCGAGATCGTCGACCTGCGCGAGG
>NZ_JANNYP010000803.1:0-3406 GCF_031410135.1 Armatimonas sp. | reverse complement strand
CTCTGTAGCCGCTGCCTGGGCCACTTAGGCCATCTCTTTGATGATGCCAACGGCAGCTTTGGTATACCTAAAACGCCTACAGGGTTGCGTTACTGCATGAACTCGGGGGGCATGAAGTTTATTCCCGCCAAGAAACCGTAGGTGGTAGATTGATGGCATTCGGGGTATAATCGAAAGGTTTTTGCCGCGCCACAGAAGGCTTCCTTAGGGATCACTTTTGGGCGCGGCATTTTTACGAATTTTTTTAACCCGGAGAAAAGTTGACCTATGGCAACACAGAAGCGTGTTTGGCTCTTCCGTGATGGTGACAAGAGTATGCGCGACCTCCTCGGCGGAAAAGGTGCAAACCTCGCCGAGATGACCAATATCGGACTGCCCGTTCCCCCTGGCTTTACGATCACGACCGAAGTCTGTACAGACTACTATGCAGAGGGCCGAGCGCTTCCTGCCGGTCTGTTGGACGAGATGAAGGCTGCGCTGGCCGATGTGGAGAAGCAACTGGGCAAGACCTTTGGCGACGTTAAGAACCCGCTCCTGCTCTCGGTGCGCTCGGGTGCTCGTTTCTCGATGCCCGGAATGATGGACACGGTTCTGAACCTGGGCCTCAACGACGCGATTGTAGACGAGTACGTGAAAGTCGCCGATCCGCGCTTTGTCTACGACTCCTACCGCCGCTTTATCATGATGCTCTCCGACGTGGCGTTCTCGGACAAGTTCGACCACATTACCAAGCACGACTTTGAGCACAAGTTCTACGATCTGAAGAAGAAGCTTGGCGTCAAAGAGGACCTGGAAGTTCCCGCCGCGAGCCTCAAGGAGCTCTGCGACGACTACAAGGCACATGTGCTGAAGCAGACCGGCTCCGAGTTCCCGCAAGACCCGATGACGCAGATGACCGCCGCTGTTGAGGCCGTCTTCCGCTCCTGGAACAATGAGCGTGCGTTTATCTACCGCCGCAAAGAAAAAATCGACGACTCCATTGGAACTGCGGTGAACGTGCAGGCGATGGTCTTTGGAAACCAGGGCGACGACTGTGGCACGGGTGTGGCGTTTACCCGCGATGCCTCGACTGGTGAGAATGTCATTCTCGGCGAGTACCTGATGAACGCGCAGGGCGAGGACGTGGTTGCTGGGGTTCGTACCCCCATGCCCATCTCCGAGCTGAAGCGCCAGGACCCGATGATCTACAAGCAGTTCGAGGAAACCTGTGCCGTTCTTGAGAAGCACTACCGGGACATGCAGGACATCGAGTTCACGATCGAGCACGGGAAGTTCTTTATCCTCCAGTGCCGCTCCGGCAAGCGCACCGGCCCCGCTGCGGTGAAGATCGCGGTGGACCACGTGAACGAGGGCCTGATCACCAAGGCCGAGGCGATTGCGCGTGTGGAGCCCAATCTGCTCACCCAGTGTCTGCTTCCCGTGATTCCGGGCAATGCCAAGTATAAAGTGATCGCCAAGGGCCTGCCTGCAGGACCTGGAGCGGCGACCGGTACCGTGGTGTTCTCCTCGGACAAGGCCGCTGAGCTGGGCAAGGGCGGCAAGGGCGAGCGCGTGATCTTGGTGCGTGCCGACACCAACCCGGATGACCTCAAGGGAATGCTGGCCGCGCAGGGCGTCCTGACCGAGCGCGGGGGAATGACCTCTCACGCCGCTCTCGTGGCCCGTGGCTTTGGAATCCCGACGGTGGCAGGCTGCTCTGAGATCGCGGTCTCGGACACGTCGTTTCTTGTTCATGCAACCGGGCAGATCATCAAGGAGGGCGACTATATCTCCCTCAATGGTGCACTCGGCGAGGTGATCGAGGGCCAGGTTCCGGTCGAAGAGGCCAAGATGACCGGCGACTTCGGCACGTTTTTAGGCTGGGCCGATGAGTTCCGTGGCAAGTTCGGGGTTCGTACCAACGCCGATACGCCTGCCGACACGAAGCTAGCGATCTCGTTAGGCGCCGAGGGTATTGGCCTCTGCCGCACCGAGCACATGTTCTTCGAGGGCGAGCGTCGCCCCGTGGTGCAGCGCATGATCCTGGCCAAGAACGATGCCGAGCGCCAGAAGGCTCTCGACGATCTCCTGGTGTTCCAGCGTGAGGACTTCAAGGGCATCTTTGAGGCACTTGACGGCATGCCCGCCACGATCCGCCTGATTGACCCGCCGCTGCACGAGTTCCTGCCCCACGCCGGGGAAGTTGCCGCCGAGCTGCGCGAGCTGCTCAACCGTGGCGCTGCCGGAACGGTGGTTGCGGAGAAGGCGACGCTCCTGGCTGCGATTGAGAACATGCACGAGATCAACCCCATGATGGGGCTTCGTGGCTGCCGCCTCTCGATTGTGTTCCCGCAGATCGTGGAGATGCAGACCCGCGCGATTCTTGAGGGAGCCGCGCTGGTGATCAAGGCCGGTGGACAAGCCGTTCCTGAGATCATGATCCCGCTTGTCGGGCATGTCAACGAGCTGAAGTTCGTCAAGGATCGCCTAGAGGCAACCGCCAAGAAGGTCGTGGAAGAGCAGGGTGTGGAGATTCCCTACCAGTTCGGCACGATGATCGAGGTGCCGCGTGGTGCGCTGACCGCCGATGAGATCGCCGTCGAGGCGAGCTTCTTTAGCTTCGGCACCAACGACCTGACCCAGATGACCTTCGGGTTCTCGCGTGACGACTCGGCGACGTTCCTGCGTCCCTACGTCGATCACAAGATTCTCCCGATTGACCCGTTCGAGTCCATTGACCAGACCGGTGTCGGCGAGCTGATGAAGATCGCGGTTGCCAAGGGTAAGGCCGTGCGCCCGGACATCAAGCTGGGAATCTGCGGTGAGCACGGTGGCGAGCCCACGTCGGTGATGTTCTGCTACAACATCGGCCTGAACTACGTCAGCTGCTCTCCGTACCGTGTCCCAATCGCCCGCCTGGCCGCCGCACAAGCCGCACTTGGCAAGGGCGTCAGCGACAAGTAGGTAGCCTCCTCGTCCCCAATAATGGGGGAACAAGGGGATGATAAGATAGGGCCGGAGGCTTCCGCCTCCGGCCTTTTTATGACGGATGAAGAACGACTTAAGGTGAATGCTTGGCAGGCGGTCTCGCGGCAGGTTCTGCGTACCGCGTGGCTGGCGTTTTACGGTGAGGACTTCAGGAGCACAGTGAATCGTGCTTACTACGCCGTTTATCAAGCAGCGACAGCTATCAGTGTGGAGCATGGTGATGCAGAACTCTTTCCTCACGGCTGGAACAACCCATCCCACGATCAGCTCCCTAGTTTAATTCGTAATAACGGATCGTTAGAAACAGAAACACGTCGTAAGGTGGCACGCCTGTTGCGTGAACTACGTACTTTTCGAGAAGATGCCGACTACAGACCGGGCCGTACAATTCTACGGGCACAGGCTTTGCACTGTACACAAGAAGCGGCCTATGTACTGG
>NZ_JANNYP010000802.1:0-2653 GCF_031410135.1 Armatimonas sp. | reverse complement strand
ACCTGGGTCTTCTTCTCGTTCACCGTCAGCTTTTCATCGGCGACGATCTGGCGTACAAGAGTGAGGAGCAGCCCCACGGGCGCACTGTCGTCGGCGTGGGAGAAGGTCAGGTCGTCGGCGTAGCGCGTGTAGACAAACCCGAGCTTCTGCGCCGCACCCGTGAGGCGCTTGTCCAGCTTCTCCACCAACAAGTTCGAGAGCGCGGGACTAGTAAGTGCGCCCTGGGGAACACCGCGCGGCCCGACGGCGACGAACTTCTTATCGCCGTCGAACTCCACGGCGACCCGCGGGCAGTCGGTGCAAAGGAGTGCCAGAATCGTTGCGACTCCCTCACTAAGGCCTAAATGCTCAAAGTAGTTCTTGACACGCTTGACGCCCAGCGACGGAAAGAAGTCCTGCAAGTCCAGTTTAACGACGACCGATTTCCCGGTGTGTGGCTCGGCGTTCTTCACCACCGATGCGCCAGGCGAGAACGCGGTCGCAGCGGCGTGGGGAGTTTGCTTTGCCAACACCTCACTCAGAAGCCACCGTTGTGCCTGACGCAGCTTGCTCTTGGGCGAGGCCAGCACGCGCTTTCCGCCGCGTTTTTTCGGGATGGTAAAGAGCGAGTAATGCCCCGTCTTAGAAGCTGCCCGCTGGTAGCAGAGCCACGCCAGCTCCCGCTCGGTTAGACCAATGGCGTTGCAGAGCTTCTCGATCTCCCCATCGGCAAATGCGAGGCCACCGGAGACGCCACGCCCAAGATGCGGCAGTGCCGTCCTTCGCCAGAGCGCGTCTTGCTCGGCCTTCTTGACCCGCACCGCCTCGCGCTCCACCTTCTTAACCACCCGCGCCGAGCGCACCCGCTCGATCCGCTTGCGTCGAATTTCGGCTAAGAGTGCCGGGACATCGCCGCTCTCACGGATCTCTTTCTCGACCCCGTCCAGCTCGCGCCGGACACTCACCAGCTCATCGTAGAGAGGCCGTAGCTTCCGCTCCGCCTCCGCCGACTGCTCCGCGATCTCCGGCGATGGTGGCCAGAACCCGAGGCGCACCATCTCCTCACGGATAAAGGCATCCTTGCCAATCTCTTTCAAACGCTGTCGCTCTGCCGCTGTCATGCGATGCTCCCTCCCAGCAATACCAAGAACTCGTCTTCGGTCATGACGAGAATTTTTAGCTCTTGTGCCTTGGTGAGCTTGCTGCCCGCTTTATCGCCTGCCACCAAATAATGGGTGTTCTTACCGACGCTGCCCGACGCTTTCCCACCACGCTGGACGACGATTCCCTCGGCTTGCTCGCGGGTGAATTTCGTAAGTGCTCCCGTGAAGACAAAGGTCTTATCGGTGAAGTCGAAGGTATCGGCGGCGGGCTCCGCTTTCTTGGCGGCCTTGGCTCCGAGAAGCTGCTGTGACGCCAGCGCGACGGCGGCTAAAATATGGGCACAGGGGCCTTTTCGGAGCTTCTCGCGCTTGAAGAACGAGCAGGTGCAGCTGGCGAAGCGCACGCGACCATCGTTGTCTAGGTCGAGCGTGACGGCAAACTTGGCCTCCCGCCGCGTCTCGCCGCCACGTACCCAGGCACGGAAGCGGAAAGTAGTATCGTCGGTACGGGCGGTGAGGGTGGAGAACGCCTCGTCTTCGTCGGTGTCTTTCAGGAAGCTGACGCCACCCGTCTGGACGATGCGGGCGGCGAGCTTGCTGCGCTGGTCTTCCTCGCTCACGGGTGCGGGGAACGGCAGGAGCTGGCGCCAGCGGTAACAAGAGTCCGCGAGGTCGTACATCGCCATGCCCGTGGCGCAGAGTTTCTGAAGCGCCGCGGTGGCGGTCTCGGTGGAGAGATCGGTGATGTCCGACGGGACGAGCTTGAGGTGTTTTTCTAGTTCTTGCGAGGCTTTGGCGATGTCGCCGTCGCTGGCTTGCCCCGTGGCGGCGAGCACATCGAAGCGAGCCGCACTCGACCAGTCGTTTTTCGTCCAGCCCGAGACCCCGATATCGAAGCGGTGCCCATCGAGCGTGATGCTCCAGTACGAGGGCATGCCCGTTCCGAGGAAGCGCGCGGTCACCGAGTCGGCGTGGGGAAGCAAGTCAGCAAAGGCCAGCAAGCGCCGCCGCCCCCAGAGCCGAATCTCCGTGGCGGAGTCTCCGGTGTACTTGTGGACACGCTCTTTGATCACCGTCCCCCACGGCTCAATGGTAATCGTCGGGCACTCGCCGGGCGTTAATTGGAACCGAAGCGAGCGTGGGCCGGTCTTCTCGCGCTCCCGCTGAAGCGCCGCCAGAACGTCGGCGATGGTTTCTGGGGAGAACTGCACCTCAATCGCCGGGTAGACGGCGGCGGACTGGACTTGCAAGAAGCCGCGTACCCAGGTCGGGGGCAGGTCAATCTTCTTCTCCACCCGCTCCCCCGCTCCCGTGGCGATGCTCACGCCCTCGGCGGCAACCGAGAGAAACGCAGGGCGGTACGAGCGAATGCGGCGCATCTCGTCGGCGAGAGCGCTGGAGTAGTCCACATTGGTCGTCCCGTAGCGCACCTCGCCCAGCACATCGAGTTTTTCCCTGGGCACCGTCACGCGCCCGTACGACGACTAATCCTGGCTGAAGACCTCAAAAACGACGCAGTCCTGGTGCACGGAAACGACCGGATCGAGTACCCACCAGGCGTCCATGTCGTG
>NZ_JANNYP010000801.1:0-1283 GCF_031410135.1 Armatimonas sp. | reverse complement strand
GGCGCTGGCGGTTCTTGACCGCAGACCGTGAGTTCATTGGTGACAAGTGGATTGGCTGGCTCTGCGAAAAGGCATTGGATTTCCGAATCAGAGCTCACTACCCGACACATTTTCGTCTCCGTTCCGAACGTGGAAAACGCGTCCTGAGGGGGAGCCCCTCGTTGAGGCAATGCTCTATCCAATTTAGCCCCAGATGAAACAAACTCCAGTCGCAACGATCCGTGCGATGGATCAAAGCAACTCGGCCCGTTTGGACGACCCAAGCCCCCATACAGACAATCCAGAGATAGGCAAGACAAAGCCCAATCAAGAGTCGGTGTAGATGAGAAGTATTACTGATGTGGCTATGACCGAGATAAAAACCACGGCTCTTCTGATCCGAAAAGAACGTCTCGATACGAAAGCGACGCTGGTAAAAATGATAGGCTTCTTCCAGGAAATCTAAGTTGGAGACAAGAATCAGAGGCTCGTCCCAGCTTGGCTCCCAGACAATACTCACCAAAACGGGGCCATATTCTTTGGCTGTAAAACCAACATCAGGTAATTCTAAACGCTCTCCTCGCTCCAAAATTAAGTCTTGTGGAGAGAATCGTTGAGCATCCTCTGTCAGAACGACATTTTTTGCCGTGCGGCAGACATAGTCCCAGCCTTGACTCTGTAGGGTCTCCAACAGTTTGGTACCATCGAATTCTCCATCCCCCAAAAAGATGACACGACGTTGCTGGGGGATAATTTTGGCTGCTTGCTCAAGCAATTCAATATGGGTGTCTTGAGGCAAATGCCCCTTTTTGCCCTTGACGACAATCCAACACAGCGGCAGGGCTCGCTTTTTGTAAACGACATTGAGCGAGAGCATGACACAATCGCGTCCCACTTCGCTTCCATCCATTATCAGTACAAGAGGGCCTGGTGGTAGATTCCTGATCAGAGTGTCAGCATAAGGCAGATAATATTTTTTACAATCAATAGCATCATTATCCATGAAACGCTCCATCTTCCGAACCCTATTTTGTGGCTTGGCATCTGAGGGTACTTTTTTAGCAATGGCTGGTAAATGGCACTTCTGACTTCCGATGACGCCTGCAACGATCATAGCCAAAGTGTTGATATGGCGTGCTTGATTGCCTTTTGGTTCTGTGGGCCGTAGTGATATCAAAGCCTTTTTTATGGCACAATAGCGTTTGAGGTTGTCGCTCATGGGATTTCCTGGGTACTCCTGAACTGTGGTAAGAACAAGGGTACCCGAACGGCGACCTCACCTCAAAATGTGTCGGGTAGTGAGA
>NZ_JANNYP010000800.1:0-4511 GCF_031410135.1 Armatimonas sp. | reverse complement strand
TGTAAGAGCGTGTTACAATCCAAATTGGTAGCCATTTCGATGGCTTCCTTTCCAGAGCGCGGGGCCGGTTTTCCAGGCAGACCCCGCGCTCTTTCCCATTTCTGGGGGTATTAGTCGGGCATTGCCCGCCACCAATATTATACCCTAAATCAAGCATAATCAAACAATTATTTGCCTTATTTTTGCCATTTCAGCATTCTTTTTATTGCACGATAATTAATTATAAATACAGCGATACTGACCACCCCGCGCCCCTGCGACGGCGGCGGCGAGCGAAGCTGACCGAGCTGCACCCGCGCCCCGTGCCGACCGCCGCGCCGCACCCAGCCCGCCGGAGCGCAGATGCCCTGCCCCGGCGACAGCATGTGAGAGAAAGGCTGATTACACGTTTCCCCTGGGGGACGGAAGGGGAGAAATCTAAGAACGTTTTCTACTGCTTCGCGGCGACGGTGGGAACCCGCTTGCGGGGGAACCGTGGCCGCCACGAAAGCTTCTGGATACCCTGGGGAGGCGCAACCGTAGCGCGAAGCGCGAAGGTGGTGGCGCACGTAGCGTGACATAGAGATGCGCCTCGTCTCCGTCGTCGCGCCGGTGCGGCTACCCTGCGTCGAGCGAGGTAGCTGCTCCGGCTCTAAGATGTGTGCGGCATAGCACGGTAGCGGCGACCGTAGCGCGTCGCGCGAAGGTGGCAGCGAACGTTGGAGAATCTCGCAATGCGCCTCGTGGCCGTCGAGTGCGCTGGTGCGGCTTCCCTCGCGTCCAGCGGGAAGAAGCCGCTCCTGCTCGAAAAGCGTGAACGAAGAACGTCGGGCGGCGTGACTGTAGCGCGAAGCGCGGAGGTGACGCAAGCCCCAGTCGAAAAGCTCCTCCACACGGTACTCTTGACAGCACAAACATCTGTGTGATAGCATCATCGGCAGGGAGGCGAACCACTTTGGAAGGTTCGCCTCTTTCCATTTGTGGTTCCCCTTCTGTTTTGAAGTATCAGGAGAACCACACCATGAAAGTCAAACTCAACAGCCTGCTCGACGATGCCTCCGGCAAGTTCGGAGATCGCGTCTTCGCCCGTAACCCCTCCGGCCTCTACCTCCGCGAGCATGTCGATCCCGAGCAGCCCAACTCGGAGCGGCAGATGAATGTCCGCGACCGCTTCAGCCAGTTCACTGCCCGCTGGGGCACCATCACGGAAGAGCAGCGCGTCGGCTGGAACGGCCTGGCCGCGCTCGTCACCAAGACCGGGAAATACGGCGATCTCTACAACCCGACCGGGCACCGGCTCTATATCGCGCTCAACCAGACCCGTGCCGAGTTCGGCATGGCCACCCTCGACGACGCCCCTCTCGGCATCGAGCCCACCACGCCCATTGTCGGCTTCGCGCCCACGGTGAATGTCACCGCCGCGCCCGCCGTCGAACTGAAGCTCGGAGCGACCGCCGACCCGCTCGGCACCGAGCTGCTCGTCTTCGCCACGGAGCCGATGTCCCCTGGTCGGAGCATGGTCGGCGAGGGCATGTACCGCCTCATCGGCACGGCAACGAGTGCGGATCTCTCGAACGGGGATATTGGGGCGCTCTACGACGCCAAGTTCGGGATTCCGGCGGGCGGCGTCAAGATCGGCGTCAAGGTGATCCCGATCTCTGCCTCGGGCTTCCAGGGAGCGCCGCAGAGTTCGCTCGTGATCGTCACGGCGTAACGAGGAGGGCAAGATGCCCATCATCCACACCCTCGCCATAGTGACGGATGAGGTCGAGAACCGTCTCGTAGAGGCGCTCATCGGCCTCATCGTCGCCCTCACCTGGTGGCTCCGAGCACAGCCCAAGTTCCGCTCTGCACGGCGACGGGCGCTTCGCAAGCTCCGGGAACGCACCCGCAAACGAAAGGCAAAGGCCGATGCCAACAGCAACAAAAACGACCACGGCAACAGCTCGTAAGAAGCGGACAGCGATCCTGGGAACGGGAGCTGGGATCGTTGCCATCGGCGGCGGTCTCGCCACTGTCTGGCCGACAGGCAGTAAGAGCCTACCCGAAACGCTCCCTGCGCTCGATACCTGCCGGGTCATTGAGGTCGTGGACGGCGACACGCTCCACGCGAGCTGCGACGCGCTGAAAACCATCACGATCCGTCTCTTCGGCGCGGATGCTCCCGAGACGAACCAGCCAAGCGGCCCGATGGCAAGAGCAGCACTCGGCACCCTTCTCGTAGGGCAGGCGCTCACCGTTCAGCCCATTGATCGCGACCGTTACGGACGGCTCGTCGCCCAGGTCGGCACACCTGCCTATCCCAGCATCGAGCGCAGACAGATCGAAACCGGACTGGCCTGGTGGAGCCCGCAGTACGCGCCAGACAGCCGAGACCTACGCCTCGCCGAGGATGCCGCTAGAACCGCCAAACGCGGCCTCTGGGCCATGCCAGCGCCCATTCCCCCGTGGCAGTGGCGCAAAGCCCATTGACCACAAGAGATAAGGAGATCCACACCATGAAACCGCTCATCACCAAAGCCCCAAAGAAGGCAATCAGTACGACAAAGCCTGTCACACCGCCGCCGGCAGCAAACACCACGCCCGCGAAACCCGCAGCAGTGAAGGCGACGGCAGCGAAGCCCAAGCTCGTCTCGCGGCCCAAGCCTAAGCCGACAGCCAAACCAGCTCCCAAGCCTATAGATACACCACTCCTCGGGCCGCCGGTTTTCGCAACGAGTCCAGTGCCTACGGCAACACCAGCACCCACAGTGGCTTACACCAACGGCCCGCTCCATCAAATTCCGCCCGAGTCCCCCGCTCCGGCGCCAATGGAACTGATCGAGCCCGTGATCCAAAGCAAGCCCCTCATCATCACGATTCCTCCCGAGAGTCCCGCGCCACCCGCCGAAGCTGCGATCCTTACCTCTTCCGGCGATAAGAAAGCCAGCGGCTACGCGGTCGTCGAGAGTGAAGTCACACCACCGGCTACAGATGCTAAGGTGTCCTCGGGTTATGTCGTCGTGGAGAGTGATTCCCAGCCTCCAACCATCGCCCCTGCCGAAAGCGAGGCAACAGGCTTGCCACTCGTCGCACCAGCTCCAGCGGAGAGCAAAACAACGGGTATTCCACTTGCCGCCCCGCCACCTGGCACCCCCAGCGACGCGGCGAAGCCCGCGAACTACCTCGTGGTCGAAAGTGAGATCAAGCCCCAAGTTGTGGATGATGCCGCCGTGCCAGGTGGCTATACCGTCATCGAAAGCGAAACGGCAGATGCCAAGAAACCGGGCTACACCGTAATCGAGAGCGATAGCGAGCCAGGGGCAAAGGCTACTTCGGAGAGCGACGCCACGGGCCTCCCGTTGATCAGCGAAAGCAGCAGTATCGGGCTCCCCCTTTCCGATGCAGTTCCACCGCCCGCCCCGTCCATTCCCACGGTCACGATTCCGCCGAGTCATGCACTCGAAGACGTGTCCAGCATCCAAATCGGTGACGTCCTAATCATCGCCGTCAAAGTCATGCCCAAAGCAGAGCCGGAGATGGAGCCATGACGGAAGAGCAGCGCAAAGAGAGGAACGCCCAGAGGCTCACCGAGTGCAATCCGATCTTTCGGCGTAAGGTAGCCGCGATTCTAAGCGACCTGGAAGGGCACGGATGGAGGCCACGCATCCAAGAGGCTTGGCGCTCACCCGCGCGGCAAAAGCAGCTCCTCGCCGATGGCTTCACCAAAGTGCGTTGGGGAATGCACAACGCGACCACAGAGGACGGCAACCCCGACTCCCTGGCCGTGGATATCCTCGACGACGGCCAGCCCAACAAAGAGAGCTCGAAGTTCTTGCTCATGCTCGCGGCCTCGGCAAAATCCCACGGCTGCGTGACAGGCATCGCCTGGGGACTCGGACAGGAAGACCGAGACACCATCCGCTCCGCGATAGCCAGCCGAGACTTCGAAGCGAAAGTAGAGATCGGCTGGGACCCGTGCCACGTCCAGATCGGTGGGATCAGCGTACGTGAAGCCAGAAACGGAACCAGACCATGATCGGCGGACTGGCAACTTAGGGCAGCAGGCGAGGGCTTAGGCTCTCGCCCTAAAGCTCGGCGAGAAGCTGCTCCACACGCCGAGCTATCGCATGACGGAGCGGCCCACAGTCTGGGTTCCCAGCCAAGACGACTTTCACCGCACTGTAGCATGCACCCGCCACCCACTCGTGCATCAGGTGGTGCGCCAGCTCGTGCACAAACACGCGCCACTTACGATGCGGAGCTAGCTTGGGAGAGATTAAGATCGTTCCCTCACCGCCATCGTTCAGAGGAGGCAAGTAGCCGCCTGGCTCTGTACTCTCGTGATCCCACCGGAGTTTGACATTGAAGAACTTGGCAATTTGCTCCAGCGTGCGAGACTTCTTGCCCAGTGAGAGCACCCCCTCACGAATCCGAGAGACGATCTCCCAGGCGATCCGATCCGACTCGCCCCAGCCGAAGCTCCAGAGCACCAGAGTATCGCCGAAGCGACGCTCAGCGGCCCGAGCCATAGCCCCTCCTGCGGCGCTTGG
>NZ_JANNYP010000799.1:0-10206 GCF_031410135.1 Armatimonas sp. | reverse complement strand
GAAGGAGCCGCGCTCTCCCGACAGCTCACGGCGCTCTTCCACCGTGAAGACCCCTCGCGCCTCGTCTCTGCGGGCTGCAACAACGGCAATGCAGGCAGCAATGGCTTCTCCGAGACCGTGGATATCTTTGGCTACAACTATAAACCCCAACTCTATGGCGCGTTTCGGGCACGCTACCCACGCCAGCCGCTCATTGGCAGCGAGACCAGCTCGTGCGTGAGCAGCTACGGCGAGTACTTTTTTCCCGTCGAGCAAGACAAGAGCAAGGGGTTCTTTAACTTCCAGGTCAGCTCCTACGACCTCTACGCCCCCAGCTGGGCGATGAAGCCCGATATCGAGTGGCAGGGGCTCGATAAAAACCCGAGCGTCGCCGGTGAGTTTGTCTGGACGGGCTTTGACTATCTCGGCGAGCCGACCCCGTTTAACTCCGACCGCACCAATGCCCTGAACTTCTCCGACCCCAAGGAGCGCGAGAAAGCGATGGCGCTCTTTGCACAGCTGGGCAACCATGCGCCATCGCGTAGCTCCTACTTTGGGATCGTGGACTTGTGCGGTTTCAAGAAAGACCGTTTTTATCTCTACCAGGCCCGCTGGCGGCCCGAGCTTCCCATGGCGCATCTCCTGCCGCACTGGAGCTGGCCGGGCCGCGAGGGGCAAGTCACGCCCGTGCATCTCTACACCAGCGGCGATGAAGCCGAGCTTTTCCTCAATGGCAAGTCGCTGGGCCGTAAGCAACGCGCCCCGCTGACCTACCGGCTGGTCTGGGACGATGTTCTCTACGCCCCCGGCGAGCTCAAGGCCGTCGCCTACAAAAACGGTAAGCCCTGGGCGGAGGCGCGCCAGCGCACCACTGGCCCCGCCACGGAGATCAAGCTCACCGCGGATCGCACCAAGCTCACCGGAGGCCGCGACCTGAGTTTTGTGACGGTGAACATTGTGGATGCCAAAGGCCAGCAAGTCCCCAGTGCTGATCATCTCCTCAAGTTCACGCTCACCGGAAGCGCCGCCGAGCTCGCCGCCGTGGGCAATGGTGATGCCACCAACCCGCGCAGCTTCCAAGCCACCGAGTACCCCGCCTTTCACGGCCTCGCACTCGCCATAATCCGCGCCAAGCACGAGGCAAAGGGCGAGGTAACACTCCAAGTCGAAGCCCCCGGACTCAAGCCCGCCCGCGTGAAAGTCCGAGTAGGCTAAGCGATGGCACTGACTCTGGAAAACCTTTTGGAGGGCGTACGAAACTCGCGGCGCCAGCTCTTCAAGCACTTAGAGGGCCTCACTGACGAGCAAGCTCTCTGGAAGCCGTATCCCGAGTGCAAGTCCGTACGCGAGACACTGGTACATCTGATCCACGTGGATCGTGCCGCGCTGGCCTCGCTCAAAACTGGCACCCTCGATGCCTGGGGCGCTCTCACCGCCCAGATCGCCGCCGAGACCGAGCCTCTCACGCTCCCCGAACTACGGAGTCTGCTGGAGCAGAGTCACACCGCGCTTCTAGACTATCTTGCCACCACCTACGCCACGCATGCTCTCGACGAACTCATTCCCCTCTGGGCAAGTCCCACCCCACTAGGCCGCGCCGTACCCTATCTCTCGTCGGAGGATTTTTATCACTCAGGCCAGCTCGCCTTCATCCGCCAAGCCACCGACCCAAGCTGGGACTACTACGCCGCCATCTACGGAAATGCCTGACGACACATCGTTTGAGCGGTACAATGCGTTTATGAACGACAAAGGAAGAACCCAGGCAATGGTTTATGATGAGTTCATCCAGCTTATCGCACAGGGTGGTGGCCCCGAAGCTATTATGACTTTTCGTCCCTCGGATTCCGTCCAACAGCGTGCCTATGAGCTTGTTGATCGCAAGAGGGCGGGCAGTCTCACTCCCGAGGAAGAGAGTGAGCTGAGCCATTTTTTGCAGCTAGAACACTTGGTGCGCATGGCTAAAATCAGAGCACGGATGATCCAAGCGGGAACCACTCCGATAGCTACAAAAGCGGCGTAAAAACGTGAGTCGTACCTACATTTCCCAGGTACTTCGTCGTCAGGTTCGTGAACGCGCACAAAGGTGCTGTGAGTACTGCCTGCTTCACGAAGACGATGCAACTATCTCTCATGAGGTAGATCATATTGTGTCAGAGAAGCACGGTGGGCTCACCATTCTTGACAACCTAGCCTTTGCCTGCTTTCTCTGCAACAATAACAAAGGCAGTGATCTCGCTTCTCTGTCACTGTCTGGTGAACTGACACGATTCTTCAATCCACGCACGGATGTCTGGAGCCAACATTTCCACATTGTTGGGGAGCTGATCGTTCCAATAACACCGATCGCGGAAGCCACAGAGCGTATTTTCTTATTCAATACCCCAGAGCGCTGTGAAGAACGCTGGGGGCTTCAGGTACTAAATCGCTTCCCGACGGGTTAGAGCACTCCATGAACGACGCACACCCCACTCTCCGCCCCAAAAACAACTGGCCGCTGTTGCGTACTTATCTAAACCTTACTTTCATGATGTTGTGCATGGTGTTGGGACTCATGGCAAGTAAAGGCTGGTTCGGAGCTTGGCTTCTTGTGATGCCTCTCGCGATAGTTTACTTCTATCTGCGTATTCTTCGCCCTGGCTGCATCCAAAACGCAACGTCTGCTGAGAGGGATCCATTATCAGCTTTCCCCTCGCTAAGACACAAAGCCTACCGGGTCTTTCGCTTTTTGTGCTGCTTCAGTGATCTTCTAGTGGCGATTAGTATATTGGGGATGACCCATGATTGGATCACGGAAGTGCCGCACGCGATGCCCTGGATTCAATTTGCGCACCTCATTGTTGGTTGTGCTTGGGGAGTAACAGCGACACTGAAAGCACGTATAGAACTCCGAGAGTTACGCCGGGAAATCTATGTCTTAGAGCACACTCCCCAAGAGCAATCCACCCCACAAGCACAGCACTACGGGCCTCAGTAACTCTGATGTTTTTTCGCCTCATTGGTGCTGGTTGACAGGCGCGAGAGGGGCGTGCTACACTGCCATCGTGAGTGAACTACAAACCGATGTCGCGGCGGCTATGCGACGGGTGCAGGAGCAGGTGGAGACGGTCATCATTGGCAAGCACGAGACCGTCGAGATGGCGCTGGTCACCCTGCTGGTGGGCGGGCACCTTCTCATTGAAGACATCCCGGGTGTCGGCAAGACCACCTTGGCTAAGACCCTAGCGCAGTCGCTTGGCTGTGCCTTTAAGCGTATCCAGTTCACCCCGGACTTGCTCCCCGCCGATATTACGGGCACCTCGATCTATAATCAGAAAACCCAAGAGTTCAGCTTCATGCCCGGCCCGATCTTCGCGCAGGTGGTGCTTGCTGATGAGATTAACCGCGCGACGCCCAAGACCCAAGCGGCGCTCCTGGAGTGCATGGAGGAGCTGCAAGTCTCGGAGGGTGGGATTACGCACCCGCTACCACGTCCGTTTTTTGTGATCGCCACCCAGAATAATATCGAGCACGCCGGAACCTATCAGCTCCCCGAGGCACAGATGGACCGCTTCACGATGCGTGTCCGCCTAGGCTATCCGAGCTTGGAGCAGGAGATCAGGATTCTGAACTCTCAAGTCCAGAGTCACCCGCTCGTCAATGTCAAGCCCGTTCTGGATGCCCCAACTCTGGTAGACCTTCAGGATCAAGTTCGTCGCATTGTCGTTGCCCCACTGCTGCAAAAGTACATCACGGAAGTCGTGGCGGCCACACGTAAGAGCGATCAAGTGGAGATTGGAGCGAGCCCCCGTGGCTCGCTGGCACTGATGCACGCCGCACAGGCCCAAGCGGCGATGGCGGGCCGCAAGTACGCCAACCCGGACGATGTCAAGCGCCTGGCTCCGTTTGTGCTGGCCCACCGCCTGATCCTCTCCGCGGAGGCACGGGCACACGGGATGGAGGATGTCACGGTGATCCAAAAAATCCTCACCCAAGTTCCCGTCCCAACGGTTTGAGACTCTTACACACCGAGTTTCCCTCCCTCCCGATAACGGGTTAGGGAGGGGGAGGCAGAGAGGGCGCTACTCCCCTTTCTCCCACCCGAAGGGCTTGTTATTGGGAGAAAGGGGCTGGGGGAATGAGGGCCTTACTTCACCGAGTCAGCGATGCGCTTGAGCTGATCATCGGGGAGGTTTCCTATCAGCAGGCAGTACCCCTCACTGGTCTTCCAGGTGTAGGAGCGCTCGCCCTTCGGAGGCTGGACAATCCCGCTCTCCGCCCCCTTCAGGAGCCGCACGAGCAGGGGAGGCATCGGACTGGCAATACTCACCAGTGAGAGCGTCGTCAGGCCATTGCCCCAGAACAGAGTCGTTCGCGGATGGGCCGCTTTTGCTACCATGATATTGCGCAGGTTAAAGCCAAGAGGGAGCCAGGTAGGCTGCCGAACCGTTACTCCGTCCCGTGCCGCTTCCTCAATGGTTTTATAGCGCTTCTGATTGTCTAAGATGCGCCGAAATCCCGCGGGGACAGGTGGTGGCACAAAGTCATCGGGCTTGAAGTTTGGACTGAGCTCCAGAGAGAGATAGTACGTGTTGGAGAGAATCCGGCTATCGGGGGCACGCTCCTCCATGCGCAGGCGTAGCCCTGTCTCCCGGTCTACCCAGAAGCGCCGCGATGGCCCCATGCCACTAGGGCCCAGATGCACGAAAACGACGTCGGCAGGGCGGCCCGCAATCGTATCCGTGCCCTGTAGCTCCACGACCAGCATGCCGCCTTCGCCTCGAAGCGCCTCTTGCAGGTGCTTTTGCATCTCGGCAAGCTGCGACTTGCTTTCCTGGTAGCGCTTCTCTTTCTGGTGCACCAGCACTTGGCGGCGACGGTCATCAATGAGAAGGATTCCCTCGGGCTTGATAGACTCCCGGCGGATTCCTAGCTTGGGATCGCGCTTGACCCACTGCTCGGTACTCCGGCCATCGCCTCCCACACTGACCTCACGTGCCTGAAACGCCAGCGACATCTCCGTCTGTAGCATCCGCCGGAGGATCTTACGGGCCACTCCCGCGTTATTCTTCGCTGCTTGCTCTTGCTTTTTCAAGAGAGCCTGTCGGTTCTGAAAAAAGTTTTTCGGCACGCGCGGCGGTTGTGCGCCCGCGAGCCCCACTGTCAGAAGCAAGCTCAGGCTGGAGAGGAAAAGACGAGACATCAAAGCGCCCTACGACCCTGACTCTCGCTCAGTGAGCGAGGCGGTCAGTAACACGCCCGACGAGTCCCCGAAAACCTCACTGGTCTTGGCAGAGAGATGCTCTTGCATCACCTGCTCGACCTCGGTGTTGGCTGCCACACTCTCCGTATTGGGCGTGGACGGGGGAGCTACGGTGGGGCGGGTGAAGAAAACCACGACAGGCACGAGGGCAGCCACGGCCAACCCCGAAGCGACCGCAGGGCGAACCCGAGGGCGAACCCACCAGGCAGAGAGTTTTTCTCCCAGGGTTATCGGTTTGGGCCGGAGAGCCTGCCCGGCAAGACGTGCGGTTAGCTTCTGCTCAAAGCTCACAGAAAGCTCCGGACGAGGTAGAAACGCCAACAAGCGGCTGGTCTGGGTAAGCTCGTCGGCGATTTGGGTGCAGACTGCACAGGAGCGCAGGTGTGCTTTTGTGGCCGTGCTCTGCTCCTCAAGCAACACCCCGTCTATGTACTCGGAGAGCCCCTCTTGAATTTTTTTACAATCTAACATGCTTGCCATTTTATTTTCGACTCACGATTCTAAGTACGGGCGAAGAGCGCTTCGCAGTGCCACACGGGCATTAAAAATACGCGATTTCACGGTTCCCAGGGGTATTTTCTCCACCTCCGCGATCTCTTCGTAGGAGAGCCCCTCGATATCATGCAATACCACGGCGGAGCGCAGCTTGGCGGGGAGCTTTGCCAGTGCCTCTTCAATTTGCCCACCGAGCTCCTTGCGCGAGAAGAGTATCTCTGGCGCAGCCTTTATATCGGGCACATCACGCGTCGCTCCGCCATCTTCCTCATCGTTGTAGAGCGGCGCATCCAAAGAGGACACCACGCCACGCTCTTTCTTCTTGCGGCGGAACGCGTCCACGCAGAGATTCCCTGCGATCCGAAACAGCCAGGTAGAGAGGCTCGCCTCGGCTCGAAACGTGTGGATATGGGAGTACATCCGCACAAAAACTTCCTGTGTCAGATCCTCGGCGTCTTCGGCGTTACCTGTCATGCGGTAGAGGTAGTTGTAGATCTTACCCTTGTAGCGCCCGACGATCTCATTGAAGGCCACGATATCCGCTTTTTGACAACGCGCAATAAGAGCCGTGTCGGTCGTCATGGTTGTTGCGCCCCGATTCCAGAAAGTTGCCAGTGCCATATCGTCCCCTTCATCCTACAGTGTATTCTCGGACGAATGTCCTTAAAAATTGTTCACTAGAATCTAGGTGTGTAAAACGCGACAATGACAAACTGTACCATGAAGCGACGCTGGTTCCTTACTGCTTGGACGCTCTCCTGGCCTACGCTCGCTACTTGAAGCTCCCCGACGTCGTGGCGCGGCTCCAAAAAGCGGGACTAAAGCGGTAGAATCGCCCCATGGAGTCTATCCGGCTGGAGTTGTCCAATATCGAGAAGCGCTATGGGATGCGGCGCGTGCTGCATCACTTTACTCTGATGGCGGAGGGTGGCGAGGTTGTCGCGATCACGGGAGCCAACGGGAGTGGCAAGAGCACGGTGGTGAAACTCGTGGCAGGGCTCTTG
This sequence comes from Armatimonas sp., assembly GCF_031410135.1. Lineage (GTDB taxonomy): Bacteria > Armatimonadota > Armatimonadia > Armatimonadales > Armatimonadaceae > Armatimonas. The sequence goes on along the minus strand of NZ_JANNYP010000799.1, from coordinate 3,486 downwards.
CGGGCGAGCAAGGGGCAGATCACGCTCCACATTGGGGCAACGGACGAGAGCGATCCGGCGCGGCGGCGGCGGCTCTGTGGCTATGTCTCGCCGGATCTGACGCTCTACACGGAGCTGACGGCGCGTGAGAACTTGCAGTTCTTCTGCGACGTGCGCGGCGTCTCGCCACAAAAGATCGCCTCGACGTTAGAGCGCGTCGGGCTCTCAGGGCGCGAGGACGATCCTCTCGGGCAGTACTCGTCGGGCTTGCGACAAAGAGTGAAGCTGGCACTGGCAGTGTTGTTCGAGCCCCCGGTCTTGCTCCTGGATGAGGCCGGACTCGCCCTCGACGACAAAGGGGTCGCACTGGTGGCGGAGTTAGTCGTGGAGCAGCAACAGCGCGGCGGCCTGACGCTCATCGCCACCAACGACACCCGCGAGGTCGTGCTGGCTCAGCGCGTGATCGCGCTCTAGGCCCCTCTGATATAATCGCTGCCAGAGAACCCGATTTCATGCTTGACTCCGACCGTGCACGCTACCTGCGCCGCCTCCGTTTCCCTGACGAAATAGAGGACGCTTTTCAGCAGGACTACTACCAAAAATTTCTTCCCTCTCTGCGGAAAATCTTACTCGCGCTCGTCTTCCTAATCACATTCGTCATCCTTAGAGAGATGGCAAATGCATATTTTTCAAGCAAAGATCCAAATGTCATTAATAATACGGTCAAAGGGTTAACAGGAACGATTTCATCAATTCCAGTAGTTTTATTTTTCCGCAAACTAACTTATTCGAAATTATTCAATAAATACTGCCAACCATTATCAGCAATATCTTTGGTATTAATGTTTCTTTTTTTATGCCTTTCCATTTCATATGCAAGAGATTTAAGAATTTCACTAATTTTAAAACAATATGAAAATTTCTTAATTATTAAAGAATCATTGCCTTTATTCAAGACTGAATTACACGGGAGTAATACTTATTTCCTTATACGCATGATACCTATCGGTATGATATTTCTCTCAGCCTTCCGCCTTCAGTTTCGCTGGGCTCTCTCAGCCATGTTTGCGATGGCTGCAATCACTCTTTGGTGCGTCATCAAGCCTCTTCACGTAGGTATTTCCGCAGAGTTGATTGGGGTAACAATCCAGGTGAGCTGTACCTCCATTGTTGGTGCCTACTTCGTGGCATTAGTGCAAGAGCGCCTGGCACGCGAGGCGTTTCTCGCGAATTACCTGCTGGATATTGAGCGGGCAAAGTCAGAGAGGCTTCTTGCCAATGTCCTGCCAGAGACGATCGCGCATCGCCTGAAAGATGAGCCGACCACGATTGCAGATCGCTTTGAGTCTGCCACGGTGCTCTTTGCCGATATCGTGGACTTCACTCAGCTCGCGACAAAACTCTCGTCCGACGAGCTGGTCGCGCTGCTCAATGAGATATTCTCCGCCTTCGATGCCCTCGCCGAGAAGCACGGGCTGGAGAAGATCAAGACAATTGGCGATGCCTACATGGCCGTAGCCGGAGTCCCCGAGCCCGATGCCCAACATGCCCAGGCCGCCGCGAGGATGGCTCTGGAGCTGCGCACGGTCATCGCCGGTTTTAAGCGCGAGAATGGCGAGCCGCTACAGCTACGCATCGGCCTAAACTCGGGGCCGGTGATCGCAGGGGTGATCGGGACAAAGAAGTTCATCTACGACCTCTGGGGCGATACAGTCAACACGGCCAGCCGCATGGAGTCACACGGCATCCAGGATCAGATTCAGGTCACCGAGGCGACCCACGCGCTCTTGGGCGACAAGTTTATCTTTAGCCCTCCACGCCAAACAGAAGTCAAGGGTAAAGGGCAGATGACTGTCTACAGCCTGCTTGGCCCTCGCGAACAATAAGAAAAATAAGCACCAAGACTCCGAACAAACGCTGCTTTTCTCGACACTTAAGAGCGAAGGACGAAAAAGGCAAGAAAAGCAATGCAAATCCCAGACCTCTGGCTGGTGCAGAAAGCGAAAAACGGAGACACCGCCGCGTTTGGTGCGCTTCTCACACGCCACTCGCGCCGGGTGTACAACTTATTGCTACGCCTCACAGGCAGCTCCGCGCTTGCAGAAGACCTCACGCAGGAGACCTTTCTCACGGCCTACCAGCGGCTTTCTGACTGGCGCGGCGTGGGGCAGCTCTCCACCTGGCTCTGTGGAATCGCGGTTAAGCACCACCTCGCGGCGCGGCGCAAGGCCCGCTTTACCGAAACGCTCGATGCCCACGAGGAGCTTGCCGCAGGTCTGTCCAGCGACCCTCTGGCTCGCTACACCCAGCACGAGGCAAAGCAGGCACTGGACATGGCGATCTCTGCGCTTCCCACACACTACCGCGAGGTATTTGTGCTGGTGCGGGTGCAAGAGCTGCGCTACCGAGAGGTCGCCGAGCTCCTAGAGATTCCCCTGGGAACCGTCCAGTCCCGCCTCGCCCAAGCAAGCGTCCTTCTCCAACGCGCCCTGTCACACTCGATCGAAGAGCTCCCCCAGAAAGGAACCAAACGCCATGTCCTTTGAGACCAAGCTACGCCGGCTGGCCAAAAAGCTCCCCGAGTCCGAGGTTCCCTCGGGGCTACACACACGCATTCTCTCGCACCTCCCGGAGCGGCACACGCTCCAGAAAGTTGGTTTTAACATGAAACTGATACTAATCCCCGCGCTTGCCCTTGCCTTTGGTGGTGGAGGTGGCCTGCTCTTTGTCCTCTCTACCCAGACGAATCCCAGCACTGCCCAGCGCACTCCGGTGCAGACCGGCCCGATCACACTCCATGTTGTGGACGAGGCAGGGCAGCCCGTCGCGGGTGCCACGGTCACCTTGTCGCGCTATGAAAAACCCGATCCCAGAACGGGCGTTGCTCCTGCACTCAGAGTGACTGATATGCCCAGGGGAACGACCAACGAGAAAGGCGATATAGGGTTGCCCCCGCAAGGAATCACTAACTTCCAGGTGACAAGCCTCGACGGGCACCATCTCTATGCAACGGGTGAGATCACAGTGAGCCAGGGGGAGCAAGTCATCACGCTCTCTGAGCATCCGGTTCATAGCATTACCGGGCAGTTTGTGGATGAACAGGGCAAACCCCTTACCGATGTCCAGCCGGAGCTGTTCGTCGGATCGCAATCCTTCTCAAAACTCACGCCCGGCCCCGATGGCCACTTCATCGCTTGGGTGGTACCAGGCACTGCCTACTATTTCGTCTTCCACCGCACGGGGCCTGGCAATCCTATCGAGATGAAAAGAGATCTCCGTGTTGAGAGAGGCCAGTTTCTCGACCTGGGAACCGTCACCGTCCGCTCTGGGACGACTCAGGCACGATAAATCATGCCGGAAGACTCGTTGTCTGGGGCAACTGGCTAAGGGACTACGGCACCGTAAACGCGGCGCTGGCTCCGATCCAGGTGGCATCGCGGTTGTGGTCCACCCCGAGCATCTTGCCACGCCCAAGTCTCAGGAGCGCGGTGAGTGCCTGGTAGTGCT
>NZ_JANNYP010000798.1:0-8852 GCF_031410135.1 Armatimonas sp. | reverse complement strand
AGAGATATTACGGAACTTGATCTCATCCGAGATCGCTATAACCTGCCCCAGGGAGATTATCTCCTTGGATTAGGAAGTCTCTCCCCTCATAAGAACTTACCTAATATGCTTGCGGCATATACATTACTTTACCAAGAACATCGTCAAACACCTCCTCTTGTGCTCATTGGTAGGCGCTCTGCCGAACATGAGAAGCTGCTCGCGGATCTACCCGTCGAGGTGGCACAGACTATTCGATTTGCAGGGTTCGTGGAAGATGCGGACCTACCTGCGATCTACTCGGGTGCTTCCGTCTTTCTCTTTGTCTCTCGTGCAGAAGGCTTTGGATTACCGCCGCTGGAGTCACTACGCTGTGGCACTCCGGTGGTTGTCTCCAATACTACTAGTCTTCCTGAAGTGGTCGGTGATGCGGGTCTCCACGCTCCCCCGGAAGACCCTGAGGCCATTGCCACTGCAGTATGGAGCCTTTTAAGTGATGCAACGTTGTATGCCACGCTTAGGGAGCGTGGACTCAAGCGAGCCGCATTATATACCTGGGAACGCTGCGTCGAGGGGCTCTATACACAATATCAAGCGATGCTTTCCTGAGCCCATCTCAATCTTCCCAGCGGAAGCGGGCAAGGGCAAACCCGGCGAAGGCGACGGCAAACCCTAAGACGATTCCCAGTGAGGGGAGCACTTCGACAAGTCCTAAGCCGCGCCAGGTGACCAGATCAAAGCCATCCACCGCCCAGCGCGTCGGGAGAATCAGTGAGACAGGCTGTATCCAAGCGGGCATCATAAACGTCGGGATCCACGCTCCCCCGAGAAAGCTCATGGTCAGCACGGCGGGAACGGCAAATGCCCGACACTGCCCTTCGGTGCGCCCCAGCGCGGCGATAAGCATTCCAAAGGCAGCCACCATCAGCGACGAAGCCACGGCGAGCAAAACAAAGCCAATCACACTGCCATTGATTCGAATCTCGTAGAACAGGGCTCCGAACGTCAGGACTGCCGAGAGTACGACCAGCCCGATGATACTTGAGGAGATCCAGCGGCTTCCTAAAATCAGCAGGCGAGAGAGCGGCGCGGCCCGCAGTCGCTTCCAGAGCCCGAGCCGTCGGTCGCGCACCATTCCGATGGCAAAGTCTATGGCGAAGAAGAGCAAGCCCTGAACGCCCATCCCGATAAAGACATGGGTCGCGCCTGCTTTTCCACCGCTCGCATCTGTGGGCTCGTTGGCGCTCTTAGCAACCATGGCCTCGCTCTCCATCTCACAAGGAGCGGACATACCACCACCTGCATCGCCTGCTCCACCGAATGCTTCTTGACTTACAACCTGCATCACCTGCTGGGTCATCAGGCCTCGTGCCATCTGTAAGTCCGCATTGTGCGCTGGGTCGTAGAGAAACGTGAGCTTGGGACGCGGGGCAGCCGGGTTGAACAAGGCGCTTGCGGACTGCGTGCCAAAGTCTTTGGAAATCACCAGTGCAACCGATACCTTGCCTTTACCAACCGCTTCTCGCGCCTGAGCCTCACTGGCTGCAGAGACTTTAAAGCTCTCATCGGTCTTGAGACCCGCGATGATCTTTTGCGAGACAGGGCTCTGATCATTGTCGGCGACCAAAACGGTGATAGCGGCTTTCTTGCCACTGCCGCCTCCGCCAAAGATCATGGCAAAGAACGAGGCCAGCATGATCGGGATAAAAATCGTGGCGATCATGGCCCGCTTATCGGAGAAAAAGAGGCGCAGGTCGTTGCCAACCAGCGTACGAAAAACAGCGTTCATGCGTCGCGCAGGCTCCTTCCGGTCAGATGCAGAAAAACAGACTCCAGCCCACCGCGCTCCGTGGCCTCTTGCCAGCTCAGACCATGGGATCTTAAAAGCTCTAAGAGCACCTCGTCGGCCTCCAGCGTAATCGCACGTCTCTGGGTGGTTGGCAGCAGCTCACGAAGCTCAGCCTGCGTCCCTTCGGCGACAATCTGGCCCTGGTCCATAATGGCGATTCGCTCGCAGAGCCGCTCGACTTCTTCCATGTAGTGCGTGGTGTAGAGCAGGGTCAGCCCACTCTGAGCGAGTTTTTCAAGCGCCTCAAAGATCGCATTGCGGCTCTGCGGGTCTACGCCCACCGTGGGCTCGTCCAGTACCAGCAGCTCAGGCTCATGGAGCAGCGCCGCAGCCAGGTTCAGGCGGCGCTTCATCCCACCCGAGTAAGTACGCACCCGACTCTTTGCCCGGTCGGTTAGCCCGGCCACCTCTAGTGCAACATCCACACGCTCGGTGAGCTTTGCTCCTCCCAAGCCATAGATAGCGCCAAAAAAGCGCAGATTCTCCACCGCCGTGAGATCCTCGTAGAGCGCCAATTCTTGAGGCACGTAGCCGATCTTACTCTTCAGCGGGTCGCTCTCACCGGAGAGCGGCTCACCGTGGAAGAGAATCTCGCCGCTATCGGGCTTGAGGGCACCGACCAGCATCGAGATAGCCGTAGTCTTGCCCGCACCGTTGGGGCCGAGCAGTCCAAAGCGCTCCCCCCGTTTCACGCAGAACGAGAGGCGATCTACCGCCACTCTCTCCCCATAGCGCTTGGTCAGATTTTTAAGTTCGAGCATCGTACCACCAAGAACACTCAGGGAGGCTATTTAGTTACAAAAAGGTCTATTTTATGGGAGCAGAGAGAAACTGCCGAGGTTCCACAACAAGCACTCCATCAAACTCCAGCACGATCACAGGAAGGAGCTGGCCTTTGAGGGCTTCGGGGAGGGTGATCCTCACCCCTTCCGGGCTACCAACCGCAGGAATGGGCATACGAGCCTTGCCCAATGTGAGAGAGCCAGAGCGATTGCCGAGCGAATCTATTGTGAAGGCACCGGTCTTAGGATAACCCATCAGTGTCCGTGCACCCTTGAGCTTGGTCTTGAGGCCGGGCAGGATGATCTGCGCTTGGGTGGTATCAAAAACATGGAGATAGAGCTTGTTGCCCTTGCGCGTCACGCGGCCCCAGGGGAGTGGCTTGGGAAACGGGCTGGCCTGCGTGCCATAGATCGCCTCACCGTGCGTTTTGAGCCATCCACCCATCACTTCTAGGCGCTCTACGATAGGCTTCGGGAACGTGCCCTCCGGCGTTGGCCCGACATTAAGTAAGTAGTTGCCGCCCTTGCTAGCGCAGTCAATCAAGTTCTTAAGCAGTGTCTCAGCGGACTTCCAGTTCATGTCCTTGGTCTTAAAGCCCCAGGTGTCGTTGAGGGTCATGCACGACTCCCAGTCCACGCCCTCACCAAAGCCATTGGCAGGAATTTCCTGCTCGGGCGTGCCATAGTCGCCCGCAAAATCCCCCTTGGTCATCCCCTTCATGCCCTGTCGGCCCTTATCCACCCGGTTATTGACAATAATACTGGGCTGGAGCGAGCGCACGAACTTGTAGAGATCCTCGCCCTTATCGTGGGTCCAGGTGCCCTCCCACTCGCCGTCGAACCAGGCAATGCCAATCGGGCCGTAGTTGGTTAGAAGCTCTTTTAGCTGCCCCTTCATGTACTCGATGTAGCGACCAAAATTCGCCTCAGCCGTCGGGCGCTTGTCCCAGCCCCGGCGCGGCAGGTAGTCCGGGTGGTGCCAGTCCATGATGGAGTGGTAGAAGCACAGGCGAATCTTCTGCTTATGACACTCGGTGGCGAGCGCTTTAAGGATATCGCGCTTAAACGGAGTGCCCATGATATCCCAGTCCGTGAGCTTGGAGTCCCACAAACAAAATCCATCGTGGTGCTTGCTGGTGATGACGATATAGCGCATCCCTGCGTCTTTGGCCGTTCGCACCCACTCCTTGGCACTGAACTGCACCGGGTTGAACTGCGACTGGAGCGGCTCGTAGTCGGCGACCGTAAGCTGTGCGGAGTTAAAGATCCACTCCCCCACCCCGCCGATATCGCGGCCCTTCCAGACCCCGCCCGGCACGGCATAGAGTCCCCAGTGAATAAACATCCCAAATCGGGCCTCGCGGAACCAGGCCATCCTCCGCTCGCGGTCAATATCGTAGCGTTTCATAGAGTGATTGTACCCAAAAAGCGAGGACAATCTCCGTCCTAGGCGCGGTGAGATGGCAGCAACCGCTGGAGCTGCACCAATCCGGGCGGGAGCTTGAACTCGACATCTTCTTCAAGCACGACGAACTCTTCAACACTTGTCGCGCCGCGGGCTTTGAGCGCTTCGACAACGCCCTGGAAAATATCCTCGGGAGCGGATGCGCCGGAGGTCACGCCGACGGTCTGGGCACCGTCGAGCATTTCGTCGGTGAGGAAGCTGGCGTCGTCAATGAGAAACGCACGGGTACCGTGGGCCTCGGCGACTTGGCGGAGGCTCCGGGAGTTGCTGGAGGTTTGCGAGCCGATGACCAAGATCGTGTCGGCTTTCTTCGCGAGCACCTTGACGGCATCCTGGCGGTTCTGCGTGGCGTAGCAGATATCCGACGACGGCGGGTTCTCCATCCTGGGGAAGCGTGCCTTGAGTGCGTCCACAATGCCGCGTGTCTCGTCAATCGAGAGGGTGGTCTGGGTTAAGTAGATCAGTTTTTCGTCAGGCGGCTCGGGCAGGTGGGCGACCTCGTGCTCCTCGCAGACCAAGATCAGCTTTCCGGGAGCCTCGCCCATCGTGCCCTCGGTCTCGACATGGCCCCGGTGGCCGATAAAGAAGATACCGTAGCCGCGCTTGAGGAACTTATGGACCTCTAAGTGGATCTTGGTGACGAGCGGGCAGGTGCCATCAATCACATTGAGCTGCCGCTCTTTCGCTTCTTCGCGAACGGCGGGGGAGACACCGTGCGCTGAGAAGATCAGGTTGCTCCCCGACGGCACGTCGCTCAGAAAGTCCGTGAAGACCACGCCACGCTCGCGCAGTCGGCTCACCACGTGCTCGTTGTGGATGATCTCATGCCGCACGTAGAGCGGCGCACCATAGACCTCCAGCGCCACCTCCACAATCTCAATCGCCCGATCCACTCCCGCACAGAAGCCGCGCGGACCCGCTAGAAGAACGTTCATCGAGGATTATTGTATCGCCTGAAGCGCGAAGCGATAGAGGCGCGGGGTGTCTTCTAAAAGCAGGCTACGCTGGTCAAGCTGCGCGACCGTCTCGTAGTCCAGTGTTTTTGGGGGGCGTGTCAGGCGGGTGAGCGGGAGGCCATGCTGTCTTGCCCAGCGCTCGACAGGCGAGTCCTGCTCCCAGAGACGCTTCTTCGTCAGCACTCCAGACTCCATCGCGCCCTCGCCCTCATAGCGTGTCCATATCCCTCCCGTGGGAGTGAGCTGCAGATGAAAGACATCCGACGAGAAAGCCAAAGCGAGGCGTGGAGCGACACTCTCCAAACCCGCAACCGGAAGCGCCCGCCACAGCCGCTCTCCAATCGCATCCGAGATCAGAAGTTCCATAGGAAGTGGCTCACCACGCCGCGCTAAGCGCTCCAGAAAGCGCAAAACGGCCCCTGGTGAGGCACTACGCACAAAAAAAGCCTCTTGCACAAGGCACAGTGTACCCTTTCGGGAACCGTAGCACCTTAGATAACGTACTGTTAATCAAGTTAGGGCGGACAGTGGAGAGAAACATCCCTGAGCCCGATAATCCCTGCGTGGTATAATGCCCGTACTGTTGGCGGGGTTGCTGAGGCGTTTTGAGCGCCCCCGTACCCCGAGGAGGCTTTCCGTTTGAACCGTATTTTGCGACTGGGTTTGCTGGTCGTTTCCGTGATCGCCGTGGGTTTCTTCTTACTCAAGGGGCCACTCTCGCGCACGTCTTTCCCCTGGTTTAACGCGCCACAGCAACTTGAGTATAGCGAGTTCCTGGAAAAAATCAATCAGGGCAAGATCGTCGCTTCTGGGAAGTTCCATAAGGGCACTTTTATTGGTAAGTTCCATACCAATGCCCCCGGTGCCGTGAGCAATAAGCTGGACTTCCAGGTAGCGCTCCCCCCCGATCAGCCAGAACGCAGTCGCCTCACCAAGCTCCTGAGTGAAAAAGGGGTGGCATTTGGCTGGGAGCCTGAAGGCCCGATGGACTACGTCCTCGCCTCGCTCCTGCCCATTCTCGCTCTCGTTATCGGAGCCGGTGTGATCTACATGATCTTTAGCCGCGCTGCCCAAAACGGCAACAATCAGGCGATGAACTTCACCAAAGCGAAGCATCGTCGGCCTAGTGAGAACGTCCCCAAGGTGACGTTCGACGATGTGGCGGGCGTTGAGGAAGCTAAACAAGAGCTCCAGGAGATCGTGGATTTCCTCAAGAACGCTCGTCGGTTCCAGGCGCTTGGTGCTAAGATTCCCAAGGGAGTTCTGCTACTAGGCCCTCCTGGCTCGGGTAAAACCCTGTTGGCTCGGGCCATTGCAGGCGAGGCGCAGGTTCCTTTCTTCCATATCTCAGGCTCAGATTTTGTCGAGATGTTTGTCGGAGTGGGCGCTTCCCGCGTCCGTGATCTCTTCGATACGGCTCGCCAGAATCGTCCGGCACTGGTCTTCATTGACGAGATTGATGCCGTCAGTCGCCAGCGCGGTGCGGGCTGGGGCGGCGGCCACGATGAGCGTGAGCAAACCCTCAATCAGCTCTTAGTCGAGATGGATGGCTTCGATCCCAACTCTGGTGTGATCCTGATCGCCGCCACCAACCGCCCTGATGTGCTCGACCCCGCGCTGCTTCGTCCGGGACGTTTCGACCGCCGTGTGGTGGTGGATGCGCCGGACGCCAAGGGCCGCGAGGCGATTCTCGGTGTCCACACGCGTGGTAAGCCGATGGACGATGACGTGAACTTGGAGAGCATCTCCAAGCGTACGCCGGGCTTTGCGGGTGCCGAGCTAGCCAACCTTGTCAATGAGGCTGCGATTCTCGCAGCTCGTCGCGAGAAAACCAAGATCGGCATGTCCGAGTTTGAAGAGGCGATTGACCGCGAGATGATGGGGCCGGCACGCAAGAACCGCCTGATGACCGCAGTCGCCAAGCGCCGCACCGCCGTTCATGAGGCGGGCCATGCCCTGATCGCCGAGCTTCTAGCCAATGCGAACCCCCTACATAAAGTGACAATCTTGCCACGTGGTCGGGCGCTGGGCGTGACCATCACTCTACCCACGGAGGATCGCTACAACCAGACCAAGGCCGAAATGGAGGACATGATCGCCATGGCACTGGGCGGGCGAATCGCAGAGATCCTAGCCTATGGTCAGGAAGGTGGCCTAGATACGGGCGCTTCCAATGACCTTGGGCAGGTCACCGAGATTGCACGAGCAATGGTCTGTGAGTTCGGGATGAGCGAGCGCCTAGGCAACCGCCGGATTGGCAAGCGTCATGGCAATGGCTTTCTCGGTGGCAGCGGAGGAATGGAAGAGCGAGACTACTCGGATGAAGTCGCCAAGATCGTGGACGAAGACATCCAGAATATCATTGACCGCAACTACCAGCGCGCCGAGGATATTCTCCGCACTAACCGGACTGTCTTAGATCGCTTGACAGATGCCTTGATTGAGCGAGAGACACTGGATCGCGACGAGTTCCTGGCCCTGATTCAGGACGCTATCGCTCCCAGTATCGGGGGACGAAAGCCCGAGCCGCCAAGCAAGCCCCAGGAGCCACCCGCACCGCCTGCTCCCTCGGAGCCTAGCGAACCCTCCGCGACGCGACCTGCCAGCTCACGGCCTACACGCCTCGAACCCGGCATGGCGTAAAAAAGAAAGTCGTACCGCCGGGCGAAAACCTTCGCCCGGCGGTATTATTTTGTCTGGCATGAATGAAGACCGCGTCCCCACAAACTATAAACTCATCCGGCTTGTCCGCACTCAGAGCAGCGAGGTCTATCTCATCTGGGACGACGACCGGCGCATTGGGCAGATTGACCTGCACTATGCCCATGACACCATCCACGGCACTCTGATCCTAGAAGCGGATCTCCCCATCGAGCAAGAAGAGGGCCTGATCGCGCAGATTGACGATGATATTGCGCAGTCCTATCTGCCTAACTTCGACCGTGAGGACTTTCTGATCACGGTCTTCCGGGGCGAGGAGATCAGCCACTACACCGATACCTCTGGTGCAGCCGATGATGAGCCCTTCGACGATGACGACGACTAACCTCTCACTTGAAACGCTCGCCCAGCGGGCCTTTACGTTTTTTTGGCAGGAGACAAATCCTCAGACGGGCCTGACTAAAGACCGGGCAAAAAATATAGGGAAGGCTGATGACTATACAGTCGCCTCAGTGGCCGCCACGGGCTACGCACTTGCCGCACTCCCCATCGCGGCAAGCCGTGGCTGGATCAAGAAAGCTGAGGCGCAGAAACGTGCCCTTCTTACCCTGCATTTTCTGAGCAATCAGCTCTCCCACGAACATGGCTTTTTCTACCACTTTATAGACTGGCGCAACGGAAAGCGGGTCTGGAGCTGCGAGCTCTCGTCCATTGACTCCACCTTGCTCTTTCTGGGAGCCCTAGCCGCTGGGCGCTATTTTAAAGGGGAACATGCCGAGCTCGCCGATGCTCTCGTGGCCCGCGCCGACTGGCGCTGGATGCAAAACGGGGGCAAAAATCTTGCCCCCTGCATGGGCTGGAAGCCTGAGTCGGGCTTTTTAGAGGCGCGCTGGAGTGGCTACACGGAGGCAAGCTACCTCTATCTCTTGGCACTGGGTACGCCAACCCACCCTTTGCCACAAGCCTCGTGGGATGCACTGAGCTTCACCGAGAACCCCGCTGTGCCCGCCTTTTGGGCACAGATGACACCATGCTATATTAATTTGCGGGGGCAAAAAGACCGTCAGGGTCGCGACTGGTGGGCAATCTTCCAGCGCTCCCATGAGTACCAGGTGGCTTTCTGTGCGAAAAATGCCGAGAAGTTCGTGACCTACCGTGAG
>NZ_JANNYP010000797.1:0-53692 GCF_031410135.1 Armatimonas sp. | reverse complement strand
CCTCACTACGTCTGTTTTTGGGAGAAAATAAATGAAAAAAGTTGCAAGTCTGATCGCTGCCGCACTGTTGCTGGCTACCATTATGATTCCGTCTGCGCATGCCGATGTGACCTCTCCGCCACCCCCGACCAAGGGTGGCGGGTAGTCGTTTTTAGTTAGTTTAGATTAGAGAGGAGAATGTAATTCATGAATGCACAGGCGCTAAATGCACTACAGGGACTCAAAGCATGGCACGACCAGGCTGCTTCTGCCCCTGCTCCCGTCGTTTCAGCCGTTTCCGTACCGTCCACTGTCGCACCGAAGCGACAGACCAATAAAGAGCTTCTTGCGGTTATCCGCGATGACGCTAGCACGAAGGCTCAGCGTGATCGTGCCGCCGAGCAGCTCCGTCGTCAGATTAAATCGCTATGCGCCGCAACGCTCGCGCGGCAGGCACGCACCATGCTGGCCAATGAGCTAGAAGACCTGACACAGGAAGTGGTGATCCGCCTGCTCCAGAGCCCTGCTAGCACCGAGCCAACCGGAGCCTACATCACCCGCATCGCCACCAACTTGCTTATTGATCGTCAGCGGCACCTGATCCGCCGTGGCCAAGACAAGCAGGCGCTCTCTCTCGATGACACCGAGGATGGCGAGACCCGCGATGTGGTAGACCCTGAGATCCGTGTGGAAGATGGCGTTCTCGCGCGGATTCAGCAGCGAGCGATCCGCGAGGCGCTCCTCACCCTGCTGAAGCCCAACGAGGCGATTGTGGTTCTTCGCCGCGCCGAAGGAGCCAGCCACGATGAGATCGCGGAGGAGCTAGGAACCAATGCCGCGTGTGTTCGCAAGCAGGCAGAACGTGGCCTCAAGCGCTTGAAAGAGCACGCCGACGCAGGCCGCTTCGCCTTCGCCTAACGGAGAGAGTGAATCCTTCAACAGCCGCGCAACCGAAAGGGGGCGCGGCTGTCTTATTTTACAATGGACGCACTTAAAGGAATCGGTTTTCTGCTCAAGCACCCACGGCTCTGGCCGCTAGCGCTTGTCCCTGGCTTGATCGCCTCGGTGCTCTATGTCATCCTAGGGTGGATCGGCTGGCAACGCTACGGAGCAGGACTGGAAGAAGGAGCCCGAGTTGCCGCTTTTCTGCTCTATTTAGTACTCTTCCCTTTTGCGTTCTATCTGCTGGGCAGTAGCTTTCTCGGGTTAGTCTTCGATCCACTCAGTCGGGAGACGGAGCGCTTGCTGGGAGCAGAAGTCCCCGTCTGTCCGCTCAATTTCTGGCAACTCTTTGGCGACACCTGCAAACGCCTCTTGCTCAATGGCGGGATCTGTCTTCTTGCGTTTGGCTTGGGAGCCGCCGTTGGGCCTGTGGCGGGTGTTCTAGGAGCAGGGCTGGTAAGTCTGCTGGACTACACCTCACCCGCCTTTCTACGGCGTGGTACTACTCTCAGGGTACAGATGCGGCTGCTTCTGAAAAAGCCCGATGTCTACACCCTGACTTTCGCCGTCGCCGCAGGGCTTCTCTCCCTTGTGCCGTTTCTCGGACTCTTTCTTGCCCCTAGCTTTATTGTTGGAGGCGTCTTCCTGGCGCGGCGTCGGCTACAATAGGATTTGTGATTGTATTTGGAATCGAGACAAGCTGCGATGAGACCAGCGCGGCAGTCGTAAAAGACGGACGGGTACTGCTCTCCAATATCGTGGCCTCGCAGATGGAGGAGCACGCGCTCTACGGTGGCGTTGTCCCTGAGCTGGCGAGCCGCCGCCATGTGGAGGTACTGATTCCCGTCTTTCGCCAGGCGCTTGCGGAGGCGGGGTGTACCTGGGCCGATATTGATGCCATCGCCGTGACCAACCGTCCGGGGCTGCTCGGGGCGCTCTTGGTCGGAACCTCGGCGGCAAAGGCGCTCGGCATGGCGCTCAAAAAGCCTGTCGTTCCCGTGCACCATATCGAGGCGCATCTCTACGCCAACTGGCTCAATACAATGGCTCCCCCCCCCGCCCCCGAGTTCGGGGGGGCCAGTGTACGGGCTGATTTCCCCGCAGTCGCCTTGGTCGTCAGTGGCGGCCACACGGATCTGTTTCACCTGCGCGGCCACGGCGACTATATCTTGCTGGGACGGACACGCGACGACGCGGCGGGTGAGGCGTTTGATAAGTGCGCCCGTCTGATGGGCCTCGGCTATCCGGGCGGGCCCGCAGTGCAAAAAGCAGCGGAGGGAGGCAACCCCAAAGCCATCACATTTCCCCGCGCCTTGCTTCAGGGCAGCCATGAGTTTAGCTTTTCGGGCCTTAAGACCTCCGTGCGCTATGCCCTCCAAGGTGAGAACCTGCCCTCGATCTCCGATATCGCCGCGAGCTTCCAAGAGGCTGTGGTGGATGTGCTCAGCAAGAAGACCATCGCTGCCGCCAAAGAGCTGGGCGTGGAGCGCGTTTTACTAGCCGGAGGTGTCTCCGCCAACACGCGCCTGCGGGAAGTGATGCAGGAGCGCTGCGACAAGGCCGGACTCACGCTCTTCTATCCCCCCGTCGCCCTGTGTACCGACAACGCCGCCATGATCGCCTGCGCGGGCTACTGGCACCTACAAAATGGCCGCACCGCCACCCTCGACTTTGAGACCCGCGCCTCCGAGCCGCTTGCGAGAGTACAATAGAGCTATGCTAACAAGGCTGAAGGTGCGTGGTTTTAAAAATCTTGTGGATGTGGATGTGCGCTTTGCGGCTTTCACATGCATTGCAGGAGCAAATGGCGTAGGGAAATCCAATCTCTTCGACGCCATAAGATTCTTGAGTGCTCTGGCAAGCGATACTTTGCTTGGGGCTGCCAAATCGGTACGAGATAATCGAAGACCCGATGCACGCGCACTCTTTCATAGGTTCGGAAATCAGTACGCACAAACGATGTATTTTGAGGCGGAAATGATCGTGCCCAAAGAGGGAGATGATGATTTGGGGCAACGTGCTGTTGCCAGCATGACTTTTCTGCGCTACACGTTAGAACTGGGTTATCGTGAAGTGGATAGTAGTCTTGAGGTAAAGTACGAATCTTTAGTTCATATTAATAAAAGTGATGCTCGAGTACACTTGCCCTTTAAGCCCTCAAAAAGCTGGCGTGATTCGGTAATTAATGGTCGCCGTACCGACCCCTTGATTTCAACACTTGAGAACGCAAATGGTGAAATAGAGATTCGTCTTCATCAGGATCGTGGAGGTATTGGTGGTGGTCGTCCGACTCCTCGTCCGGCACGGACACTGCCCCGCACACTGATTCATTTGGCGAATGCCGCAGAGTACCGAACGGCGGTTCTTGCTAGAAATGAGATGTCTTCTTGGTCGCTTTTGCAGCTAGAGCCCACTGCGTTACGTGAAGTGGATGAAATCAATACACCTGGGCATTTGACACCAAGTGGTGAGCATCTAGCGGCGACTCTCTATCGGCTTGCGCAGAGTTATCGGACGCCAGAGGGGGAACGTGATGAGGCTTCCGTCTATGATCGTATTGCTCTACGAGTAAGCGAACTTGTGCGAGAGATTCGGGAGGTAGGAATTGAGCGCGACGATAAGCGAGATATTCTTACGCTTTGGGCAGCGGGTGCTGATGGTACGCAGCACTCGGCACGTGCACTCTCGGATGGAACTTTGCGTTTTTTAGCCCTAGCCGTTTTAGAGGCTGATCCTGAGTTTCATGGTGTACTTTGTTTAGAAGAGCCTGAGAATGGTATTCATCCTGAAAGAATCGAGGCTATGCTAAATTTACTGCGCGCTATTGCTGTAGACATAAATTGTCCCATAGATAGTAATAACCCTTTGAGGCAGGTTATTATCAATACTCATTCCCCGACAGTAGTTGGACTAGTTCCCAGCGATTGCCTTCTAGCCGCCGAGCTGATCTCAAACCAGAAAGAAGGACAGCGCTACCAACATCTGAGTCTCTCTTGTATTGAGGGAACTTGGCGAGCAAGTGCCGAACCACAAACCCCTAGTATTAGCAAGGGGAAGTTAATGCGGTATCTGCGCCCCTTAGAACAAGCCTACTTAGAACCAGATGCCGTGGGGCAGCTTGTTTGGAGTCCCACTCCAGAATGATACTTCGCTATACGTTTCTAACGGAAGGCTCAACGGATGCGGCACTCCTGCCGATTCTTGACTGGACTATTCAGCGGCACACGAAGCAAATTTTCACAGGAGAGTTTGTTTATCGCCGAGGACAGGGATTGGCAGATAAAATTCATAATGCACTCGAAGATGCCCCGTGTGACCTGCTTTTTATTCATCGGGACTCAGACCGCGAAGAGCCCATTAGGCGGTACGAAGAGATTCAGGTTGCTCTCACGGAAGCAAAAATTGATCTCCCCAGTGTTTGTGTAGTGCCTGTGCGGATGATGGAAGCTTGGCTCCTCTTTGACTCAGGCGTTTTGCGCCAGGCAGCAGGTAATCGTAATAGTCGCTCCTCGTTAAACTTACCAACAATTGCACAACTCGAAACTATAGCCGATCCTAAAACAGTGCTGCGTGAAGCACTTCGCACGGCGAGCGAGCACAGAGGACGAAGGCTTGAGGAGTTCAATAAGCAGATTCCTGCTGCGATGCGGCGTATCACACAGCTCACGGATGACTTTAGTCCTCTCCTGCGCCTCCGTGCTTTTCAGCGCCTCCAGGACGATGTACGCACAACTCTTGAGGCGCAGGGTTGGTACAAAGAGTGATCTACAACCTGCTGCTGTTTTTGCTTTCGCCGCTCTTACTACTCTACTATGCGTTTCGGATGGCGACGGGAAAAGAAGACCCCGTGCATTGGCACGAGCGCTGGGGACGCTATGCAAAAGCGGGCGAGGGCTCACCGCGTTTCTGGGTGCACGCGGTTTCTGTGGGTGAAGTCATGGCCGCTAAGCCGATCTTGCGAGAGCTGCGCAGGCGTCACCCGGAGGCGTTTTTGCTCTTAACGACAACCACACGCGGTGGCCGTGAGGTGGCGCAGGGAATCGCGGATGCCTCGGCGGTGGCCTACTTTCCCCTGGACTTTCCCTGGGCTGTAACGCGGGCACTAAAGGCAGTGCGCCCCGATGCGATCTTGCTGATGGAGTGGGAGATCTGGCCGAATTTTCTCAAAGCCGCCAAGCAGCAGGGAGCCAAGGTTATCGTTCTCAATGGGCGCATCTCCGACAAAGGCCTGCGGCGCGGACTGAAGGCGCGATGGCTGATGGAGAGTGGCCTAGACTGTGTGGATCTCTTTGCGATGCAGTCCGACGAAGACACGCGCCGGGCGGGGCTAGTTGGCGCTCCAGCGGAGCGCACACAGACCTTTGGCAACACGAAGTTCGATGAGTCGTCGACGATGCTGAGCATTGAGGAGCGCGTAAAACTGCGGGCGGAGCTAGGCATTCCTGAGGGCGCTCTGGTCTGGATCTGTGGCTCGACCCGTGATGGAAAAGAGGGCGTTCCCGATGAAGAAGTGCTGATTGCCGAGGCGGCAAAGCGTGTGCGGGAGCGCTTTCCGGAGCTGCGGCTGATCGTCGCACCACGCCACTTGGAACGCGTAGAAGCCGTAAAGGCGCATCTGCCTTTTGCGGTACTCCGTACGCAGGTTCCCCCAATCTTGGGGGCGGGGGGGGCTTTGATTCTCGATACGTTTGGCGAGCTGGGCCGTGCCTACGCCGTCGCCGATGTCGCGTTTATTGGCGGCTCGCTGGCTCCGTGGGGTGGGCAGAGTGTCTTTCAGCCGCTGGCGCAGGGCGTCCCGGCGCTCTTTGGCCCGAACATGAACAACCAGCGCGATATTGCGGCGCTGGCGATTGCGGAGGGAGTGGCGGAGCAAGTCGCGGATACGAATGCCCTTGCCGAGGCGGTGTGTCGCTGGCTCGCGCTCTCGCCGGAGAAAAAAGCGCAGAATGCCACAAAGGCGCGTGGATTGATCGAGCGCAACCAGGGCGTATCAGCAAAGTGTCTGGATGCGGTGGAGGCGCTCCTTGGACGCTAAGGCGCTTCTGGAGGAGAAGAGCTTGCGGGGGGCTTTGTTGCGCCTTGCCATGACCCCGCTGGCGGGCCTGCACTTTGTGGGGCTGGAGCTGTACTTACTCCCGTATCGCCTCGGGGTTCGCAAGCGCTTTCGCCTGCCCGTGCCCGTGATCGCGATTGGCAATCTCACGTCGGGCGGGACGGGCAAGACCCCGATGGCGGCGCTGGTGGGCAAGATTCTGCGCGAGGAGGGGCTCAAGGTGGTGCTACTCTCACGTGGACATGGCGGCAGTCACGAAAAAGAGGGCGGTGCTAAGATCGTCAGCCGGGGTGATGGGACGCTCTGTCTTTCTCCCGAAGTAGCAGGCGATGAGCCAACACTCCTTGCCCAGCTCCTGCCCGATGTTCCGGTGATTGTCGGGCGGGATCGGCGTGTCTCGGGAAAGTTAGCCTGTGCGGAGTTTTCCCCGGATGTGATCCTACTCGACGATGCGCTCCAGTTCTGGCAGCTCCACCGCGACTTGGATATTGTTCTCTTAGATGCACGCGCTCCGTTTGATAATGGCTGGATGCTTCCCCGTGGGCTCTTGCGAGAGCCGCCGTTTCATCTCTCTCGCGCTGGGGTTGTCGTCCTAACCCGCGCCGATGCAATCCCCCCTGATGAGCTAGAGCGGCGCAAGCATGTCGTGCAGCGCCTTGCCCCCCGTGCCGCGCTCTTTACGGCGGTGCATGCCCCGCACAGCTGGATCGCACTGGATGGCACCCAAAAACCTCTGGAATTGCTCTCAGGACAGAGTGTCGCAGCCTTTGCTGGGATCGCGGATGGAAAAGCTTTTCAAAAAACTCTGGAATTACTCTCTCTCTCCCTAAAATTTTTCCGCGAGTTTGCTGACCATCATACCTACAAGAAAGAAGAAACGCTCGATCTAATCGCACAGCTACCCGTGGGTCCTTTTATCACTACCGAGAAAGACCTGACCAAGCTACGCCATCTCTGGCCTGCCGAGGAACCTCCTCTCTGGGCACTACGCATTCAGTTGGCTGTGGAAGAAATCGAGCGCTTCCGATCTATATTGACCAGGTTCCATGCCCGTAACTCAAACAAAGACCCGAACCAGCACGAAGCAGGTGGCCCCGCAAAATAGCACTGCGGAGAAGCTCACTGCCGCCTCCCCCTTCGTTATAGGATCGGCCACCGCACTTGGTCTCTTCCTTCTTTTTCTTTTGTGGAGACTCCCCGCGCTCAAGACAGTTCCTAGCACTGCAGGGCTCGCACTGGCTTTAGGCGTTGGACTAGCAGCTTGGCAACGACTCAACCTTCAGCGCTTTCGCTCCCTGGAGGCAAGCCGTATCAAGAGCCTCCGCGAGCAGGAGAGCTACAAAAAGCGGGAGCGCTATCTAGCGGCCCTTATCGAGATTGAGCGCCTCTTGCTCGCAGACCAGCGTGGGAAGGCAGTAGAAGATGTCCTGCCCCTACTGGGACATGCCACACAGGCCGACCGGATCTATCTTAGCCAGTGCTACTCTGACCAGAGTGAGCTCTACGCCACACTACTGGCGGAGTGGTGTGCTCCGGGAGTTACGGGGCAGATCAATAACCCGGTACGCCAAGATGTCACCCTCACGAAGAGCTTCCCACGCTGGGTGCAGGTACTGGGAGATGAAGGCAATATCATCGGGCAGGTGAACACTTTCCCAGACGAAGAGCGCCGCATTTTAGAGACCCAAGGAATTTTTTCTGTCTTTGTTCTCCCGATTGTCATTGAAGGGGAGCTCTGGGGCTACCTGGGACTGGAGAGCAAACGTGAGCCGCGCCAGTGGGAAAACGAGGAGCAGAAGTATCTCACCATTGCCGCCGAGGCTATCACCGGAGCACAGTCACGCCGCAATAGCGAGCAGAACACCCTCCAGCAAGCTCTCCACGATCCCCTTACGGGCCTCTCCAACCGTCGCCGCCTGCGTGAGCAGCTAGAGCTGGCCATTGAGCGAGCACAGAAACAACACTCGTCCGTGATCGCTGTCTACATGGATCTCGACCGCTTCAAGCAGATCAACGACACTCTGGGGCATGCCTTCGGCGATAGATTTCTACAGTACGTCGTTCGGCGGCGGCTTTTGCCCACGATTGGCCAGAGAGACTTGCTTGCCCGTGTGGGAGGCGATGAGTTCGTCCTCATCATGAGTGAGGAGCACCACCCCGATATTGTCAATGGGGCTGCTAAGATGGCAGAGTCGCTCCTAAAAGCCCTTACCGAGCCGATTCTTATGGAAGGTCAGGAGCTGGTTATCTCTGTCAGTATTGGAATTAGCCGCTTCCCCACGGATGCTCAGGACGCCGACTCGTTGGTCAAAAACGCCGATGTGGCGATGTACAAGGCAAAAGAAGAGGGCCGTGGGGACTTCCGCTTCTTCACCCCACAGATGAACCGCACCACCAAGGAGCGCTTTGAGCTAGAGGCGGACTTGCGCCATGATCTAACCCGCGCCACGCCCAGCGATAACTTCTTGCTCTACTTCCAGCCCCAAGTGGATATCAGCACGGGACACATGATCGGGGTAGAGAGCCTGATTCGCTGGCGGCATGCCAAGCGCGGGCTCGTCTCCCCCGCCAAGTTTATCCCTATCGCCGAAGAGACGGGCCTGATCCAGCCTCTGGGTGACTTTGTGCTCAATGCGGCCTGTGTTCAGGCCGCGGCTTGGGGAAAGAGCGGCTATCCATTGCGCGTTGCCGTGAACCTCTCCGCACAGCAGCTCCGCAACCGGGATCTGCCTCAGCAGGTCGCCGATGTTCTTGCCAGCACCAAGCTAGCCGCGGGTTTTCTTGAGCTGGAGCTGACCGAGACCGCGCTCTTGGACGATATTCCGGGGGCACTCGTGATCATGAACGCCCTGAAGCAGATGGGGGTTGCGCTCTCGCTCGACGACTTCGGCGCGGGGTACTCGTCACTCTCGCACTTAAGACACTGTCCGTTTGATGTGGTAAAGATTGACCGCTCGTTTGTGAGCTCTATCGTCGGGAGTGTGCGGGATCAGATGCTGGTCAAGCACCTCGTTCAGCTCGCCCATGATCTTGGTATGACCGTCGTGGCGGAGGGAATCGAGACCGCAGCCCAGTGCGATATTCTCCACCGCCTCGGCTGTCGCCACTTTCAGGGCTATCTCTTCAGTCCCCCGATTGCTCCGGAAGAGCTAGAGGCCCGCTTCCTGAACCCCACCACGGCACGCAAAGCGGCGTAGAATAGCCGTATGCGAATTTTTGCCCACCGGGGTGCATCGGCGGATGCTCCCGAGAACACCCTCGCGGCGTTTTTGCTCGCCGCCGAGCAGGGAGCCGATGGCATTGAGCTGGACGTGCGCCTGACCGATGACCAGCAGCTTCTCATTGTCCACGACCCCATCTCCGGCACCCGCGCCGACTATCCGAGCCAGCCCACACTCGACGAGGTTTTTGCTACCATCAGGGAGCACTTCACCTGCATCAATGTGGAGCTGAAAGAGAGTGACAACGGCCTAGAGCCGCTGGTGTTGGAGTGCATCGCGCGGCACAAAATCGCCGAGCGCATCTTGATCTCGTCGTTCCTCCCCGAAGCCCTCCGCAGCTGCACCGGCTTGCTCTGCGCCCGGCTCTTTGCTCAAACGATCCCCGATGACTGGGCGGTGTGGCCGGTTCTGCACCCGCACTTATCGCTCGTCACCGAAGAGACCATGGCACTCTGGCAGGGCGCGGGAAAACAAGTCAATGTCTGGACTGTCAACGCCCCCGACGAAATGCGCCGCCTTGCCGCTCTGGGCGTGGACGGAATTATCACCGACCGGCCTGCGTGGGTGCGTCAGCTCTTTGCCGAAGCATCTTGCTCTTGATCTTGGCGAAGGCGCTTCTCTAGGGCTTTCAGGTGGGCTTCAAGCTGATGCAGCTCTTGCTGGGTGAATGCTGCCAGTGTAGTATCGGCGAGCGTGGTTGCCTCGGGGCCCATGCGTCGCAACAGTGTCCCACACTTCTCCGTGAGCGTGAGCTTGTAGCTGCGTCGGTTCTCTCCAGGGAGCTTTGCCAGCAAGCCCTCGCCTAGGAGCCGGTTGATCATCACCGAGACCGTGGCCCGCTCTAGAAAAAGATAGTCGGCCACCGCGCTGGGCGTTGCGCCCTCACGGCCACCACAGTTCCAGACCGCGATCAGCAACCGGAACTGAGCCTGCGTGATCCCAAAGTGCGCGAAGTGCTGGTCAAAGCCCACTGCCATGCGGGTTCCCACCCGCATGAGCGCAAGGCAAACACGCGACGCAAGCTCAGGGTCTTGGGACACTTCAGAGTCGGGCATACGAGAGCACTTTACCAAAAATGTTACTTTTTGGCAGGCCCAAAGCCACCGCCTCGGGCAAATCCACCGGGAGCCGCAGTGTAGAGTTCCACAGAGATCTGCGAGAGTGCCATTCCCAGGGTAGGATCTGTCTCTTTGGCATTGGTGACGGTTGCCATCACGATGATCGGCTTGGTGCCCGCGCTCACCTCGGCGAGTGGCGGGCGGGTGGGCGGAGCCATCTGCGCCATCATCTCTCCGTGCGCTGCGCCGTTGTACCAGGCAAGGGTCGCTTTCTTATCCTCAAACCAGGCCACAATCACCAGCTTTCCGCTGTCGCACTGCATCGCGGCCACCCCTAAACAGCCGGGGCTTTTCTGGAGATCGGCGATCATCGTATTGCCACGCGGCAGAGGCTTAGGAGCCGCATCACTCTGCGTGGTCGGAGTGGGCTTGGCCGTGCTACGCGCCACAGAGATCAGACCCGGAACTTTCACGGTCTCCGGGGCAAAGCGTCCGCCGTAGGCAAAGCCGCCTGTCACGGGAGTCATGCGCTCAAGGGCAAGCTGCCCTAGGCCCATCGCATCTTTCGGGTCTTTGGAGGGCGTGAACGAGGCGATCACCAACACGGGGCCTTTGACGGGCGTGGATTTTACGACGGCGGTGTCTGGGATCTTTGCCATCTGGCGCATCCCCTGACAGATCGGGCCATTGATAAACGCATCGGCGTTTGCGGCGCTGTCAAACCAGCCAAAGAGCGCGAGCCGCCCGCCCTGCACTTTGGCGTTTTCGAGCCCCAGGCAGCCGGGGGAGCTTTTCATCGCGGAGACAAAGAAGTCAAGACCCTGCGCTTTTGCCGAGGGCATGGTGATGGCTGCAACGGCAGCAAGAGCGAAGATTGGTGTGGTTACTTTCATAGTTAGCATTCTAACCATTAGTATCCTAACTGTCAAGAGAAAAAACTCACAGCGTCCCGTGAACGGGGCGGCTCCCTGCGGAAAACAAAGCCCGTGCTGGGCTAAATACAGTGCTCGGTCTTCATGATTGCTGTTATCTCCGAGGAGATATACAATCGCAGCATGAGTAGCCATTTTAAGAAAACATCCCTACTACGCCTCTCTACCGGAGTGGGCGTCCTCCTTGCTTGCTTCCTCGCCGTGGGGATTTGGAAGGCAACCAGCTCCAGCTTGCACAAAAACACCGCACCACCTTCCGCTCCTACTGTTGATACTGAACCTCTAGCTACCCCCTCAGCAAAGCCCCCTGCTCCGGCACCACCCAAAGACAAAAACACACTTCTTGCGGATGCCGTCAAGGCAGAGGCTTTGGTCACTGTCAAAGCCCTCTTAGAGAAAGGCGCGAATCCCAATGGGGCGATCCTAGAGAAAACGACGGATTGGAGTGGACAGATTCTGATTGACTTCACGCCTATGCTTTCGTGGGCCGCTTCTAAAGGCAGCCTTGAAATAGTTAAATTGCTTCTACGTCATGGAGCAGATGTAGATCCCAAAGGGTATAGATCGCCGCTTTCGGAGGCCGCGTTTAGTGGGGAAATTGACACCGCGAAACTGCTTCTACGCCATGGAGCAGAAGTCAATCCCAAAGGCCAACAATCTCCGCTGGCTTGGGCGACGTATTTTGACTCTGATGCTCTCCCAATGATGAAGCTACTGATTCGCCACGGCGCAGATGTAAACGCTCGCTTTGACAAGAAGGGCACGACGGTCATGACCATCGCTCAATTTCATAGC
Organism: Armatimonas sp.; assembly: GCF_031410135.1. Classification (GTDB taxonomy): domain Bacteria; phylum Armatimonadota; class Armatimonadia; order Armatimonadales; family Armatimonadaceae; genus Armatimonas. The sequence goes on along the minus strand of NZ_JANNYP010000797.1, from coordinate 41,712 downwards.
GGCGATGGGGCCGTGGCCTTGCTGAAACGCTACGGTGCGCGTCGGTGATAAATTCCCCCTGACCCTCCTTCGTAGAGGGAGGGTGGATGCGAGCGGTGCGAGTAGCCGGGTGGGTTCCGGCTAGAGCCGGGTTTTGAGATACTCAAACGAGGAGCGTAGGCAGTCAAACGGATCACGGCGGCAGGTGTCTTGCTCGATGGCGTACCAGTCCACGCCGCTCTCCTCACAAGCGGGCAGGATCGTTTCCCAGGGGAGATTTCCCTCGCCGATGGCCGCGATTACCGGGCCGTCTTTGGGAACGACTTCTTTGTCCTTTAAGTGAATCACGGGGACGCGGCCTTTGCAGCGGCGCATCATCGCGGCAGGGTCCACGCCCGCGTGCCAGATCCAGTAGAGATCAGCCTCCAAGTAGTAGTCCGGGCCACCCTCCTCGATCAGAATATCCCAGAGCGTCTGTGGGCTCTCGGGCGTGACGCGCACAAACTCGTGGCTGTGGTTGTGGTGGCCAAAGCGAATCCCGGCGGCTTTGAGTTTCTCGATCACAGGGCGAGCGTCGGCGATAAAGCGCCGGTAGCCATCGGCGTGATCCGCGCCATAGCTCTGGGGGATTCCCCCGATGGCCACGTAGTCGCAGCCCAGCGCATGGTGCAGCGCGATCTCCTCATCGGTATTTTGCGAGAGGCGATCCCAGGAGCGATGCGTGGCGATGCACTTGAGGTCATTGTCATCGAGCATTTTTCGCAGCGTCGGCGCGTCGAACTCCGTCTCGAAGGCTTTGACTGCGGAGACTTGTACAGCGCGGTAGCCGATCTCGGAGACCCGTTTGAGCGACGAGACGACATCGGCGGTCGTGGTGAGGTGGTCGCGGAGTGTGTAAAGCTGAACAGCGAGCTTGGTCATGCCCCTATTTTACCTGATAGCCCTCATCCCCCAGCCCCTTTCTCCCAATAACGATCGCCCTTCGGGTGGGAGAAGGGGAGCCCGAGTGGAAAAGGCGGCTTTCACTCCCCTCCAACCCTCGCCCGTTATCGGGAGGGGGTGGCATAGCGAGGTACGAGCGAAGCCGGGGGAGGGCAGATACAATACGACTGGCGTGATCTTGGGAATAGACTTAGGGGGAACAAAGTCGGCAGCACTGGTGCTGCACGAAGACGGAACCGTGGTTCGCCGGGTCGTCGCTCCCACGCCTGCGGATGCTAAAGCCGAGGAGCTTTTTGCCTTTCTCGTCGGTCTTGCCCAACAAGTTCGTGGCGCGGAAACAGTTGTCGGAGTCGGAGTTTCCGCAGGGGCTCCTGCCGATGCAGCCCACGGCCTGGTCTTTGCCGCACCCAATCTCCCTGGGTGGGGCAGCACAGGCTTCCCGCTCGCCGCTCGTCTCTCGGAGGCACTTGCGCTTCCCGTGAAAATTGAAAACGATGCCGATGCCACCGCGCTAGCGGAGTGGCGCTTTGGGGCCGGCCAAGGCACGCGGAATATGGCGTTTCTCACCGTGGGCACGGGCATTGGCTCAGGGCTTATCTTGGATGGTAGGCTACACCGAGGACGGCGGGGGGCGGGCGGGGAGATCGGGCACATCACCGTGGTTCCCAACGGACGCGCCTGTTCTTGTGGGCTACGGGGCTGCCTGGAAGCCTACGCCAGCGGGCCAGCGGTGACAAAGATCGCGCAGGAGTTTGGTTGGTGCGGGGAGCTCACGGGCCGCGCGGTCGTCGAAGGCGCACGGGCGGAAAATGCCGCTTGCCTCGCCGCTCTCAACCAAGCCGCCGAGCTTCTTGGGCAAGCGCTGGCGACGCTCGCGATGCTGCTCGATCTGGAGCGGATTGTTCTGGGAACCCTCGCCGTCCATGCTGCTGATCTCTTGTTGCCGAAAATACGCGCCACACTCCGTGCCCATGCCTGGCCACGGCTGACCGAGGGGCTAGACATCGTTCCGGCAGCCCTGGGCGACCAGGCACAAGACTTGGCGGCGCTCTGTGCATGGGGTACTTCATGAACCTGCTAGAGACCGAGGAGTTTCCTCTGCTCCTTCGCCGAGGGCGCTGGGCACTGGCCCTCACCGAGGCGGCAATCTCGCTCTTTCTGGCGCTCTGGTACCGCGAGCGTCCGCCTGCGGCTTGGGTGTCTATGGGTCTGCTGCTCACCTACAACATGGTGGTTCTGGCGCAGCTCTATCGCCTCTCAATCTGGCGCATTCCGATTCGTTTACTCGTGGTACTGGATCTACTGTTTTTAGGCAATGCCGCCTACTACACCGGAGCCGCGACCAGTCCCTATTTAGGCCTATGCTATCTGATCGTCTTTGTCGCGGCGCTCTTTGGCGACCTCAAGGGCGGGCTCGGGGTGGGGCTGTTGGCGGGGCTGATGACGGTTGCTCTGGGGTTCATGGACAACACCAACCACTGGGAGATCGTACGTGATACGGCTCCCTATTTTTTAATTGTCGGGGGCTTCACAGGCTACTTAGTCACCCAGATGAAGACCTACTTTACGCGCTACCAAGAGGGCCTCGCGCGTGAACTAGAGCAAAAACAGACCGAGCAGACCCACCAGCACGAGCTGGAGCTTGCCCGCGAGATTCAGCAGTCGTCGCTACTGATGACCGTGCCGGAGCTCCCTGGCTTGAAGCTGGTACTCAGAACCCAGCCCTCCCATGAAGTGGGAGGAGATTTCCATGCCTTTATCACCGACAGTGCCACGGAGCGGCTAGGGCTAGCCGTGGGGGATGTGGCGGGAAAGGGAATTGCTGCCGCACTGGTAGCGACGAGCATTGGCTCCCTGCTGCCCTACCTCGATCCGCTTCGTGGAGCCCACCATGCCCTCGTCCGCCTCAACAAAGACCTCTGTGGACGCTTGCCTACCACCACATTTGCAACTCTGCTCTACGCCGAGATTGAGGCAAGCGCAGGGACACTACGCCTCTGGAACGCGGGGCACCCCCCGGCACTGATCTGGCGGGCGCGGGATGGTCACGTGGAGTCTGCTTCCTGTGGACAGGCCCCGCCTCTTGGGCTCTTTGCGATCTGGCGGGCTCCCGAACAGGAGCTCACCCTCGCTCCTGGCGATCTACTGATCCTCCACTCCGACGGCATTACCGAGGCACGCACCGGCGATGGGCACAGCTACTTCGACGAAGCAAGGCTCTTAGATATCATCCGTGCCCACGCCCCCCACGGCCCCGAAGCCCTCGCTGATGCGATCTTTACCGCGCTCCACGAAGGCGGAGAGCCTAGCGACGATCTCACGCTACTCCTGTGCCAGCGAACCCGCTGAAGCCTGGGCTGGGTATACTTTTCTCGTGACTATTTTTGAGCTCCGCCCCTACGCGACTCGCGACAACATCGTTCTCTTCCACGACTATCTCTGCCCTTGGTGCTGGGTCGGTTTTTTCCATGCCGAGCGCCTCGCCGCCGAGTTCGACGTGGTCTTCGACTGGCGGGGAGCCGAGCTGTATCCCCCCGGGCTAGAGCCGCAGCTGCTCTCCAAGCCCGGCCCGAGTGCCCCACGTGATCCCAACCGCAAAAAAACGCGCTTTGATCTGTTCTGCGAGAGCGAGCAAATTTTAGTGCCCGAGCCGCGCCCCGGCTTTGTCCGAACCCACCGTGCGCTCCTCGGTGCCGAGTTTGTCAAAGCCAACACCGACAATGCTACCGAGTTTGCTTGGCATGAAGCGATCTACCGGGCCTACTGGGAGCGCTGCGAAGACATCGAGTCGTGGGAAGTTCTCGGGCAGCTCGGTGCGCAGCTTGGTCTAGATACCGAGGCACTGCTGGCTTCGATTGATGCTGGGCAGGGCGCGGAAAATATCCTCGCTTTCGATGACGGAGCCTACGCCAAGGGCATCCGTCATGTCCCGACGTTTATTTTTGGCACTGAAGAGATTCTCGCCGAAGCACACTATGTGGAGCTGGCCTACGCGACCCAGCGATTTTTAGTAAGGAAACCCAAGTAACATGAAACTCGCTTTACTCTCCGACAACCGCTTGGCCGTGACCTACGGCGAGGAGGAGCAGCTCCTACCTGTGGCAGCAGCACTCACCGCCGCAGGGGACACGGCTCTGGCTCCCACAACGCCGTTCGAGGCCGCGTGCGATGCGGCAGCGCTCGCAAAGCGCCTAGAGCGGGCGCTGGCAGTCTTGCTGGAAACTGGGCAGCTGGAAGACCTACTCCTTGCCCCGTTTGCCCCACGCCTCGCCCCAATCCCTAAACCCAATCGGATTCTGGCCATTGGCCGCAACTACGCCGAACACGCCAAGGAGCTGGGCAATGCCGTCCCCGACGAGCCCGTGGTGTTTCTGAAAGCTTCCCAGAGCGTGATCGGCCCCGACAGCGAGGTATTTATTCCGGATTGGGCAGGGCGCGTGGACTACGAAGGCGAGCTTCTGGTCGTGCTCGGCAAGGGCGGCAAGAACATCTCTGAAGCCGATGCGATGGAGTGTGTGGTGGCCTACACATGCTTCAACGACATCACGGCGCGGGAAAAATCCAAGGCTCTCCAGAGCAAGGGCCACCCGTGGTTTCTCGCCAAGAGCCTCGATACTTTCGGGCCGCTCGGGCCGCATCTGGTCACTGCAGACGCATTTCCCGATCCGTCGGCGATCCGGGTTCAGCTCCGTGTCAACGGCGAGACCAAGCAAGACGGCACCACCAGCCAGATGATCCACTCGATCCCCAAGCTCATCGCCTACCTCTCCACCTGGTTTGCGCTAGAGCCCGGCGACGTCATCGCCACCGGAACCCCACCGGGCGTCGGGCCGCTTGTGATCGGCGATATGGTGGAGGTGGAGATCGAAGGGATCGGCACTCTACGGAGCGCGGTCTCTCGCGACGAAAGCTAGAAGCCCCCGCCCTGACTCCTGTACCAGTTGCCCTCTTCCGGTGCGCCTGGCGTGCCGGGAGGGGGCGGCCCATACGGATCGCGGCCCTCAAAGAGCGCTTTGACCGTGGGGCGGCCCAGCACCATAAAGGTCAGCACACCCAGCGCGGTGCCATACGGGACATTCAGACAGCTCAGCCCCGCCAGAATCTGAATAAGAGTCAGGTTCTGCTTACGCGTCAGGCTACGCCCCGCCATCAGGTTCAGCGCCGCCATCAAAAGCCCCCCAGCAAAGATTGCTATTCCCATGCCCACAAAAATCGCCATCGGGAACGGATCTCCAGGACGGCTTCCGGTGCCTCCCATCATCCCCAGGAAGATATAGAGCAGGCCGTAAAGACTGGCAAGTAGCGAGATCCCGCTCTGGATATAAAAGCCAATCGAGAGGAGCTTCAGGTGATCCGTGTCCGAACGGCGCTGCACCTCGCGCTCCACAATGGACGAAAGTTGCTCTTGTTGTTGCTGCGAAAACGACATCTGTAAACCCTTTTTTCTGCCTACCCTAGATTCTACCGTTTGCGATAAAATGTGTCTATGTCCACTCTGACCCAGGTCGCCCCCCTTCTGTTGCGCTTTCCCTTCGCAGAAGATACCCAGCTTCGCCTCCGGCCCGAGCTGGACATGACCAAGGTCGAGGATTTCTTCACCTTCTGCCAAGACAACGCCGAGCTACGAATCGAGCGAAACGCCACCGGCGAGCTCTCTATCGAAATGCCCACGAAATACCTTACCAGCAAGCGCAACGCGCTTCTCACCACCTACCTTGGAATGTGGAACCTCCAGAACGGACTCGGTGAAATTTCGGAGTCAAGTGGTGGCTTTGAGCTCCCCAACGGCGCGGTACGCTCGCCTGACGCCGCTTGGATTTCTCACGAGCGGCTAGCCACTCTCACTCCCGAGCAGCGCGACGGCTTCCTCCCCCTCACCCCAGACTTCATCGTCGAGCTACGCTCCGAGACAGACCGCCTGCCCGCCTTGCAAGAGAAAATGGTCGAGTGGCAGGACAACGGTGTCCGCCTTGGACTGCTTCTCGATCCCACCACCCGCACCGTTCACCTCTACCGCCCTAACGCAGAGCCACTTCGCCTCAGCGACCCCGAAACAATTAACTGCTCCCCGGAGCTTCCTGGGTTCGTCCTCAACGTCCGTATGCTTTTCGAAATCACACTCTAACGTTTGCGCGAGAGCACGATCCCATCGTCTATGGGCACAGCAACGGACTCTAGCTCTAGGTGGGCGAAGGCAAGCGCGAGATACTCAGGCATCTGGTCGGCCATGGAGATTGTGTCGTCGCCGATAATCAGGCCATTGGTGCGCGTGAGAGGCACTGCGAGTCGTAGATACGCGGCGTACTCGGGCTTCTCGGCATCCAGAAAGACAAAATCAAACAGGCCGGTGAGCGTTTTTAGCGTCTCGCAGGCGTCGCCCTCAATCAGTGTGATGGTCTGTGACAAGCCCGCTTTGGTAAAATTCTCCCGCGCCAATACCGCACGCCCCGCGTCGAACTCCAGCGTCACGACCTCGCCGCCGTTGGCTTTGACGGCCTCTGCAAACCAGAGCGTCGAGTAACCGTTAGACGTCCCTACTTCCAGCACGCGCGTTGCCCCCATCGCTTTCAGCAACGACGATAAAAACACCGCGTTCTCGCGACTGATGTTCCAAAACGCATCCGCAGTAGCTTCAAGCTCGACGAGGAGAGAATCTAGGTTAGACATGGGATTATTTTACCCCGCCTCCTCAACAATACCGTGATCGCGTAAGTAGTTGCACACTGCCTCCGCAAGAGCATTATCATCAATCATCCAATCCAAAGTGCCACTGCGAGGGATACTGTCATAGAGCAGCCAATCTCCAAGAGTTTTCCCGTTCGCAAAAAGAAACGCCTCGACTTCTTCGACTGTTACTATGCGAGATTTGAGTTTGCGGCGCTTGGGCAGTTTCATAGCACTGGCGGATGGCGCTCAATGAGCATGAGCAAGCGGCGCAGGTTGACGATGGCAGGTTCGTTCATCTGGAGGCGTTCTACGGTTGCACGGCCCGTTGGGGTAATTCCCTCAACTCGCACTTGTTCCTCATCCCAGCGAAAGTGTTCTTCCCAAGTGTCTGTTCGAGGATGAAAGAGAGCAACTTGCTGGTTTGTCAGAGGGTCAAGTGCGGTCATAGCGGCGGCTTTATGGCTGTTGCAGTTCCAGCAGCTCCAAGCGAGATTGGCAGGATCATCGGAACCCTGCGCGGAGCGTGGCCTGAGATGGTCAATCGTGAACGATGCCGAAGAGTGGTCATCAGGGGCAAGGCAGTACTCGCAGTGACCTCTGGCACGCTCTCGAACCGTTTGCCTCAGGCGCTCGGTCATTCCACCACTATTGGTGCAAGGTCAAGTTCTTGCTTGAGCTGGGCAAAGGGAATGCCACGCCACTTTGCCAGAGCAATCGCAGCCTCTAGGCGCTCGTTGTGCCACTCATTTGCCTGACGCACCACAGCTATTAACTCACCACGCTCCAGCTCGGTGATTATTTCGGATTTCTGCTTTGCGACGAGGGCACGGTAGCGCTCCCAAAAGCTCTCGGAAAGTTTTTGTGTGGCCCGACGCAGAAGCTCCTCATCGCTAGGGGGATTTGGAGCTGTGGCGAACTTGGCTTTAACGGCTTGGCTGAGAAGCTCTACAGCAGGAACACCCGTCCGGGCTTCTTCCGCTCGCAAAAGGGACTCGGTTTCTGCTGGAATAGTGAGTGCCATGTGCATATTTTATCGCTCGACGGTTTCCAGCGCCTTCATCACGGTGTTGACATCCTTATCCCCGCGCCCGGAGAGGCAGACGACGAGAATGGTGTCTTTGGAGAGAGTGGGGGCGAGCTTTTTGACGTGTGCGAAGGCATGTGCGGTTTCCAGGGCAGGCAAGATCCCCTCGACGCGCGAGACCCAGCCGAGGGCATCGAGCGCTTCGGTATCCGTGACGGCGGCGTACTCGGCGCGGCCTCGGAGCTTAAACGACGAGTGCTCGGGGCCGATTCCGGGGTAGTCGAGCCCGGCGCTGATGGAGTGTGCTTCTTGGATCTGGCCCCACTCATCCTGGAGGAGATAGGTGTTCGCGCCCTGGAAAACCCCCGGACGGCCCATGGTGATGGTCGCCGCGTGTCGATCCGTGTTCACGCCAGCGCCCGCCGCCTCCACTCCGACAAGCCGGACCGACTCGTCGCCGGAGAACGGGTGGAACATGCCCATCGCATTGCTGCCACCACCGACGCACGCCACAACCACATCGGGGAGGCGTCCCTCGGCTTCGAGAACTTGGGCGCGGGTCTCTTTTCCGATCACGCTCTGGAAGTCCCGCACGAGCGAGGGAAACGGGTGCGGCCCGACGGCAGAGCCCAGAATGTAGTGTGTGTCGCGGACATTGGCGATCCAGTCGCGCATGGCCTCGTTGCCCGCGTCTTTTAGGGTCGCCGTGCCGCTGGTCACGGGGCGCACTTCTGCCCCGAGCAGCTTCATCCGAAAGACATTGAGCGCCTGCCGCTCGACATCCACCGCGCCCATATAGACAATGCAGGGAAAGCCAAACTTGGCGCAGACCGTCGCCGTGGCAACCCCGTGCTGCCCCGCGCCCGTCTCGGCGATAATGCGCGGCTTGCCCATGCGCCGCGCCAAGAGAATCTGCCCAATCGTATTGTTGATCTTGTGCGCCCCGGTGTGGCAGAGATCCTCGCGCTTCAGGTAGATCTTCGCCCCCCCCAGCTCGCGGGTCAGGCCCTCGGCGAAAGTCAGCGGCGTCTCGCGGCCCACGAAGTTCTTGAGGTGGTAGTGGAACTCCTGAGTGAACTCCGGGTCGGCCAGCGCATCTTGCCACGCCCGCTCCAGCTCTTCCAGCGCAGGGATCAGCGTTTCCGGGACATAGCGCCCCCCAAAAGGCCCAAAATGCCCAAGCTTATCGGCGGCAGAGACAAAGGTTTCCATACGGCTATGATACCGCGTCACCTATTCAGATTCTTCTAAAAAAACGAGTCGTGGTTCTGGCGTTTCCAGTAGCGCTCGCAGTGGGGAAGGTAGTCGCAGTCGGGGCAGTGTTCGTTGACGACGGGCAAGATACCATCCCAGTCTTTGTTGCGTAGGGTCTCAGCGGTCTCTAAACAGTCGGCGAGGAGCCACTCGCGCTCCTCGGGGGTCTGCTCGTGCGACGCCTGCGAGCCCGTGCGCAGGGCGATAATCGTCGCAAAAACCCGCTGCTCAGGATGATGGTGCTTGAGGAGCGACTGGTAGATACTCATCGCCAGCGCCCCCGCCACGTGCTCGGGTTCGACCACTTCTCGGCCACTCTTGTAGTCCACGATCTCCAGTGAGGCGTCTGGGTGCTGATCCACACGATCCACTCGCCCGGACAAGACAATCTCCGGCGAGAGCGGCGCATTGAGGGTCTTTTCGGAGTAGAGCGTCACCGGCGCTTCCTCTAAAGGCAACTCAGTGGCCACCTCGACAGCTCGTGCGTGATAGGCCGCCAGAATCTTCACCGCCTCGGCCTTATAAGCCTGCTCCTGCTCCGCGTCTTTATAGCCCTGAGACTGCCACTTGCTCACCAAAGTCTCCGTGAGGGTCTCGACTGTCACCGCTTCCGCCCCGCCCTGGGTATGAAACTGCTCCAGCACGTTATGCAGTGATGCTCCAAACGAGAAACCCGCCCGCGGCTTTCGATAAAAACGCCCCAGCTTCTCGATGTACTCCAGCTTGTACTTGGCCGGGCACTGGTGAAATGTGCGGAGCTTGGTCGGGCTCACCGTGAACTTACGCGGCATGGGGCCTCACGGAATCTCCAGCATTTTGTGGGTTTGGAGGCTCAGTCGGAAGCGCTGGGGATGGGTTTTGACCGCCTCGATACAGAGCGGGGTCGCGGCGGGGTTGAGGGCGTTGGGCTGTAGGTAGATCGTGCCGGGAAAGAGCGAGCTTTGGGCACGCTGAATATCCGCCTCATCGTCCACCACGTACTTGAACTCCGTGGCGTGCTCAAAGTACCAGGGCTTGATGTGGCCACCCTCGGTCTCTTTCGGCGAGACGGTGATATGCTCAAGTCCCCAGTCCGAGCGCGGGTGCATGCCGTTTGTCTCGATCTGGAGCCTTAATCCTGCCGCATGAAGGGCATCACAGAGCGGCTTGAGGTCAAAGAGCGTCGGCTCACCACCCGTCAGGCAGACCCAGCCGCAGCCAAATTCCAGGACTTCGGCGACGACGTCCTCCACGCTCAGGCTGCGCTTGACCCGAAAGTCCGTGTCGCAGAACGAGCAGGCTAGCGAGCAGCCCGCCAAGCGCACAAAGACCGTCGCCTGCCCCACGCGTCCTCCCTCGCCTTGGAGGGAGTAGAAGATCTCGACGAGGGGAATCTTGCCGGTTTTCCAGATAGCGACTGCTTCTTTGGTTGCAGCAGCGGGATCGGGGGTCTGGCCCTGATAGGTTGGCAGTGGAAAGCTCACGGGGTATTTTACCGTTATAATCTCCCCATGATTCGCATCATCGCCTGCCGCCTGCGCCTGCAAGACCTGCACCTGCGCCTGCCCTTTCGCTACGGGATCGCCACGGTCACCGACCTCACGCATGCCTTTGTTGAGATAGATGTGGAAATAGACGGCAAATGCACCACGGGAATCTCCGCCGAGCATCTCTCGCCCAAGTGGCTCTACAAGCGCCCGGACACGTCGCCGGATGCGGATAATCTTGAGCTAATCGCGCTGATCAAGAAAACTCTCGGGTGGGCAACGGGTCTGGAGGCGGAAACTGCCTTTGCGCTCTGGCAGGCGCTCTATGAAAAGCAGGCGGCCTATGCCCAAGAGTCGGGCCTGCCCACGCTCTGGACACACTTTCCCGTGACTCTGGTGGAGCGGGCCGTGATTGATGCGCTCTGCAACGCAACGGGCCAGCCGTTCCACGCACTTCTCAAGACCAATGCCTTCGGAATCGAGCTGGGCGCGGTGCACCCTGAGCTTGCCGAAACGCAGATCACCGACTGGCTCCCCGCTGCGCCACGCAAGGAAATCACGCTTCGCCACACCGTCGGGATGGGTGATCCTCTCTCGGGCCTTGAGCGCGACGATGCCCTGCCCAAGACTCTTGAAGATAACATCGCTACCTATGGGCTGCGGCACTTCAAGCTCAAACTCGGGGGCAATGTCGAGGCCGATATCGCCCGCACCCGCGCCGTTTTAGAAGTCTGCGCCGCCCATGCCCCTGCCGACTGGGCCTTCACCCTTGATGCCAATGAGTCCTACACAGACTTTGCCAACGTTCGCGCCGTCTGGGATGGCCTGCCGAGTAACCACAAAGCCCACTGTCTGTTTATCGAGCAGCCCCTCCACCGCGACCATGCCCTCACCGAGGCGGCGGGGGCGGGACTCGCTGCGTGGGACGGCCACCCGCCCATTATTATTGATGAGTCCGATGGCGCAATCGGGGACTTTCCTCGTGCCCTAGCACTGGGCTACGCAGGGACAAGCCACAAGGGCTGTAAAGGCGTTTTTAAAGGAGTCGCCAATGCCTGCCTAGCGAAAAAGCGCGGCGCACTTCTCTCCGGCGAGGACCTGACCTGTGTCGGGCCGGTTTGTCTGGAACAAGATCTCGCTGTGATGGCGGCGCTGGGAATCGAGAGTGTCGAGCGCAACGGGCATCACTACTTCGCCGGGCTCTCCATGTTCGACAAAGCCACCCAAGACGCTGCCCTCGCAGCCCACCCGACGCTCTACCATAGATCACCGGCGGGCTGGCCGACCCTCACCATCACCGACGGCAAGATCACGCCATGAGAATCACCCACGAGCTCGGTCAGTGGATCGGCCTCACCGACGACAACGGTATCGAGCGCCTGCGCTACGACTATGCCTCGGCCCCCAAACCCTTTATCCATCCCCTGCGCCTCCCCGACGGCACCACCATCACCGAGCACGAGCCCGCCGACCACACCTGGCACCGTGGTCTCTGGTTCGCGTTTAAGTTCGTCAATGGAGTGAATTATTGGGAAGAGCGCGACGAGATTTTCGGATACCAACATACAACCAGCACAGACTTGTATGAAGATTCAGAAACCATGAAGGAGCAGTGTACAGAGGAAGAGTTCGAAGAGCTTCGTGGTGGCTTTATGTCTGTCTTCCACCACAATCTTGATTGGAAACCTAGTAATAGCTCTGATCCCATACTTGGTGAGCGCCGTGCTCTCAATATGATGTTCCAAGAGGACGTCCTCAGGTTACATTGGTGCTTTAATATTTATCCGCAACAAGACGTGACCCTCGACCGAACTCCCTTCACTACCTGGGGCGGCTACGGTGGCCTCTTTGTGCGCCTTCGCAACGACCTAGAGAACCCGCGTCTGGTCTTCGACGATGGTACGGTCACGACGCGCTGCACGGGCGAGCGCTACAAGTGGGGCGGAATTGAGGGCACGACACCCGACGGCAAGGACTGCGCCGTGGTCTTTCTGCCCTCGCCTGAGAACACGCGCTACCCCGAGCCCTTCTACGGCGCCGCCAAGACCGACTACAACTTCTTCGGCCCCGCCCCCCTTTTCCACGAGCCGATCGTCCTTAAGAAAGGCGAGAAAATCACCTACCTTTACACCGTCCTCATCCTCCCTCGGCGCATCAACCCCGACGAGATCAACACCTTCCTGTAAGTCCCCCCTCTCTCCCCTCCTTTCCCGTTATCGGGAGGAGGGGCCGGGGGAGGAGGGAAACGAGGAGGGGGCAAAAGGCCTCGCACCCCGCCCGAGAAACTCCACCAGCCCCCAGCCCAGAATGCCCCCTAAAACCGTCACCAGACCAGCCACAGCTCCGAGCAGGGCAGCGCGGCGGTAGGAGTCGGTGCGGAGCGTGGAATGTCCCCACAGCGCCAGCCCTGCGCCGATCACAAACTCGGCGACAATGATATAGACCGGCGTGTGGCCCACCATCAGGCAGTTTTCATAGCGCCACCAGTGCGCCCCCCATGCCATCTCCTCATAGAAGGGAATCAACAGAGCCCCGAGCAGGCCCGTGAGAAGCGCGCCACGCGTTAAGCCAAAGCGCTCGATGGCCCGATTCCCGAGAACGCCCACTTGTAAAGCCACTATCGCCCATGAGAGCGGCATCCACCACGGCGACTCCAAAATCATGGCCGAGTGAGCCATGGAGTAGTCCAGTGTCCGGGTGCTACGAACACACAAGAAGTCCGCTAGCAGCTCCACAACTCCAAACACCGTAGCAGAAAAAAGCAAACAAGCGAGTGCCTTATCCCGAGTTTTTAATATGTAAAAAATACACGAAATAAATATTAAGAGATTGAGAGCCACCGCACTACGACCATCTGAGTTTGCCATGCGTGAACAAGCAAACGAATAGCCAACAGAGACAAGAACCAATCCCCAGGCAAAATACAGTCTACTTAATTCTTTTTTATTATTAATTACTATCATTAAATATTTTATTAAACACTTGTTTACCCAACACTCAACAAGACCAGCATACCCCCTCTTCTGCCAATGTGTACAGGTTTGATAGGTATTGCAAGCAAAAAATTCTATTGCTTCTATTCGCTCGAATTTAACACTTCTGACGCTGGGTAAACACAGCAAACGACGGTTTCGACTGCCTTGCAGAGCGCCTGTATGTGGGCTAGAATCCCCCCTGTCTCCCCGCTGGATTTTGTCTAGTGGTATCGGGACGGGGAGCACAAGACGGTCGTGAGTGAGCAACTACAATTTGAGGACGAAGACATACCCATCGTCCTGCGGCGTGCCTGGGATCGCACGCTGCGCATGCTCGCCACACGGGTGAACAAGCCCACGTTTGAGACTCATATTCGAACCTTGAAGCCGCTCTTTCTCAGCGAGCGGATGAGTGAGGGACGGATTCTCTGCGACATCACACTGGGCGTTCCTTCGGCGTTTACAAGAGAGTGGGTAGAGAAGCGACATACCCCGCTTATCCAAGGACTTCTCGAAGAAGTTCTGGATCGGGAAGTTAGACTTCAGTTTGCTTTGCTGCAAGATCAGAGCCGCACCTCTGCCGAGCAGCTAGGCCAACCCAAGGCGATCACACCAAGCCTGTTCGAGGCACCGACCAACGGTCATTTCCTCGCTCCGACCGACGCGCTGAGTCGCATCGAGCAGGTCTCCGCACCCGACGAGGCCCTGGTAGCCGCACTGCCAGAGCCTCAAGGGGAGCCCCTCACCCTTGAAGCCGAGATTGTTGTTGTCCCCTCGCCCCGCATTCCGCTCGCGCCTCCCAAAGCCAGGCAGAACACCGTGGCTGTCGCGCGTCCCCAGTCTGTAAGTAGCTCAAGCTCTTCGGGCTCGACAGCGCCTCACCCCGATGCCCCCCAGCTTAACCCGCGCTATACTTTTGATGCCTTTGTGACCGGGCGCAGCAACCGCTTGGCAGAGGGCGGTGCCCACGCCGTGGCGCAGGCCCCTGGCGAGGTCTACAACCCGCTGTTTCTCTACGGCCCTCCCGGAATCGGCAAGACGCACCTGATGCACGCCATCGGCCACCAAGTTGTGGCGCAGCGTGGCCCGGAGCATGTCTGCTATGTCTCTGGTGAGGCTTTCACCACTGCTTTTGTCAAAGCCAGCCGCGAGAACAAGATGGAAGAGTTCCGTCGGCGCTGGCGCAACATTGATGTCTTCCTGCTCGATGACATTCAGTTCATCGCGGGCAAGGACAAGACCAACGAAGAGTTTTTCCACACCTTCAACGCGCTCTATCAGACCGGCAAGCAGATCGTGATCTCGTCGGACCGGAGCCCCCGTGAACTAAAGATGATGGACGAGCGCCTGCGCTCCCGCTTCGAGTCTGGCCTGATCGCCGATATCGCGCCGCCCGACCTAGAGACGCGCCTCGCCATCTTGCAGAAAAAAGCCGAGGTGGAACGCATGCGCATCCCCGATGATGTGCTGATGTACATGGCGCGCCTCGTGCAGAGCAATATCCGAACGCTAGAGGGTGCCCTTGTCAAGCTGGTCGCCTACGCCTCGCTGGTCAACTCCCCGGTCACGGAAGAGCTGGCCTCGGACATTCTGGCGCGGTACTTTGCATCGGCTGGTCTGGGAAGCCTTCCTGCCGACCCCAATAGCCCTGTGGGGCTGCTGGAGGCCTCACAAGCCGTCTCCGGTGCTCCCAGAGGCCGCATTACCGCTAACATTATCCAAGCAGTCGTCGCGCGACGCTACGGCCTAGATCCTGAGGCTCTCAAGGGCAAGAAGCGTGATAAAGAGACTGCCCGTGCCCGGCAAGTGGCGATGCTGCTCATGCGTGAGCTCACCGAAACCAGCCTGCCAGGGATCGGCCAGTTCTTCGGGGGCCGCGACCATACCACCGTCATGCACGCCTGCACCAGCCTCCGAGACCAGCTCACCGGCGACGACACGCTCCGTGAGCTTCTCAGTGAGCTTAGCAACCAGATTCGTCAAGAATCTAGCCCCTCAACCGATCCAGTAGCTCCGTAAGCCCTCTCCCTTAGCATGAACCAGCGCTCTTGCGCTAGGTTCGTTTCTGCACGTCTCCACTTCGCTTATCTTAATACGTCATCGTCTTGAAGTGTCTCAAATTTGTCTCAAATAAAATCCTCTAAAGAATGGATTAATTTATACCGATCTTAAAAAAATAGTTATCCACAGGGCTGTGGATAACCTGTGGATAACCTGTGGATAACTTGTGGATAACTCGGGCTTGCCTGTGGATAACTTCTGTTTTCTAACCGTTTTCCTGTGGATAACCTGTGGATAACTTTGGGCTGCCTGTGGATAACTGCCGAGTTATCCACAGGCAAAGTCGAGTTATCCACAGCCCTGTGGATAACTTTGTTTGCCTGAAATTTCCGTGTGTCTACCCTGAAAGTAGCTATTTTGTTTGTATTATGTTTGCCATTTTAGAGGTATTTTTTAACTTTGTCATACAAAGTGTTTGGGTGATTTTCCGAGTTATCCACAGGCTAGAGCCTCCCCCTACTACTACTACTAAGAGTAATAAAAAAAAGAGATAGCAGAGAATAAGAAAGAGACGCCTAGCGGAAAGCGAAGGGCTTTTCCAAGCCTTGACGGAAGAAAGAAGACATGGCATACTGAAGACCGTCCCACCCACCAGAAACTCATCTCAACATCCGAAACTCCCGAAAGGAAATTCTCTTGTCTAAAGTCACTGTTACCGTCACGCTAAAGCCTGCTCTCTTGGATGCTCAGGGCCGCACCATCCAGGAAGCGTTGCATAGCCTAGGCTACACCGATGTCAAAAATGTCCGTGTCGGGAAAGTGATCGAGCTTGAAACCGCAAACCCCGAGGATGCGAAGGCAATGTGCGAGAAGCTTCTTGCCAACCCCGTGATGGAGTCGTACCACATCGAAGTGGACGCTAATGGAGTGGCGGAGTGAGCGGTTTTACGGCAGGGGTGATTGTCTTTCCTGGCTCTAACTGCGACCGGGATGCCGCCAATGCCTGGAAAGAGCTGGGCTGTGGTGAAGCGAAGCTCCTCTGGCACCAGAGCACCGATCTCCAGAACGTGGATATCGTCATTGTGCCGGGCGGCTTTTCCTACGGGGATGCACTCCGAGCCGGAGCCATTGCGCGGTTTGCCCCGATCATGGACGAAGTGGCGAAGTTTGCGGCAGGGGGCGGCTTGGTGATGGGAATCTGCAACGGCTTTCAGATTCTCTGTGAGGCGGGCCTGCTTCCGGGAGCGCTGGCACGCAACGAGGGCCTGAAGTTTGTCTGCAAGCACGTGGACCTCAGAGTCGAGACAACTAACTCTCCGTTTACGAGCGCCTGTGAGAAAGATGCGACTCTCTCGATTCCCATTGCCCATGGGGAAGGCCGCTATGTCTGTACCCCGGAGATGCATGCCCAGCTTGTGGACGAAGATCGGATTCTCTTCCGCTACGCGAGTGACAACCCCAATGGCTCTCAAGACGACATTGCGGGGGTGCTGGGGGGGCCGAGGCGCAATGTGATGGGGATGATGCCCCACCCGGAGCGTGCGGTTCGAGTAGGGCTTGGCTCTGCCGATGGGGCCTGCATGTTTCAGAGCATTCTTGCGACGTTGACTCAGGCTCAGGTATAACAGGGACATGATTCTATCGAAGGCACTGGGGGCCATCCCTCTTTTCTCGGGGCTCACGGAAGAGCAGCTGGAGTACGTGGCAAAGTACCTGAAGCGCCGGAGCTATGCAGAGCGTGATGTGATTGTCCGGCGAGGCACACCGGGAGATGCACTGTTTATCCTGACATCGGGGAAGGCAAAGTGTGCCTACCTCGACTCTGAGGACGAGACCATTATTGCGATCTATCGTCCGGGCGACTTCTTTGGAGAGTTCTCCGTTCTGGATGGGGAGGAGCGCTCCGCTGACGTGGTCGCGCTAGAGCCCACCGAAGTTCTGGCACTCCCCGCCGAAGACTTCCATGCCTGTCTCCATGCCGTCCCTGCCATTGCCGTCGAGCTTCTCAAGCAGCTTGCGGGCCGCCTACGCCGCGCCACGAGCTGGATTCGCTCGCTCTCCAGCCAGGATGTCTACGGGCGCATCGCCAGCCAGCTCTTGCACCTTTCCAAAACCCATGGTGTGGACGTGGAGAATGGTGCGGGTCGTCGGATTGAGCTGAGGCTCACCCAGAACGACATGGCGAGCCTTGTCGGAGCATCGCGGGAGTCCGTGAACAAGGCGATGGGCTATTTTAAGCAGAAAGGTTTTATCACTGTGGATACTACCTACCACATCACGGTCTACAACCACGATGCCCTGGTTAAACGGGCGGCGTAGCCTTCTTTCGTAGCCGATTCTCTTCGCCTTTTAGCAAGCGCTGGATATTGGAGTGGTGGCGGACGATCACAAACAGTCCCACGACGGCACCGAATAGCTTCATCGGTAGCGGGTCAGCGAAGACCCAGAAGAGCGCGGCCTGGGCCACTGCGGCGCTGATCGAGCCCACCGAGATATAGTCCGTGACAGCGACGACCACGATAAAAATTCCGAAGGCGATCAGGGCCACACGCCAGTCGAGGCCCAGCAGCACTCCCAGAGCTGTGGCAACCCCTTTGCCGCCCTTGAAGCGCATAAATGGCGAGTAGATATGCCCAAAGACCGCCGCAAGCCCCACACCCACCAGCCACTCGGGCGAAAATCCTAGCTGATGAGCGGCAAAAACGGGGAGCCACCCTTTCAGAGTGTCCAGCATAAAAACCAGCGCTCCGAGCGGCTTGCCGAGCTCTCGCATTGCATTGCTAGCCCCGATATTGCCAGAGCCCTTCGTCCGAAGGTCCACCCCCTTGAGCTTGCCAATCACCAGACCAAAGGGAATCGCCCCAAACAGAAACGCCAGCAGGCAGACAACCCAGGGACTCAGGCTCACTAGGGCTCTCTCCAGCTCTGGCCGGGATCAAGGAGGGTACCTGCCTTCTCTGGCCCCCAAGTATTGGTGAAGTAGGGCTGAACGTCGTGCGGGCGCTCTTTCCAGGCTTCCATCACGGGTGTGAGTAGCTTCCAGGCAGCCTCGACTTCATCGCCCCGGGCAAAGAGGCTCGCATCGCCCCGGATCGTATCAAGTATCAGGCGCTCGTAGGCATCCGCGATAGGGATGTCCTTGAACTCATCGCGGTAGAGAAATCCTAGGTTCACCGGATGGAGCGCCATGTCCGGGCCTGGTTTCTTGGCTCCCATCTGGAGGAAAATCCCCTCATCGGGCTGGATGCGCAGCACGAGCACATTGGGATGCACTTCATCACGGTTAGTTCGCGCAAAGAGCACCTGTGGGATCGCCTTGAACTGCACGGCCACCTCGGTCATGCGCTTGGGCATCGCCTTGGCACAGCGAACATAAAACGGTGTTCCCGCCCAGCGCCAGTTGTCCATGTGTAGCTTCATCGCCACAAAGGTCTCCGTGTCCGATCCAGGAGGAACGCCCTCCTCGTGGCGGTAGCTATCGTACTGCCCACGAACCGTCATGTGGTGGACTTCCTCGCGAGGGATAGGCCGAATCCCTCGGATGGCTTTCACTTTCTCATCGCGCACCGCGTTGGCATCCAAGCGTACGGGGGCCTCCATCGCCACGAGAGACAGAATCTGGAGCGCGTGGTTTTGCAGCACATCACGCGTCATCCCGGTTGCATCGAAGAAGTTCCCACGCCCCTCCACCCCGATTTTTTCGGCCACGGTGATCTGCACATGGTCCACGTACTTATGGTTCCAGAGTGGCTCAAAAATCTCATTGGCGAACCGGAAGAAGAGAATGTTCTGGACGGTCTCTTTACCTAGATAGTGGTCAATGCGGTAGACCTGATCTTCCGTAAAGTGTCCCAGAAGTGCCTCGTTCAGGTGCCGACTGGTCTCTAAATCATAGCCAAAAGGCTTCTCGACGATCACCCGTGCCCAGCCATGGTCGGTCATCCCTTTGCGCGAGAGTCCCGAGGCTCCTAGATGTCCCACCACTCCCTCATACTGCTCCGGGGGAATTGCCAGATAGAAAAGCCAGTTATGTTTGACATTGTGCTCAATATCAAGTTTTTCTAGTTTGTCACGAAGCGCCGTAAAACCCTCAGCGGAGTCAAACTCACCACGAACATAGAAGCAGTGCTCAGCAAAGGAGTCCCACTTATCTAGAGGAACCTTCGGAGCAAACTCGGCCATAGACGCTTTGAGATCGGCTCGGAAAATTGCATCATCTTTATCACGACGGGCATAGGCTAAGATGACAAAGTCTTCGGGGAGCAGTCCCTCGCGGTGAAGCGCGTAGAGAGCAGGAGTCAGTTTGCGGCGGGTTAGGTCGCCCGTAGCGCCAAAGAGAACAAATACGCAGGGATCAAGATCGTTCATTCCGATTATCAGGGTACCATAATACCCATGAACCGACGATGTTTTCTTTCAAGTATTACGGGAGTTGCCCTTACCAGCGCACTTCCGACAGTCGCCATGGCAGAGGGCGGTCTGAAAGGCTATATTGCCCGCCCTGAACCTGTGTATAAGTGGGAAAAACGTGGCGAAAAGAAGATTGCAGGCGGAGTGCTCTACGAGCTTTGGTTGGTCTCCCAGACCTGGCACGAGCATGTTTGGGAGCATCGCCTGCAACTCTTTCTTCCCGATAAAGTGCTCTCCCCCGACTTCTGCACCCTCCTCAATACGGGTGGCGGTGGCGGAACTGAGGAGGAGCTGATCGGGATGCTTGCCGCCCAGAACACCAAAAGTGCCTTTGCGATCCTCTACCACATTCCCAAGCAACCGCTCTACGGTGGCCTAACCGAAGATGCGTTAATTGTCTATACCTGGCAGCGATTCTTAGAAACGGGCGATGATACCTGGCCACTCCACTTTCCCATGGCCAAGGCAGTGATCAAGGCAATGGATGCTCTCCAGGCGTTTCGCCCTGAGCTCAAGCGCTTTCTGATCACCGGCGCGAGCAAGCGTGGCTGGACCACCTGGCTTGTGGGGGCCAGCGGCGATAAGCGTGTGGTTGCCATTGCGCCCATGGTCATTGACATTCTCCATGTCGAAAAACAAATCCCTCATCAGCTTGCAATGTACGGAAAGCCTAGTGAGCAGGTCGCTGATTACACTGCTGTGGGCTTTGATAAGCTCCTGCTGGCTCCACGTGGCAAAGAGCTGATGAAGCTGGAAGATCCCATTTCCTACAAAAATCAGCTCACGCTTCCCAAGCTGATCTTACTGGGCACCAACGATAGATACTGGTCCCAAGATGCGCTTAATCTCTACTGGGATGATCTTAAAGGTGCAAAATGGGTGCTCTATATGCCCAATTCTGGTCATGGTCTCGAAGATCGAGGACGCTTACTCACCACACTTTCTGCCTTTGCACGAACGCTTGCTCAGAAGAAGAAATGGCCGACTCCGACATGGAAGTGGAGTGGTAGCGGCCGCACGGCAGAGCTCGCGATCCAGAGTGATGTGCCGCTTAAGTCTGCCCGCCTCTTCCGCTGTACGAGTATGACAACTGACTTCCGTGATTCCAAGTGGACATCTGAGGAAATTGTCATCTCCGGAAACCGAGCTACAGGGCGCTACCAGGCACCTGAGACGGGGTTTGCAGCAACTTATGGGGAGCTGACTTATGAAATTGAGTTGGGTAAGCCTTTTACCTTAGCTACCCAGATGAAAATACTGGGGAAATAAACTTGATAATAAATCTTTATAGGTAATACTGCTTGTTTATTCGATATTTTAGTGATTTTATAATCAATATATAGTAGCATGGCCTCATTGTGGGCTATCTAAACCGAAGAGACAAAGTAGTTGCATCTGCAATGGCGCTGACCATTGTAGGACTAATGGGGGCACTGTGCGCCCTCGTGGTAATGGGAGCGAAGCAGACGTCCTTTAGCCTTCCTCCTCTAAATGGACTAGGAGCCCTCCTGGTGGGGAGCAGCTCCCTCGCTTTTGTGCGCCGCCTGCTACGCGGGTAGCGTCTCCGGAGGCTTTCCATGTTGCTTACGTGGCGGGAGAGGGTCTTTGTAGGCAATCCCATTTTTCACAAAGCCACCGTTAGAAAGATACCAGCGTCCACTCTTAGCAACGCCCGCCGCGAAGTCTAAGCGATCTTTCGCCCGCCCCGTAGCATCGCAGCTAAAGCTTGCTGCTGCTAGCTCCTGCCACTTGTCTTCACTCGTTCGGATCCAGCTGGGGCCAAACTCTGCCAGGCGCAGAAGCTGACCATTGTCGCCGCCGAAGTTCTCATTGAAGGAGTAGAGCCCCGAGAGATAGTTGCCATCTTTGGGCGCACGGAAGCGAGCGATCAGGCCCCAGGTGCGCTTCTCGGGGAACCAGAAGTAGCCGGAGTAGATGGTCTGCTGGCCGTTGCCCACATGGACGGGCTCGGCGTGAACCAGAAATTTGTAGGTCGTGTCCTGCTTCCAGGGATAGACAAGATGGCTGTGCCCACCGGTTCCTTCGTTGCCAAAGCCGCTCGCCACGACGCCCTCGCCCTTGGCCAAGAGCTTCACTTGGTCTTCGTCGGCGACTTTACTGCGATCCACCCCCTCGTTGCCGCTGTCCCAGATCGAGAAGATAATCCGCCGCTCAGTGGGGCTATTGACCTGGATACCAAAGTATCCTCGTGCAAACCCACAGGCCATGTAGTAGGAGTAAAGCGGCGTCGTGCGAACCGTTATTTCATTGTAGAACCACTCGGCTCTGGTGGTTTTCTCCAATGCATAGCTTAAGTGCACCGATGCCGCATTCTTGCGCTCCTTAAGGTTGAAGTGTGCGTCTTTGCTGGCAGGCCCGGAGAGCAGTAGCGCCTCAGCTTTGCCTGGAGCCTTCAGTGCGAAGCGCCAGTAGCCCGGCGTTACCGAGATAGTCCCTTGGCCACCCACAAAGCAGCGCACCGTCTTTGTAAAGCCTTCAAAGCCCACCTCACGAATACCTGTGGCAGGAACTTTCTCGATAAAGAGATCGCTGCTTTTCCCCTCCAGTGCGAAGACAAGTGGGCCGGTTTGCTTAATCTCCCCGTACCAGACCAGGGTCCCTTTTTCCTCATAGGCAGTGAAGGCAGGGATGCGAAGTGTTTCTTGATGCATGCCCTCTTTTTCACCACCCAGGGGCTAATCTCCTAGCTGGGGAGTAATATCGCTGAAGGCATAGGGTCTCTGGAGGGTAGAGTAGTAGCTCTGATCGGGCAGGCGGGGCAGATTTTGACCAAAGTAGCGTGTTAGCACAAGGCGAAATACATTGATGGGGCTCACCGACTCGCCCAGCAGCTCCTCTGCTTTTCCGTCGGGGGTGGAGACGGCCATCAGGTTGAAAAATACTTCATGGACATCAGTATTTGCCAAAGACTTCCAGTCCGTCTTCATGCGCGGTCCATGGTCGCCCATGAGAACAATCACAGTGGGGCGCGTGGTATTTTTTTGGATCATGTCAAGGCTCTCTAGTACCTTTTGATTGAGATAAACCAGCTGGTCGGCGTAGCCTTGGTGGTAGTTTTTCTCCGAACCACGATGGGTGTAGTCCGTGGCATCGCCGATTGTAAAGCTCGCACCCGCCGGGTAGCGTGGCTCCCCTTTTGGGCCAAAGACAAACGGCGGATGGGGAGCTAGGATATGGGCAAAGATAAACTTTGGCTGGGGGAGAGCAACAGCGGCAGGCAGGTTAATATCTAGGGCACTGAGCAAGCGGCTCCGGTGATCGTCAAAGGCAGTGCGCTCAAACCTGAGTAAGAAGCCCAGTGGTGTGCGCAGGAGTAGCATGCGTTCCATGTCCGTGAGACGAAAGCCTCGAAGAGTCACTTGCTCCAGAATCAGATCTGCTGTGGGGGTTTGGGTCTGGACAACCCCTGTTGGGACGGAGATAAACGAGAACCCTTTGGGCTTTAGAAGAGTACGGATACGATTCTTATCAAGTGACTCTTGGCTAAAAATCGTGTCATGTTCATATACCTTTGTGGGAGGCAAGATATAGTCGAGGTTGAAGGCTGAAGAGAGTGCCAGTGGGGTTTGAATGTAGTTAGCACGGCTCTTTCGGGCGATATAGAAACCGCGTTTCTCTAGCTCTTGTAAAAAAGGCGTATTATCGAGGCCATAGAGTCTCTGGAGAACATCCTGACGACCGTAGCCATCGAGGACAATACAGATTAGATCGGGAAGTGGGCTAGAAGAGTAAGAGCGTGTGGGAGCAACCTTCGCTGGGGTACTAGCTGAAGGGAGAGAAAAGTTATTAGATCTCACTAACGGGACAAGATGGGGCGTGAGAGAGCCCAGTAGGATGCCGCTGAAAAACGTCAGCCTTGTCAGTAGCTTTATGGAGTCGCGAATCCTGCTACATATGCCTATCAGTGACAGAGCTAAAACCAACCAAAGGCTAATATCTACCCAAGGGGCTTCAATTATGAGGGTTTGATAGGGCAAAAGCGTCTTCAGAAAGTCACGCACTTCCGGGGCAACATAGAAAAGCACGAGGTCGTGGCTGAAGAAAAGTAACAGAACCAGGGTGGCTAAAGTGGCTGTACGCTCTGTGTCACGTCGTGTAGCAAGCCATAGAACTCCTCCAAAAGCTAGTGTGAACAGCAGTATCACCAGCATAGGTCGTAGGAGGTCACTGCCTGAGACTTCCGCTCCATTTTGGCTCCACGTTCCCAAGAGGGGGTAGAGGAGTGCGCAGAGAGGTCCAAAAACAACCGTGATGATTCGCCAGAGTCGTTGCCGCATTCGTTATTTTTGTCGCCAGGTACGTAGCCGGAACACAAGTCCTTGAATCATGGCTTTAAGAGCAAAGATCCCTCCAAATAGCCCGGCCAATGCGACTTGGAATGCATGGCTTCCGATTCCAGGATCGAGATAGGCATGAGCAGGACGAGCGGTCAAGTCCCAGACAACAAGTGCCAGGATGGCAAGACGGAGTGAGCTGATATTCATCTTGATTTGAGTCTTTTTAATTAGGTTGTAAAGCTCTTATCGCCATCTAAGCTGGTGAGGAGCTCTCAAAAATAGTCTCACATGGAAAGATTAGTAAAGTGTGAATTGGTGCACGATAGAATGAAAATTATGCTTACCCGCCGGATTATTCCCTGTCTTGATATTAAAGAGGGCCGCGTCGTCAAAGGCGTAAATTTTTTAGGCTTGCGCGATGCGGGCGACCCGGTGGAGCTGGCCGCACGCTACGATGCTCAAGGAGCCGATGAGCTGGTCTTTCTGGACATCACGGCCTCGTCGGACAAGCGGAGCCTGATCTTCGAGCTCGCCAGCCGCGTCGCCGAGCAGGTCTTTATTCCGTTCACAGTAGGGGGCGGGATCACCTGTGTGGACGATGTGCGGCGCATGATCGCCACGGGAGCCGATAAGGTCTCGATCAACTCCGCCGCGCTCAAGAACCCCGATTTAATTCGCGAGGCCAGCGAGCGCTTTGGGAGCCAGTGCATCGTGGTCGCCATTGACCCGAAAAAGACCGGCAATACGAAGTCCGGCTGGGAGGTGCACTCGCACGGTGGGCGCACTCCTACCGGCATAGACGCGCTGGAGTGGGCCGAGCGCGTAGCCAAACTCGGCGCGGGCGAGATTCTGCTGACCTCGATGGACGCCGACGGCATGAAGACCGGCTACGACCTGCCCCTCACCCGTGCCGTCTCCGAGCTTGTGCCCATTCCCGTGATCGCCTCAGGCGGAGCCGGAACGCCCCAGCACCTCGTCGAAGCCGTCACCGAAGGCCGCGCTGACGCCGTCTTGCTGGCCTCCATGCTCCACTACGGCGAGTACACCGTCGGGCAATTAAAAGACTACCTCGCTGAAAATGGCGTTGCTGTTCGGAAGCTGTAAAATAGTTTCATCACCACGATCTATCCCGCCGATTGAAAGCGGCGTCTGGGAGCCAGGCAGTCACGGAGTGACTTTTTGGCCGAAGGCCTTGAGACGCCGCTTTTAATCGGCGGGTGCTCTGAGGAAAATCAATGACGGATCTAGCTGCTTTTATCGCCGCAACACCACTGGCAGATACCCATGAGCATCTTCACAGCGAGGCGAAGTTTCTCGCCGAGTCGCCGGATGTCTTGCAGGACTTGTTCGATCACTACACACAGGCCGATCTGCGGGTAGCGGGAGCCACACCTGAGGCGCTAAAGCGGCTTGGCGATGCCAGCGACCCCGATCTTGCGGGGCGTTTCATAGGCGTTCGCGCTGCCTGGGAGGCGATCCAGCACACAGGCTACGGCGAGGGCGTAAGGCTGACAGCAAAGCGCGTCTATGGGCTGGATGAGATCGTCCCCGAGGCACTTCCGGCGGCGCAGAAACTTGCCGAAGGCTTTCGCAAACCCTGCGAGCGGCTGCGCTTACTGCGAGATATTGCGAATCTTTCCTATGTCCAGATAGACGACTTCCGCTGGGACTGTGAGCCCAGCGACGACGGCTTCTTCCAGTACGATATCAGCGTGGTCGGACTAGCACAGGGCAACGTGCCCGAGGGCTGCACGACGCCTGAGGCCGTTCGCGAGCACATCGGAAAGGGCTTCGCGCAGTGGGCTCCCAAGGCGATTGCGGTCAAGAGCCAGCACGCCTATAACCGGACGCTGCTCTGGCAAGAGCGCACCGACAGCGAGATCGCGCCGCTTTTGGGCAAGTCTGAGCCCACCGAGGCGGAAAAACTCGCGCTGGGCGACTGGATGTTTGCGCGGTGTATTGAGGAGGCGATCCGTCACGAGCTTCCCGTAAAAATCCACACGGGCTACTATGCGGGCCATAGCTACATGCCCATCGAGCGCGTACCGTCGGGGTTGCTGACGGGGCTTCTGCGTGCCTACCCGAAAGCGCGGTTTGTCCTCATGCACACCAGCTATCCCTACGGCCACGAGCAGCTCGCCCTCGCCAAGCACTTTCCCAATGTTTTCCTGGATCTGTGCTGGGCTTGGAGTATTGACCCGTACGCCACCCGCGACTTTGTCCGCCATGCTGTCCACGCAGTTCCTGCCAACAAGCTCTTTGCCTTTGGCGGCGACTCGTTCTGGCCCAATGCCAGCGTGAGCTATGCGTTCCAGGCACGCACCTGGCTGACACGGGCGCTACAAGCCGAGGTAGACGAAGCGCTCCTCACCGAGAAGCAGACAATTTCGATTGCGGCCCGGTGGATGGGCGGCAATCAGGCAGCCTGTTTTAATCTGCCCTAATCCGTGTGCGATAAAGAGAGTAGGAGGTTCGTCATATGAAACGTAGTGAGATCATTCGTGTCCTAGAGCTGGCCTATACCACCGAGAGCCTGATCTGGCTCCGGCGTGGCTATGACACGCGGCCTTGGCGCGGTTTTGTGGTGGGAGCCTCAGACACCCTGGTGCTGCTCCATGTGCTGAATGCGGGCACGATGCGCCTCAACGGCTACACGGCCATTCGCATCAAAGATATTGAGGAGTGTGTGGAAGACGAGACCTTCGCTCCGGTCGCACTCAAGCTGCTCGGGGAGCGTCCCAAGCCTCAGCTTGACCTCTTGCTGGTGGACATGCCCGGCCTGCTCTCGTCGGTGGGAGCGCACTTTCCCCTGCTCGAAGTGTTTCAAGAGCGCGAGGGCGGCGCGTTTCACATCGGGCGCGTGGTGGGCTTTGAGAAAAAGAAGGTACACTTTCAGGTAGTCTCCCGTGGGGCGGAGTGGGGAGAAATTCAGAAATTCGCCTGTCGTGACATCACCCGCGTAGACTTTGGTGATGGCTACGATGAAGCACTCTGGCTCGTCGCACGACGTCAGCCACGCAACCTCCCGGAACGTAAAAAAAACGCATGAGCTTTCCCATTGAACAACTGAAATTCGACGAAAACGGGCTGATCCCCGCGATTGTGCAGGATGTGAACAACCAGACCGTCCTGATGCTGGGCTTCATGAACCACGACTCGCTCCTGCGTACCGTGAGCGAGTGCAAAGTATGTTTCTGGAGCCGCTCACGTCAGAAGTTCTGGCTCAAGGGCGAGACCAGCGGGATGTTTCTGCAAGTGCGCTCAATTCGCGTCAACTGCGAGAATAACTCGCTTCTGATCCTCGCCGAGCCCATCGGCCCCACCTGTCACACGGGCCACGAGTCCTGCTACTACCGCGAAGCACAAGAAACGAGCGGCGAGTGGGCCGAGATCGCCCCCGTTCTTACCGACCCCGAAGCCCTCTACGGCAAGAAATAGTCATGCCCGATTACGGCACTGTCTCATTGGAAAAGTACTTGTACTGGGAAGCATCCGAGTTTCTCACTGAGACAGAGCAAGTTGCTTGCGAGGTTCTTGCGATTCAAGGGGCAATTCAGAGCAATCTCAGTTCACTTATTCAAGAGCGGCTACGTCGGCAGTTTCAGGAGCAATTCCAAGAGCAAAGCGAGGCTGTTTGGGCTTTGCTTACAGATGGCCCTGAGGCGTTTTATAAGCAAACTTTGAAGCACGTGATAGCAGAGCATGGTGAGAGCTGGATGAACCTCTGTCCAAGCTGTCATGCTCTCTGCCGAACCTGCCGGGCAAAGCAGTGTCCGCGCTGCTTTGCTCGCTGGGATTAATGAATGAAGCCTCCTGCTCAACTCTGAGTCCAACGCAGTGGAGGACTTATCTTATGTGTTGTTTTTCTGGTGCGGTGGAGAGCGTGACCAACACGCGGATTTTTGCGCGGCTGACGAGCAAGGGAACTCAGTTTGTGGTCTATCAGATGAACTGGAAGGCGCAGAAGCCTGTCGCGATGATCCTGCCGATCCCTGTGATCCAGGGTAAGCCCGATGCCGTGCGCTTTGTGAACCTCAAAGAGTACGCCAGCTTCTTCGACGACCTCAAGAAAGGCTTCCCTGTTCCAAAAGCCAGCCGTGGGAGCTTTGGGGCAGGAAGTATTCCCCCTCCGGTGGCTGCGCTGCCCGAACCGCTACCGGTGGCGGAGGTCGGGGATTTTGTGGCGAGCTTTGTGCCGACGATCGCTGATTTTACCCGGCTCGATCCGCGCTTTGTGCTCCCTGCCAGTGTCTGGGATCAGCTTCCTAGCTACCGGCGCTACGGCTTTGCTGTCTTTCAGCTCAAGGCGGCGGCAAAGAACGGCGCGAGCGTGCACCCGATGGCCTTTGAGTTCGACACGCGCATGGGCGGCTCGCTGTTCTTCCCGACCCTCCACATCCACGATGGTCAGGTGCACCCCCGCGAGGAGTTTGACCACACGCTCTACACCCAGAAAGTCGTGATCGGGGAGAAAAGCCCGCAGAACGCCGAGAAGTTTATCGCGATGGACAAAGCGCTGGGCGTGGTAGATGGCAAGTTGCCCGTCTCGCGAAAAATCCTCAAAGGCCATCTTCAGAACCGCGACACGATCTACGCCGCGTAAAACCTGCAACCTAAACCAAGTTTGCAGGGTCGGAGAGGACATGAGTCTCCAGAAGCAAGGCCCGGAGCAAAAAGCTGGGCCTCAGCGTATCGCCGCCACTCCTCCACGAGCAGCCCTCTTTCTCGCTGTTTTTTGCCTTGTCTTCTCGTTCTTATGTCTAATCCCAGATAAAAAGGGTCAAAGCGGCTGGTTCATGCTTCCTATTCTCTTACCCGGAGGCGTATTTGCTCTCCTCTACAGCCTTCGCACTACTGTTATCGCCGATGCCTACGGTCTGCGCTGGCGAAAGACCCTTGGCCCATTGCAGAGCGCCGCCTGGGACGATGTGACAGACTACTTTCGTGTGGTGGATAAAAACTGGGGAGCCAGCAGTCATATACTTTTACGAGATGGTAGAAAGCTCAAGTTCGGCAGCGACTGGAATGATCTCAAGCGTCTGGAAGCCTGGGTGGTGGAGCACGCGAAAGGCGCAAAGGCAAGCGGCTGGCTGATCCGTGGTAAAGAGGGCACGATCCAGGGAACCCACACCTTTACCTACTCCGAAAACGCAATTCGGGCGCAGAAAAAAGCACTCACAGCTTCTGCTGTTTTGATGATAGTACTGTTTGGTGGGGTTGTCACGCTTGCTGTTCTGGAGCGACGTCCCGACCAAATAAATGCAGCCCGAGCGTTGGTTCTCATGTTTGGGGGAATGTGCTCGTTCGGAGGTTTTCAGATCATCCGAGATACCCGTCGTGCTATCCGAGACATTCGGAAGCGGATTGACCATCAGGAGCGCTTTGAACTGGACGAGCAGGGCCTTACGTTCTGGCGCGACGGTGAGCCGCAGCATCTTGCCTGGAGCGAGCTGGAGACGGCAAGTGCGAAAACACTTCAGGCTAATGGTGCCATTCTCTACGGCGGGACGCTGCAAACGACCAAGGGGGTGATCACGTTTAACACCGCCCTCAACAACCAAAGCCTGTTTCGCAGTATGATCGCCCTCTATGCGCCGCAGGTAGTGAGTGCCGTGCCTCGTCCCCGACTCAACGATACCCTCGTCTCGACCGAGTGGGATGGTGGGAAGCGGACATTTCACTACCGGACGCGGGGAAATCGGGGTGGGCTGGGCTTGCTCTGGAGCGTGCCGATTTTTTGTGCCCTCGGTGCAGGCGCAATTGTATGGATGTGGCTACGCTACGGGCTGGATCTACGCGACTTACCTTTTGGTGAGCTGAGTGTCATCGCGGGATTTGCCCTCGCTGGTATTTTCGTCTGGCTGTTTCTACTCTGGCGCTACAAGACGGCGCGGCTCGTGCTGGATCGGGAGAGCTTAACAGGCCACGGGCTCTGGGGGCAGCGGCGGGTATTTTTCGAGGACATTGCCGCTCTCGGCCGCGATGATCTGGGCTACTACATCGAGACCAACGACGGAAAGCGGCCTCTTCGCTGGAGCGCAAACCTCGCCGCGCTCCATGAGCTTTTGGAGGAGCTAGAGCGACGGGCGGGAGTGGTTCTGGGCTAGCGGGGCAAATCGCCGGTATAATTTTAAAGGTGTTTTCAAAAAACGAGACAACGACGGCTCATTCAAGACAGGTTCCACAATTTCCACGGCGACAGTTTCTAAAGTTCATGGCACTGGCCCCACTTGCTGGCTGTGGACGGAGCAGTGCACGCACCATCATACGCTTCTGGAATGGCTTTACCGGCCCCGATGGACGCACGATGCTCCGGCTTGTCCGGCGCTTTAACGAGGAAAACCCGGAGATCACGGTGCTGATGCAGCGGATGGACTGGGGCACCTACTACAACAAGCTCTTCGTCGGTGGGCTGGGTGGCCGCGCCCCTGAGGTCTTTGTGCTACACACCCGTGCGCTCCTGCGATTCGCTCGCGCGGGCTTTGCCGCGCCGCTCGATCCATTGCTAGGTGACTTTCCTGCGGCCACAAATGACCTGGATCCCAATGTCTGGGAGGCGGCAAACGTGGAGGGAAGTCACTTTGGCCTCCCGCTCGATGTGCATGCGATGGGCATGTACTACAACCGCAAGCTCTTCCGCGACGCGGGGCTTGATCCTGAGAAGCCGCCGACCAACCGCGCGGAGTTTCTGGAGGCGATGCGCCGCATCAAGAAGCCGGGTAAAAACGGTGAGCCCGATCAGTGGGGCTACGTCTTTACCAACTTCGAGACCTGCACTTACACGTTTCTCAAGCAGTTTGGCGGCTCGCCCTTTACCCCGGACTACTCGCGCTGCACGCTGAGTAGCCCTGAAAATATCGCCGCGCTACGCTTCTGCCGTGAGCTTATCAAAGATGGCCTCGTGCCTTCGCCAGAGAACATTGACTCCTGGATCGGGTTTCGTCAGGGGCGCGTCGGGATGGTCTTTGAGGGTATCTACATGCTCGCGGATCTCCAGAAGCAGAAAGACCTCGACTTTGCGGGTGCTCCCGTGCCGCAAGTGGCCGATCGTGCAGCGGTCTGGGCGGACTCCCATAATCTCTGCCTGAAGTCGGGCCTCACGCTTGACAAGCAGCAGGCGGCCTGGAAGTTCATGCGCTTTCTCTCCGACAACAGCCTCGACTGGGCCGACGGTGGCCAGATCCCAACCCGCCCAAGCCTGCGCAAGACTGAGCGTTTTGAAAAAATGGCGGTGCAGAGCGCCTTTGCGAAGCAAATCTCGTTTGTACAGTACCAGCCGCGCCTGCCCTTTATCTTCGAGTACCAGACGGAGTACAACTTGGCGGTGGAAAAAATTCTGCGCGGCAAGGCCAGCCCGGAAGATGCCCTCGCCGCTGCTGAGAAACGGGTCAATGCGATCATCAAGCGGGAGGCGACGCCATGACAAAGAAATCCCCCCACCGGGCGGGGGCTAGGGGGGCGGCGTCGGGCTGGCTCTTTGCCGCGCCGCACTTGATCCTCTTTGCCGCCTTTGTGCTAGGGCCGTTGCTCTTTGGCCTGGGGCTGAGCCTCTTTCGCTGGGATATTCTCACCGCACGCCCCGCGCAGTTTGTGGGATCTGCCAACTACCAGGAAGCGCTCAAGGACGAGTATGTCTACAAGGCGCTCTGGGCGACGGTGCGCTTTGTTCTTATGGCGGTTCCGACGACGATTCTCTTCGCTCTACTCCTAGCCGTTGGCCTCTCCCAGGTGAACGAGAAGCGCCGCGCTTTTTGGCGGGCGCTGTGCTACCTGCCGCACCTGCTGACGGTGAGTGTGGTCGGTCTGCTCTGGCGCTGGTTCTACAACACGGAGTTTGGGCTTTTTAATGCCTATCTGAACAAGTTTTTTGGCATCAAGATCGCTTGGCTTTCCGATGTCAACTGGGCGATGCCCGCCATTGTGATCATGACCCTCTGGTGGACTCTGGGTGGGCCGATGCTGGTCTTTCTGGCCGCGATCCAGAACATCCCTAATTCTTACCATGAGGCCGCCGCCATAGACGGTGCCACGGGAACCCAGGCGTTCTTTAAGATCACCTTACCGCTCCTGCGCCCGGTGCTGCTCTTCTCGATGGTGATGAATATCGTTGGCTCTTTTCAAGTCTTCGGCCAGGTCTTCATGATCACCCGTGGCGGCCCCGAGCTCTCGACCCGAACCCTGGTGCAGTACATCTACGACACGGCGTTTAACAACTACCGCATGGGCTACGCCGCCGCGATCTCCTGGCTGCTCTTTTTGGTGATTGCCGTCTTTTCAGTCATTCAGTTCCGGCTGATGCGGGAGAAAAAGTAGATGGAGATACTGATGGGTGAGCGCGTCTGTCTACGCTCTCTGACGGATACCGACACGCAGGCGCTCTTTTCCTACTACTCCGACCCGGAGGCCATGCGCTACTGGGCATGGCCCGCTTACACCGAGGTTGCGCAGGCACAAAAGCTCCTGACTGAGGCGCAGGAGGGGAGCCCCGAGGCGGGGTATCTAGCCTGGGGCATTGCACAGCGCACCGGCAACGCGCTACTAGGCACCTGCTCACTCTATAGAATTGACCTAAACAATGGCCGCGCGGAGATCGGCTACCTCCTCGGCAGGCCACACTGGGGCCAAGGGCTTGCCTCTGAGGCGGTCGTACTGGCGATTGACTACGCCTTCACGACTCTGGGACTGCGTCGCCTAGAGGCTGATATTGACCCGCGCAACGTCGGCTCTCATAAGCTTCTGGAGCGCCTAGGCTTTGAGCGCGACGGCTATCTGCGCGAGCGCTGGTGCGTCGCAGGAGAGATCTCCGATAGCGCTCTTTACGGCTTGCTGGCGCGGGAGTGGAAACGCAAGTGAAACGACGAAAACTCTCGCCTGCGGAGCTGCTGATTGCCATTGCCGCCCTGATCTTTGTCTTTCCCGTGGCGATGATCTTTATCACGTCGTTCAAGCCCGATGGTGAGGTGATTAAGTTTGAGAGCATCCTGCCCAAGCAGCCCACGCTGGCTAACTTCCAGGAAGTCCTAGGCACGCCCGAAGAGATCCCCCTCCTACGCTGGTTTCTGAACTCCCTGGGGATCTCCTCGGCGACCACGCTGCTCGTGCTCTGCGTGGCGTCGCTCTCGGCCTATGCGTTCTCTCGGCTGGAGCTACCGGGCAAAAAATGGGTCTTTCCGGTGGTCATTGGGACGCTCATGGTGCCGGGGCAGATTCTGCTGGTGCCGGTCTATCTGGAGCTCAACGCCCTCCACTGGCTCGACTCGCCGCTGGCGCTGATTGTCCCCGCAGGCGGCGGCGCGTTTGGCTTCTTCATGCTCCATAGCTTCTTTACAGGCATCCCGCGCGAGCTGGAAGAGGCCGCAGAGCTGGACGGTTGCTCGCGCTTTGGGATCTTCTGGAACGTGATTATCCCGCTCTCAAAATCGCCGCTAGCCGCGCTGGCGATCTTCACCTTTGTGGGCTCCTGGAACGACTTTCTGGGCCCGCTGGTCTATCTAGACTCCGTGGATCACTACACGCTCCCCGTGGGAGTCGCGCTGTTTCAGAGCAGCTACGCCAGTGAGTACGGTCTCACGCTCGCGGCGGGCGTCCTGTGCACCCTCCCCACCATTCTTGCTTTTCTTATCTTCCAGCGCCACATCCTCGCGGGAATGGCCGCCTCGGGGCTGAAAGAATAGGATGAAAGACTTCCCCTCCCTCCCCCAGCCCCTCCCTCCCGATAACGGGAAAGGGAGGGGAGTAAGAAGTGGGTTTCCCCCTCTCCCACCCGAAGGGCGCGTTATTGGGAGAGGGGCCGGGGGTGAGGGCCTTTCTGGCGACATCCAGCATGTCCACGATCCCGTACTAGCAAAGAGTGAGGGCAAGTGGCATCTTTTTGCAACAGGCAACGGAATTCCCTACCGTATCTCCGACGATGGCGTGAGCTGGAAGTACGTCAAAGAGATCTTTACGACACTTCCCGCCTGGCACAAAGAGCTTGTTCCCGGTACGCGCAACCCTTGGGCACCGGATATCTCGTTTTGGGGCGGACGCTGGCGGCTCTTTTACTCCGTCTCGACCTTTGGAAGCCAGCGCTCGGCCATTGGGGTGGCGAGCTGCGAAAAGCTCGGCGGCGACGGCTGGCGCGACGATGGCCCGGTCTTTACTTCCCTAAAAGGCGATCCCTACAACGCGATTGACCCCAATATTTTTGTCGAGAAAGACGGCACGCCCTGGCTGAGCTTTGGCTCGTTCTGGCAAGGGATTTTCTTGCTCAAGCTCGACCCAAAGACCGGCAAGCCTGCCTCGGAGCCCAAGTGTATCGCGGCCCGGCCCGGCTCCACGGCAATTGAGGCTCCGTTTATCACCCAGCGCGGCGGCTGGTACTACGTATTTGTCAGCCATGATTTTTGTTGTCGGGGAGTCAACAGCACCTATAAAAGTGTCGTCGGGCGCTCCAAAAAAATCGAAGGGCCGTATCTTGACCACGAGAGCAAGCCGCTCTTGCAGGGCGGCGGAACCGTGGTTTCTCAAGGACAAGGGCGCTGGCGCGGGCCGGGGCACTGCGCCGTGGTGGGCGATACGTTTCTCTGCCACGCCTACGACGCGGAGAACAACGGCATCCCGACGCTGTTTATGTCTGAGCTGCGCTGGGATCGAAGTGGCTGGCCGAGCCTGAAGGATCAGCCCAAGCCGCCCAAGTGGACTGGCTTGATCGGGGCCTGGGAGCATACGCCTCAGGGCGGCGCGGCGACGATGCTCACCTTCAAGGCCGACGGCACCACAAGTGCACCGGGCGGCACGTGGAGCTCCGAGGGCCTCATGGTGACACTTCACTGGCCCGACACAAAAGCACCAGGGGGAGCCTGGCAAGATAAGCTCATCGTGGCTAAAGACTTCGCCACCTACCAGGGAACCAATCAGCAAGGTCAGGCTCTCCGAGGCCGCCGGGTTGCGTAGAGAAATCGGTAAAATAGAGTCATGTCTATTCGACCAGTTGCCTTAGTCGCAGAGCCCACCGAAGCGGCGGAGGCCGTCGGTGTACGAATCCTGCGCTCTCTGGGGAGCGAGCGCCTTGTCTTACTCGATCCATTCCTCCTACTCGATCACCTTCATGTCTCCCCCGCACCGGAGCCAAGCTTGGGTTTTCCCCGCCATCCCCACCGAGGGATTGAGACCCTGACCTATGTGGTGAAAGGCTGGGTGAAGCACCGCGACTCTCTGGGCAGTGATAGCCAGGTCGGTGAAGG
The DNA here is from genome assembly GCF_031410135.1 of Armatimonas sp. Taxonomy (GTDB): domain Bacteria; phylum Armatimonadota; class Armatimonadia; order Armatimonadales; family Armatimonadaceae; genus Armatimonas. The sequence goes on along the minus strand of NZ_JANNYP010000797.1, from coordinate 6,471 downwards.
CGGGGTACAGTGGATGCGTGCGGGCAGCGGGATCTTCCACGAGGAGTACTTGCAAGCAGGCGAGCAGGGCAGCGAGGCGCTCCAGGTCTGGTTCAATCTTCCGGCGGCTCAGAAGCTCACGCCCCCCGAGTACCAGGCCGTTGCAAGCACCGAAATTCCCGAGGTGGCTTTTCCCGGTGGTGTGTCCGTTCAGGTGGTCGCAGGTGAGCTCAGCGGCGTGCAGGGGCCGGTGACACGAACTGGTATCCAGGCGACCTATCTTGTGGTGACACTGCCCGCAGGCACTTCGGTGCACCTGCCCGCGCCCCGCTCGCAGACCGCCTTTGCCTATGTCTACCAGGGCAGTGTGCACTTGGGCGAGCGCGAGGTTACGGCGGGGCACCTCGCGATCTTTGCCGATGAAGAGATCACCGAATCCGAGACCGAAGAAATTCTCGCTACTGCTCCCAAAGATGCCGAGGCACGGTTTATCCTGGTTTGCGCCACGCCCCTCCGCGAGCCCGTTTTTCAGTACCGCTCCTCCGTGATGAACACGGTCAGTCAGATTGGTCAGGTGGTGCGCGATCTGGAAAACGGAACCTTTGTACAGTAGCCCGTGGAAAATCCCAGTCACACGGGGGGCGATCCGGCGGCGCAACGGAGCGCTCCTGGGGGCACGGACGGAGCACAGCAAAGATGGGATAACCGTGCTGGCGTCGCAGAGCACGGACTTGGGAAAGACCTGGGGCGAGCCCTTCGCCGTGATTCGTGACCCAGATACGACCACGGATCTGGGGGATGGTGCCTTTTTGGATAGCAAGCGTTATGGCCTGCTCTATGCCTGCCGCCACAACCACCCCGCTCAGAGAGCCTATGCCATCGAGGTCTACCAGAGCACAGATAGCGGCAGGAGCTGGAAATCCCACTCGAAAGTCACGGCTCACACCGTCACCGAGCTTGGTGGCCCGAGCCGTGGGCTCTGGGCTCCGTTTCTGTTTGAGACGCCTGGGGGACGGCTCTTATGCCTTTACGACGACGAGAACACGCCGTTTTTGCGTGGCTTTGTGGGGCATCAGTGGCTCATGGGACGGTTCTGGGAAGCAAAAACAAAGACCTGGGGCGAGCCGGTTGTGGTCAGTCGTGCGGAAGATGAAAAACTCTCGCGTGATGGCATGGGAACCGTGGTGAGTGTCGGGAAGCGCCTGGTCTGCGCTCTGGAGAGTGTGGATACCCAGTCACCCCATCCGGGCGTGATTCGGTATGTCACCAGCGACGACGACGGGCAGATGTGGGCACCCCGCCGCCTGCTCTTTCAAGCGCCACAGCGCCCCCACATGGCCCTCTCCCCGTTTTTGGCAAAGCGCACCGACGGCACGCTGGCCTGCATCTTCGGCACCGATGAAGCCCAAGCCACGCCCGACAAGCCCGGCACCCCTGCCGCCAAGCTCCACCTAGACATCAAGCTCTCCCTCAGCCACGATGGCGGCGCAACGTGGAGCGTCCCCAAGACTCTCTTTTCTGGCGGTCACCGAAACTATCTCCCCGGCCTCATTGCGCTCCCTAAGAACAAACTCCATGCCCACTGGCTCAACTTCGCCGAAGATGCACTTCAGGGGCTAATACTTTAGAGAATAGCTCTGTCTCACATACTTCCGTGGGAAACAGCAAGATATACCCTGGAGCGAGGACATGTGGGGCGTTGTCTTCCCACCACGTAGCTGCTTTCTGGTTCCGCGCTCTAAGTGCTTCGACGGCCTCTGAGCCGGTGAGAGCGTAGCCTGTCATACGCCCCGTTTTTTCTTTCGAGAGCACTCCAATCGTGTCTTGGGTGACGGGTTGACTCACTGCCCGCCGCAATGGGATCGCTACACCGACCCAGGCTCTACGAATCGCCTCAGGAGCTTCCCCAGAAGGGACTGCCACAATCCGTAGAACCCCGACTCTTCTTTGTTTATGGTCTGCCCAAGTGAAAATTCCGATCATTCCCAGAAGAGCAAAGCCGGCGATGGCTAGAGCTACCCGGTTTTCGTCTTGGTTTAACCCACCCCCATGACCTCCTCCTCTGCCTCCGTAAAATCCTCCTCCATGGAACCCGCCGCCTGTGAAGCCCCCATGTTGGGCGAGGCAGGCGACAGGGAGTAGGCTAATTAGGATCACAAGAGTAAGGCAAAAACGTTTCATTCTAGAGGTGAGACACAGGGAAACGAAGACAGTTGCACAGTGGCTCTGGTATCCTGTTAGTACTATGAGCAGTCTCTTAAACCCAATTTGCGCCGGGGCGGACCCTTGGGTAATTCACCACGACGGACAGTTTATTCTGTGCCATAGCCACCATAACGGCGTGGCGATTCGGCGGGCAGCGACGCTGGCGGGGCTGGGTACGGCGGTGATTGAACCGCTCTGGCAGGCAGAAGAGTCGGGGCCGTTCTCGCGCGAGATCTGGGCACCTGAGCTGCATCTCTACCAGGGACGCTGGTATATCTATGTCGCCGCCGATGATGGGGAGAATAAAAACCACCGGATGATCGCGCTCCACGCGGCGAGCCTGCTGGGGCCGTATGTGGCTGTGGGGAAGCTGGCGCTGAGTCCGGATCGGTGGGCCATTGACGGGACGCTGCTGGTGCATCCCAAGACAAAAAAGCTCTATTTTCTCTGGTCGGGCTGGGAGGGCGCGGAGAACACGGCACAGCACCTCTATATCTGCCCCATGGCCGATCCGCTTACCCCCAGCGGTGAGCGCGTGAAGATTTCGTCGCCCGAGTTTGCCTGGGAGAAGCGCGGCAGTGGCGGGCCGGGCAAGCTCCCGACGATCAACGAGGGGCCGCAGGTTCTGGAGCGCAACGGAGTGGTTCATGTGATCTACTCGGCGGCGGGCTCGTGGTGCGATGACTACTGCCTGGGACGGCTCACTCTCGCCGCTGGTGGCGATCCGCTCAGTCCGAGTGCGTGGAAAAAGCACCCGGAGCCCGTCTTTGCAAAAACGGCGAGTGTCTTTGGGCCGGGGCACTGCTCGTTTGTGCGCGAGGGAAAGAAAAACAAGCAAGACTGGATTATCTATCACAGTGCACGGCACGCGGGCTCCGGGTGGGATCGGGTGATCCGGGCGCAGACGTTTCACTGGGAGGGAAATATTCCTGTCTTTGGAGCGCCGAGGGTATCCTAAAAGCATGATCCACATCTATGATGAAGCTTTAGAGACAATTCGCAAAAAGTTCGACCTGCCCGCTCTGGCGGCGGTTGTGGTGGCCGAGGGCAAGCCGCAGACCGTGCTCGTGGCGGGAGTGCGCAAGGCAGGCGGCACGGATCCCGCGCTCCCCACGGATGCCTTCCACATCGGCTCCGATACCAAGGCAATGACAGCCGCTCTGGTAGGGCTCCTCGTGGACGAAGGCAAGCTGGGCTGGAAGTCCACTCTAGGAGAGCTCGTTGCCGAGACCCCCGCTGCCTGGAAGACAACGACCATCGAGGCACTCTTAGCCCACCGAGCGGGCCTGACAATGGATGAGCCCAAGGGCAAGAACTTGCTCTACCTGCACCGCTTTACGGGGCCAATGGAAAGACAGCGCGCCCTCTGGTACACCGAGCGCCTGGCAACTCCCCCCGATGAGACAGTCGGGAAGTACCAGTATGCCAACGCGGGCTATGCGATTCTGGGAATGCTGACGGAAAAACTCGCGGCAGTGCCCTGGGAGCGCCTGATCGCCGAACGGCTCTGGAAGCCCCTAGGCATTACGGGCGCTGGGTTTGGGGCACCTCCCCTCGTCTGGCAGCACCTGCGTGAGGACAAAAAGCTGGTGGCGATAGACCCCAAAGAGAAGGCTGATAATCCGCCTCTCATGTCTCCTGCGGGCCGCGTGCACCTCCCGCTTGGGGAGTGGGGCAAGTTTGTGGCAGTCTTCGCCGACCCGGAGCGCCAGAAGCTCCTCAAGCCAGAGACGATCAAAGCACTGACCACGCCACTCTTTGGGGGAAACTATGCAGGCGGCTGGATTGTGGCCAAGCGCTCTTGGGCGGGTGGCATGGCGCTTAACCATGCGGGTAGCAACACCATGAACTTCTGCACCACTTGGGTTGCCCCTAAGAAGCACTTGGCGGTGCTCGTGGCTACCAATGTCGCGGGCGAAGAGGCCCAGAAGGCCTGCGATGCCGTTGTTGGACTGATGCTCGGGCCGTACCTGAAGGGCTAAAATGGAGTTGGGCGGCGCAGGCGCTCGATGTGCTGGGCGCGGCCTGTTGTGTCATCAATGTCCACGACAACCCCGCAGAGGATCGCAGCGCCCTCAGCGACCTTGGAGCGAACGGGGAGCTGGGTGCGGAAGCGTGCCAGTGAGACCTCAATATCCATCCCAATCACGGAGTTCTCCGGGCCACACATGCCCACATCGGTGATATAGGCGGTCTCGCCAGGCAAAACGCGCTCATCGGCTGTCTGGACATGGGTGTGGGTGCCCACGACCACGGACGCGCGACCGGCGCAGTGCCACCCAAATGCCGCTTTTTCGCTGGTGGCCTCGGCGTGAAAATCGAAGAAGAGCAGAGGGGTCTGCTGTAGCACTTCGGCGATAATGGCATCTGCGGCGCGAAAGGGATCGTCAAGCGCCTCCATCGTGACCCGGCCCATCAGGTTCGCCACTCCGATCAGCTTGCCCTGCCGCGTCCGAAAGATCCCCCAGCCGCGTCCTGGAGCGCCTGGTGGGTAGTTGGCGGGCCGTAGAAGCCGTGGCTCCTCCTCAAAAATATCGAGCTCATCGGAGCGCGACCAGGCATGGTTACCCGTCGTAATGACATCTGCGCCACTGGCAACCAGCTCACGAACAATCGGCTCCGTGATCCCGCGTCCCGTGGTCGCCGCGTTCTCTCCATTGACAATCACCAGCTCGGGTTTAAGCTCCCTGCGTAGCCCTGGCAAGTGCTGGGTCACCGCGTCTAGACCCGACTTTCCGACAATGTCCCCCAGAAATAAAATGCGCATGACCTCGAATTATACGCCAGTGCGCTCGTTTTAAGACTTGTTTAGGGTTTAATAGCTTCTGTGATTGCCCCCCTGACCCGCCCCGATGAGCTAGAAAAACTCTCTACTGAGCTAGCAGCCCGCCTCGCCACCGACCCGCGCCTTGCGATTGACACCGAGTTTATCCGGGAGCGAACCTACGAACCCGTCTTGGAGCTGGTTCAAGTAGGCACCGTGGATGGTATGATTGCCTTGCTGGATGTCCAGGCTCTGGGAGGACTTGGGCCCATTGGCGCGATCTTCACCGACCCGCAGATTCTCAAGATCGTGCACGCGGGTGGCCAGGATGTCGAGATCCTGACAGCGCTCCTCGGCCACATTCCTGCTCCCCTTTTTGACACCCAGATCGCGGCGGCGTTTGCGGGCTTTGGCACCCAAGTTGGCTACGGCGCACTGGTGCAGTCCGTGCTGAAAGTGAAGCTCTCCAAAGAAGAGGGCTTTTCTGACTGGTCGCGTCGCCCACTGACCCCTTCGATGTGTAGCTATGCCGCCGACGATGTGCGCTACCTCCATCAGCTCCACGATCGGCTCTCTGCCCGGCTAGAGCGACGCGGGCGAACGGTCTGGGCCACGGAGCACACCGAGCGCCTCCTGACCGCTGCCGCAGAGACCACGCCGCCCGAGGATCTCTGGAAGAAAGTGGGTAGCAAGCAGGGTCTCAGCCGACGGGAGCTTGCGGTCTTGCAGGAGCTGGCTCTGTGGCGCGATGACGAAGCGCGTCGGCGCAACAAACCGCGTCGGACGATTCTCAAGGACGAGCCGCTCGTCGAGCTTGCCAAGCGCAAGCCCAAGACAGCCGCCGCCGTGCTGGAGCTGCGTGCCGTCAATGGCGTCGGGACACGTCAGGCCGAGGAGCTGGTTCAGGCGATCCAGCGCGGCCTGGAAGTCCCTGAGGAGCTATGGCCCATCACCGAGTCCTCGCCGCCGCTAGATGAGCACGGTGCCGCGCTCTTGGAGCTTCTCTCCGCCGTGGTAAAAGTCCGGGCCATGGAAGAGGACATGCCCCCCTCGCTGCTCGCCCCTTCGGATGCCCTGCGCCAGCTCGCCATTCAGCGCAACCCCGCCTCGGTGCGTAATCTCTTCACGGGCTGGCGTCACGAGCTACTGGGCGAGGCGCTGCAAGCCACACTCGCAGGCACCCTCTCGGTGGTTTGGGACCCCATAAAAGGCCAGCTCGCCTGCCGCTACGACTAAGATCGGAGCTGCCGAAGGAGCGTCTCGACGATGCGGCGCTGGGCACGAATATGGGCGGCGAGGGTGGCGGCGGCACGGTCTAGGTCGCGCTCCAAAAGAGCATCTAAGATGGCACGGTGCTGGGCGGCCATGGTCTCTTCCATGCGGGTCTCAGGGGCGGCGTGATCGAAAAGCGCCGTGAAGTATGCGCCGTGCTGGGCAAAGAGAGTCTCTAAGAGCGGGCTATGGGCGCACGCAATCAGGTAGTAATGGAGATCGTTGTCGAGCCGCGCTCCCTGGTTGCCATC
>NZ_JANNYP010000796.1:0-2566 GCF_031410135.1 Armatimonas sp. | reverse complement strand
GGGCACTTCATCGTAGCCCAGCGTGGGGGCGTAGCTAAGCATCGGGCGGAGTGCCGCCGATGATACGCCGAGACGCTGGACATCGCGCAGATTCGCCTCGTCCATGGTCAATAAATAATCAAATGCACTCAGATCAGCCCGGGTGAGCTGGCGAGCGCGGATGCCAGAGAAGTCAATCCCGTGCTGGTGGAGAATCTGCTGCGTCCCTTTGTGCGGTAGCTCTCCCGCGTGCCAGCCGCCCGTGCCCACTGAGTCGCAGGAGATCTCGTGTGCCAGCCCCGCTTGCTCAACTTTATGCCGAAAGATTGCCTCCGCCATCGGGGAGCGGCAGATATTTCCCAGGCAGATAAAGAGCACACGGGGCATGGACTACTCGACGCTTAGTATCTCTAGGGTCATTGTCCCGCCGGGCGTGGTCACCACGACGCTCTCCCCGACTTTCTTGCCCATCAGTGCCGCTCCCACCGGCGAGGCGGCGGAGATCAGGTCGTTGACAGGGTCCGCCTCATAGGAGCCCACGAGTTTATACGTGAGCTCCTCCTCGAACTCTGTGTCGCGGACATGTACCGTGGAGCCCAAGCCCACCACGCCGCTGCCCGGGACGCTCTCAGGCACGAGAATCGCGCGCTCCAGCATCGCTTGGAGATCGGCGATGCGGCCTCCAATGAAGCCCTGTTGCCGCTTGGCATCTTGGTAGTCAAAGTTCTCCGAGAGATCCCCCAAGTCGCGGGCCTCACGAATCCGGATGGCAAGCGCAGGCATCTCGAAGCTGCGAAGCTGCTCCAACTCATCTTCAATTTTCTTCTTGCCTGATACAGTCAGGACGATATCTTCAGCCATAGCCGTTTCCTAAACGAAAGCAAATAGCCCCGAATGTGTTCGGGGCAGTGACGGGATTATAGCCCTGTTTCTTGCCACCGTCAAGAAAAATTAAAAAAAATAGGCTCACACTGTTGACAGGTAGGTAATACAGCGGTAAATTAAGAATTCGTGCCACAATAGGAGGAGCCGCGGAAAGCGACCCAATAAGTGGCATTTTGGGCTCGGAGAGCCGAGGTCAGTGTACCCCGATCTCGCGCCACACGAAGCCCGAATTAGGAGGGGTTCCAGTCCGTATGGAAATTCAGCATCAGGCGAAGCGTACCGAGCATGCCGCCCCGATCCCCAATCTCGTCGAACTGCAGCTAGATTCATTTCGCTCGTTCCTCGAAGATGGGTTGCATGAACTGTTCCGATCTTTTTCTCCCATCTATGACTTCACCGGTCAAACCGCCATTGAGTTGGTGGACTTTACTCTCGGTGAACCTAAACATTCTTTGGAGCAGTGCCGGTCACGTGATGTGACCTTTGAAGTGCCCATTAAGGCGCGTGTTCGCCTAACAAGCACTGGTCAAGAAGTTATCGAGTCTGAGGTTTATCTGGGCGATCTGCCCTTAATGACCGCGAAGGGGACTTTTGTGATCAATGGCGCGGAGCGCGTCGTGGTCTCACAGCTCTCTCGTTCTGCGGGTATCTACTTCCGCGACTCTCTGAGTAACTTATTGGAGTGGCAATTCTTTGCAACTCTGATTCCCTCAGAAGGTCCCTGGGTGGATATCGAGACCGATGGTGGCGCGATTACCGTGCGCATCGGACAGAACAAGAAATTCTCGATCATGACCCTGCTCCGCGCACTCCATGCTTTCGATGTCGCCTCGCCTGAGGGTGAGTTTGTCATCGAGTTCCGGGAGCTTGTGGGCAAGATCTTGGCGGAGACAATTGTAGACGAAGTGACGGGTGAGGTTCTCCTAGAGAAGGGCACCCATGTCACCGCGGATCACTACCGTGAGCTGGTTAAGGCACTGGGCGGCGAACAAGCTGTCCGTACCCGCAAGACCAAGTGTCTCCTGATCGGCTTCGATCTTGAAACCGATGCTCAGTTTTTAGAGTACTTCAGCACCCGCACCATGGTGACCAGCGAGCAGCTCTCTGAGATTGACATGGATGCCGAAGCGAAGTGGCGCTATGCCCCGACCGATCTCTTCGATGTGGCGGGTAAGCTGATCGCCCCGGCCTACGCACGAATTGATCGTGAGATCTCGAAAAAGCTAGCGGTTTTGGAGCGCGAAGTTGAGGTGCTGGAAGTGCACCGCTTTATCGGAGCCAGCCTGGAGCTCGAAGAGGCGAAGATCACGGATCGCAAGAGCGCCCTCCACGATATCTACCACAAGATTCGTCCCGGCGACCCCGTGACCGACGACTCTGCCAAAGCGCTGCTGCACTCGATGTTCTTCGACACCCGCCGCTACGATCTGGCCAAGGTAGGACGCCACAAGCTCAATAAGAAGCTACGCGTCTCGCTCCCGCTCTCGGTGCGCAATATCACCAAGTATGATCTGATCGCGGTGATTGAGTATCTCATCGGGATGCAGGAATCGTCACGCGCTGAGGCATCGGATGAGGCGCGAATGCGCTTCACGACCGACGACATTGACCACCTGGAAAACAAGCGTGTTCGCTCCGTAGGAGAGCTGCTCTACTCGCAGCTTCGTATGGGCTTTTTGCGCATGGAGAAAGTGGCCAAGGA
>NZ_JANNYP010000795.1:0-12769 GCF_031410135.1 Armatimonas sp. | reverse complement strand
AACCCCGTCTTGTGACTCAGAAGCGCAATGAGGCGCTCCTCATCGGTATCAGGCCGGTAAGTGACAGTCGCACGGGAGCTGGACATGAAGTGATTATACCAAAACACGGATAAAGGCAACAGAAAGGTATAAAGAGCCATGACACGACGTAATCTTCTTTTGGGAGCAGGAGGCCTGCTTCTGCCCACGGCTCAGCTTAGCATCTCTGGAGTCTGGGAGACGAACTCGGGGCCGCTGCGGCTGGAGCAAGCGGGTGCCTCGGTGACGGGAACCTATCCCACTGGGAAGCTGACGGGCAAGCTGGCCGGGAGCGTGCTGACGTTTAGCTGGACGGAAGATACCGGCGCGGAGGGTACGGGGACGTTTACGTTTGACTCGCGCGGTGATGCGTTCACGGGAGAGTGGAAGCAGTCCAATGGCAACAAGAGCGCCTGGAATGGCAGCCGGGCAGCGAGCACGGTGGGCAAGACGTTTCTGGTGGTGCTGGAGGCGCACTGGGAGAAGTCACTGAGTGAGCCGGAGTACTCGTTTGGCGCGATGCTCAAGAGCTTCTTTGCCCGCGTGCCCAGCGTCGAGGTACGCCAGCGCTTCTTCCACGACGAAGCCGACCTGCGCCGTTTTCTCACCGAGGCTGCCTACTTGACGGCTCCGACGGTGGTCTATCTCTCCACCCACGGAAGTCCTGAGGGTATCTCTGTTGGCGGCAAAACCGTCGCACCCGGCGTGCTGGGTGAGTGTTTGAAGGGGGCGGAAAGCCTCAAACTCCTCCATCTGGGAAGCTGTCAGCTGATGGCAGGCAGTGGCCCCGAGGCCATCCGAAAAGCCGCCAAGCGTAGCTTTCCCATCTCGGGCTACGTCAACACCGCCGACTGGGCCGGGAGCGCCGCCATTGACTTTCTCTATCTCGATCTTGTCCTTGGCCGAGGGATCGCACCGAGAAGAGCCGTGGAACAAACACGAAAGATGCTCTCGATCGCGACGGACAAGACGACACCTGATAGCCCCGTTGCCCCGTGTGATCTAAGGATCTACTGAGAACCAGAAGGTGGACTCCATCGGGTACAATGGCCCGACGTGATACGTAAACGTGCTGCTACTATAATCTCTGTGCAGGCGCTCGCCGCACCAGGACACTTTGTCCTCACCTTCGACGACCCCGAGACGGCTCGTGATGCCCGACCCGGCCACTTTATCGCGGTGGCGGCCACCACGCCCGCGAATGCCGGAAGCTCGATCCTGCGCAAGCCTTTCTCGATCTTTACCGTGGATAGAGAGGCTGGGCTCTGCACTATTCTCTTCTCGGTCTATGGCCCTACCACGAGCACGATGGCGCTCTACAAGCCCGGCGATAAGCTGGATTTTCTGGGGCCGCTTGGAGGGCGCGTCTTTGAGGCCGATCCACACTCCGATGTCCACCATGTGATGGTGGGCGGCGGCTACGGCGTTCCGCCGCTGAACTTCTTGGCCAAGACGATCAAAGCCGCCAACCCAAACGCCAAAGTCACGCTGATCTACGGCGCACGAAGCGCAAACTTGCTCGTCGGTGATGACGGGTTAAGAGAAGCGGGCGTGGAGATTATTTCCTGCACGGATGATGGGAGCCTTGGAGTGAAGGGGCGGGTCACCGACGGGCTTTCCCCCTTGCTAGCCCCCCCCGCCCCCGATAACGGGGGAGCCAGTGTTCATGTCTACACCTGCGGCCCCACACCGATGATGCGCGCTGTGGCGGAGCTCTGCACGGCTCACAATAAACCCTGCCAGGTCTCGATGGAGACGCCCATGCCCTGTGGCATTGGAATCTGCGTCGGGTGCGTGCTCAAGAAAGCCGACGGTACGTTCTCGCGCACCTGCACCGATGGCCCGGTCTACCCGGCGACAGAGGTCACATGGCAGTAAATCTTGCGGTGAAGATCGGCTCAATGGTCATGCGGACGCCCGTCACGACCGGTTCTGGGACGTTTGGCTTCGGCTCCGAGACCAAAGACCTCGTGGACCTGAGTAAGCTGGGCGCGGTCTGCGTGAAGGCAACGACCCGCGAGCGCCGTCTGGGTAACCCGCCCGCTCGGATGTGCGAGACCGCGTCGGGGGTGCTCAATGCGATTGGTCTGCAAAACGGCGGCATCGAGAACTATATTTTAGAAAAGCTCCCGTATCTGCGGCAGTTCGATGTTCCGATCATCGTGAATGTGCCCGGTGAGAACCCCGAGGACTTTGCGTATGTCGCGCGGCGGCTCACTGAGACGGGTGGTGCGGACGCCATTGAGCTGAATATCTCCTGTCCCAATGTCTCACACGGCCTAGACTATGCCACGCAGCCGCACCTGACGGCAGAGATCATCGCCGCGGTGAAGGCCGTCACCCATCTACCGATTATCGCCAAGCTCTCGCCCAATGTCACCGACATTCGGCCTATCGCAAAAGCCGCCGAGGATGCCGGGGCCGATGCTATCTCGCTGATCAACACGGTGATCGGCACCGCGATAGATGCCCGCAAGCGCACGTTTAAGCTGGCCAATAAAACCGGCGGGCTCTCCGGCCCTGCGATTAAGCCGATTGCGCTGCTGGCGGTCTACCGCGTGGCGCAGACCGTGCACATCCCGATTATCGGGATGGGCGGGATCATGAACGCTACCGATGCCGTGGAGTTTATTCTCGCAGGCGCAACCGCCGTGGCTGCGGGAACCGTGAGCTTTGTCAATCCGCTCGCCGCTATCGAGATTGCCGACGGGATCGCCGATTATCTGACACAGAACGGCTTCACCGATGTCCATGACATCATTGGCGCTGTACAATAAGCTAAACCTATGCCTTACCGAAGTTTGCCCATTGGCGATAATGCGCCCGAAGAAGTCCACGCGGTCATTGAGATCCCGCGTGGCTCGTCTAATAAGTACGAGTATGATAAAGATCTGGGAGTCTTTAAGCTCGATCGTCCGCTCTACTCGCCACTGTTCTATCCGTTTGACTACGGCTGGATCGCCGGAACCATGAGCGCCGACGGCGACGCGCTGGATGTTCTGGTGATCGGCTCGCACCCCACATTTTGTGGCTGTGTCGTGAACTGCCGCCCGCTCGGGGTCTTGATGATGCGCGACGAAAAAGGGGCCGATGAGAAGATCCTCGCCCGCGTCGCCCATGACCCGCGCTTCCATGGCGTCCGCAAGCTCGAAGATGTTCCCGAGCACTACTTAAGAGAGATCGAGCACTTCTTCGATGTCTACAAAACCCTAGAAAAGAAGTCGGTTCAGATCGGCGAGTGGATGGATGTCGAGCGTGCCAAAGAGATGATCAATACCTGCCGCCTCATCCACAGTGCGGTGTAATCACGTGCAAACCCACGCCGACGCGCTGAAACGACAGCTCGCTCTGGCGAGCACGTACAAGCCGCTGCTTACGGACTACCTTCAGGCTCTCGTTCAGGGGAAAGCGGCTCTGTATCAGCGTCTCACACCCGAGTTTGCCAAGCGGCTCTCGGGAGATCCCAAGCGCTTTTCGGAAAACGACCGAGTGCTGGTTACGATCTGGGAGCTCTGGGAGGGGCAATCAAAGCAAGCCATGACTCTGGTGATCCTAGGAGTCCGTGAGCAACACAATACAGTCGAGCTTTGGCTTCGTGAAGAGCTACTAGCGCGCTCTGAAAAGCAACTGTCTTCGGTAAAAAGCATGACGCTTCACTGGGAACGCAAGCAGACTTGGCGGAAGACGGCGCAGGGCTGGCGTCTTTCTGCTGTTGAGAAAGCAAAGACACCCAAAAACATACTCCTCAATGCTCAGCTACGGATTTCGCTTCCGAGTACAGATCGGGTATAACAGCGCGTCATGCGTGACGAACTTCTCTCTCTTTTAGCGAACTTCCCCGGAAAGCGGGTGCTGGTAATCGGTGATCTCATGGCCGATGAGCATATCTGGGGCCATGTGAACCGCATCTCCCCCGAGGCACCGGTGCCGATTGTGGAGGTCGAGCGCGAGACCTTTGTACCCGGCGGGGCGGCCAATACAGCGGCACAGCTCGTCGCTTTTGAAGCCGAAGTCTTTGTGGCGGGCGTGGTTGGCGACGATGCGGCGGGCGAGAAGCTGCGTGAGGCGCTAAAGGCACTGGGAGCGGATGTCTCTGCCGTGGTCACGGCGACCGACCGCCCAACCACGCGCAAGACCCGCGTGACAGCGGGCTCCTACCAAGGGGCACAGCAGATTGTCCGTGTGGATCGGGAGAAGCGTGCGCCGCTGACCCAAGAGACCGAAGACGCGCTTGTCGCTGCCTGTGAAGGGATCTTGCAGCGCGGCTGTGAGGCGATTTTATTTTCGGACTATCTCAAAGGCGTGCTCACCGAGACCCTCGTGGCGTGGCTGACGGTGCTGGCACGGGCGCAAGGAATCGTGGTGACGGCCAATCCCAAGCCCGCGAGTGTTATGTTCTACAAAGACGCGGACTTGATCTCGCTCAACCGAAAAGAAGCCGATGAAGCCAGCCGCACCACCCTCTTTGAGTCGCTGGACGATGCCATCTTTCACGATGCCGGTGCACGCCTACGAGTCGCACTGGAAGTCCGTAATCTACTGATCACCCGTGGTGCACGTGGTCTGACAGTCTTTGAGCCAGAGCGCTTCGTGGATGTTGCTGCTGTGCCCGTCGAAGTGTTCGATGGAACCGGCGCGGGTGACTCTACGATAGCCGGAATCACCATGGGCCTTGCCGCAGGCGGCACCATTGAGCAAGCCGTGCGTCTCGGCAACGCCTCCGGCGGCGCTGTCGTCCGGCACGTTGGTGTGGTCACCGCAAGCCGCGAGGAAGTCGCCGCGCTGTTGATCTAAGGAGGGCTGAGCCAGCCAGTGGCGTTGGCGACGACAAGACCATCGTCGGGGCGGGTGTCTATGAGGACGAGAAGGAGCTTTTCGTCTTCTATGTGCCCGCCGATAAGATAGGGGGCTCCAGCGTAGCGGCCCTCTTGTGCGGCGCGGGCGATGTCGCGCAGAGACTTAGGCGAGAAGTTTGTCATTTTCTCCCGTAGCTCTCTTGCTTTATCAGGATCAAGAGGAGTACCCAGCGAGCGGCCCTCTTCCTCACTAAAGAAGACCTTGGCGATCTGCGGGCGGATCAGGGCATCATCGGAAGCAACGCGGGACTCGTCGCGGATAGGTAGCAGACCGATGGTGAACTTCCTGCCGGGCCGATCTAGTGTCTCTAGCTGGCGTTTCAGCGTCTTTGCGGCGAGCTTTGCCGCTGTTTTGATACGCTCATCGCGCTCGCGTAGCTTTGTTGTATCAAGAGACGCTCCCTCGCCCGTGGTGAGCTTCGCATCGCACCAGACGCAACCTGCGGCCCGCTTGACATGGTCGCCAAATGCTCCCGTCGAGAAAGTGGCTTTTTGCTTAAAATCGTTGGCGTAGCGCACGACTAAACGAAGCAGGCGCACGCCTTTGATATCGACATCAAGCTTCTGGGGACGAAAGCTCTTTCCCCGGCCATCGTCCACAATCACCGGATAGAGCTTGGAGCGGTGCGCTTCGGAGCGGAAGAGGAGCTTACTGTCGCCATAGACCTCAAAGTAGCAAAAGCCCGTGCCCTCGCGCGCCTCTTCATCGTCGCGGCCCACGGTTGCCTCAAAGCGCAGGAACTTACCCTTAACCGGGATACTCATCCCACAGGACTGGCCCGAACCGAGAGGATCGTCTTTGACATCCACCGTCATGGCGTGCTCAAAGCGCTCGCCGTTGACAATTGCCTTGCGCGGGGAGAAAACCAGATTGCCGTCGTAGCGCACCCCCGGAGCTTTAAGAAGACTCTCCAGCCAGACGGTGCCAGTGGGGTTTTCAAGCGGGTTGATAGGAGTCACGATAACCGCGGGGGGATCGTCCTGTGCAGCCGCTCGAAGCGTGAGACTAAGCCCAAGTAAAGCAACTGCAAAACGCCGACGTGTCATGGCAAACCCTCCACGAAACGGAAAAAACAATCCACCCGGCGCGATTCGAACGCGCGACCTTTGGCTTCGGAGGCCAACACTCTAATCCGCTGAGCTACGAGTGGGAACAGACTATGAGTATACCTCTGGTTTGAAGACGCTGCAAACGACTACTGTGGCCCATTTTTCTGGCGTTGCTCCAGTTTCTGAAGCTCTTTTTGAGCCGCTTTGTCTTGTTTTTTTGTTTGTGTCGGGGGGCGTTGTTGGGGAGCCTTGTTTTGCGTAAACATCCAGACGACTAAGGCAATCACCGCCACGACTCCAATGGCGATGATGGCATACCAGAGATAGCCCACCACAAATGCCAGGAGCCAGAATACTGCCAGAAGCCCCACAAATATCAGAATGAGACGTAGGATTAGAGACATGGCCTAGAGTAGCATATAAACTATAGAAAGTGTGGAGAAATGAAGAGATCTATGCTGCCTGTTGGTGTGACTCTAGCTCGCTCTTCAGGTAGCGGGTGAGCTCGTGGGCAGGCATGGGGCGGGCAAAGAGGTAGCCTTGGCCGTAGTCTGCCCCGAGCGTGTGCAGGCGCTCTTGCTGGCTCACGTCCTCAATGCCCTCTGCGGTGACGGAAAGCCCAAGAGTGTCGGCAAGGGCGATAATCGTGCGGATGATCGCCTCGTTCTGGGTGACGGGCTTGGGGTCGGCGTGACTAAGGGCGCTGACGAAGCTCCGGTCAATCTTGAGGGCTTTTACCGGCAAGCGGCTCAAATAAGCCAGTGAGCAGTAGCCCGTTCCAAAGTCATCCAGGGTGAGGCGCACGCCGAGCGCCTCCAACTCATGCAGGCGGGCGATGCCACTTTCTATATCACTCAGCAGAATGCTCTCGGTGAGCTCCAGCGTGAGTGCGGTCGGGGGCAGGCCGGTTTCTTGGAGCGTTGCTTTTACCATCGGGATAAAGTCGGCTTCGCGAAACTGCCGCTCGGAGACATTGACATTGACATGGAGGCTCCGATTTGCTAGTGCTCCGCGCCAGTGCACGGCATCTGTACAAGCCGCTCGCAGAAGTGCCGCTCCAAGAGGAATGATCAGCCCCGTCTCTTCGGCGATGGGAATAAAGCGGTTTGGAGGAAGATAGTTGCCCTCTTTGGTCTGCCAGCGTGCTAGAGCCTCTACCGCGACCACTTCACCCGTTTCCAGGGAGAGAATCGGCTGGTAGTAGGGCTGAATCTCCTCTGCTCGCAGTGCACGACGCAGAGCTGCTTCCAGCTCAAAGCGCTCACGGGCATCCTGGTCCATGATGGGATCAAAAAACAGATATCCCGCTTTTCCGATTCCTTTTGCATGGTGCATGGCAGTATTGGCATTGCGGAGCAGGTCTATCGGCGGGCTGTGCTCTCCCAGAGCGACTCCAATACTCGCTGCGAGGAGGATAGGGCGGCCCCGGAGCGAGAGCGGTGTATTGAGTATTCGCGTCAGTTGCTCCGCGAGGCGGTGAATGGCATCGGGGCAGTCGAGATGGGAGATAAGGATCGTGAACTCATCACCACCAAGACGGGCAATAAGCCCTTGTGATCCCATGACGGTGCGAAGACGAGCTGCGGTAGCACTGAGCACTTGGTCGCCCATGAGGTGCCCAAAGTTGTCGTTGATGAGCTTAAAATTGTCGAGATCTATAAAGAAGAGGCAGGCGTTTTTATGTTGCTTCTGTTGGAGCTGCTCAAGACGCTCCATGAGCTGGCGACGGTTTGCCAGACCCGTAAGAGGATCGTGCTTGGCTTGGTGTGCAAGCTGACCCTCAATCGCTTTACGCTCTGTGATATCCGTACAGACTCCCACTAGGTTCCAGCAGCCTGGAACGAGCTCCTCCACGGTAATATCCTCGTTAAGCCATCGTGTGTTGCCATCGTAGAGCTGGATTCGGTACTCTTGCTGGAAGCGTGGTAGTCCCTCACGGAGGGCTTGAACCGTGTTGGTATCCCTCTGGTAGCGCTCGTCTTGAGAGCAGGCATCGAGGAAAGCGCTTTCCAGAGACTGGTCTTCTGTGAAGGAAAAAGGGAGCCAAGAAAGTACCGCGTGAGGGGCGATTAGGCGCAAGTCCCAGTGAAGACAGGTGCCAGTATCTGCATCAAAAAGGGGGGGAGTGGGGACAATACTCGGATCCGTGGGCAACTCCAGCACGGTCGCCTGCCAGAGTAGGCAGTGTGCCTGTGCGACGGCTTGCTGCAAAAAAGCCGCATCTTCTAATGGGGTACTACTATAAGTTCTACTATTCATGCCCACTGGGATTATCGTCACTTACCTTGTATTTCTGCATAGTGATCTTGGAATGAATGATACACTCGGTATCATGTTTACTACCCTCAAGCGCTACCCAGACAACCCGAAATCCAATCTCCAGGCATCGGACAGCGCCGATGAGCTTATTCTGAGCTACTTGGCTGCTTTTGATCTCTCCGAGAAGCGTATTTTAATTGTTAACGATGCTTTTGGTGCGCTGTCTTGTGCCCTAAATCAGGGAGAGCGGACAACCTATACGGACTCGTATATCGCCCACCGGGCCCTTGTACTAAATAGTAAAGGTGAGCGAACAAGTCTCAATAACCTCGATCAGCTCTCAGGTATCTACGATCTGGTGCTGATCAAACTTCCGAAAAACCTCTCGTTTCTTGAAGATATTCTCTGCCATCTTTCGCAACATCTGCAAGCGGGCTCCAAGCTGGTCTGCGGCGCGATGCTCAAGCATCTCTCACCGGCCGTTTTTCCGCTGCTGCAAAAGTACATCGGAGAGACCTCGACGAGCCTCGCGGAGAAGAAGGCGCGGCTGGTTTTTGCCGAGTTTCAGTGTGAGCCGGTGGAGTCGCCGTACCCGCTGGAAGTAGAGATCGAGGGCTTTGCGCACCCGTTCACCAACCACTCCAATCTCTTCAGTCGTGAAAAACTGGATGCAGGAACGAAGTTTTTGCTGGCGCACCTGCCCGAGGGAAGCTTCTCTCGGATTTTAGACCTGGGCTGTGGCAATGGAATTCTGGGGATTGCGGCCAAGAAGCGCTCCCCCGAGGCACAAATCGTCTTTAGTGATGAGTCGCAGCTGGCGCTTCTGAGTGCACAGGCTAACTACGCTAAGTTCTTCTCGGATAGCCCGGAGCTGGTCTGGACCAATGGCTTTGAAGACCAGCCACGGGAGACGCTGGACTTAGTTCTCTGTAACCCGCCGTTTCATCAGGAGACCACGATCGGGGATTTTATCGCCTGGCAGATGTTTGTGGATGCACGTCGATCTCTGAAGATCGGGGGGACACTAAGAGTGATTGGGAACTCACACTTGGGCTACCACCTTAAGCTCAAGCGCATCTTTGGCAAGAGCAAGATCGTCGCCAGCAACGAGCGATTTATGATCGTGGATGCCGTCAAGATCGCTCTTAAATGATACAATAGCGAACAATTGTTTGTTTAAGGCGGAGGGCATATGCCAAAGGCGAGTGGGCGGTTTGAGTTTGTAGGGCCGACGGTGGCGGGCGATCAGCCAAAAGCGATTGCGCAGCTTGTCGAGGGGCTTAATCAGGGCGAGAAACGCCAGACCCTACTCGGGGCCACGGGTACGGGAAAGACGATCACCATTGCTAAGATTATTGAGCAGGTGCAGCGCCCGACCCTCGTGATGGCACACAACAAGACCCTCGTCGCCCAGCTCTGCACCGAGCTTAAGGAGTGTTTCCCCAATAACGCGGTTGAGTACTTTGTCAGCTACTTCGACTACTACCAGCCTGAGGCCTATATCCCCCAGACCGACACGTTTATCGAGAAAGATAGCGCGGTTAATGAAGAGATCAATCGCTTGCGGCACTCGGCGACCCAGGCGATTCTGTCGAGAAGAGACACGATTATTGTGGCGTCGGTGTCGTGTATCTACGGCCTCGGTTCGCCGAAAGAGTACAAGAACACGGTGGTCTGGTTCGAAGTGGGGCAGGATTGCGACCGGGACGAGGTGCTGCGACGGCTCGTGAGCATGCAGTTTAGCCGAAATGACATTGCACTGACACTGGGGACGTTTCGTGTTAAAGGCGACACACTCGAAATCCAGCCCATCAACGAGGAGATTATCTACCGGATTGAGTTCGACTGGGACACCGTGCGGCGCATCACGGCGATTGATCCCGTGACGGGTGAGACCACGAGTGAGCGCGACGAGCTCTCAATCTTTCCGGCAACCCACTGGGTGAGCAACCCCGAAAAAGTGGAGGAAATCGTCGTCCAGATCGAGAGCGAGATGGAGACGCAGGTCAAGAAGTTCGAGGCTGAGGGCAAGCTGATCGAGGCACAGCGCATCCGCCAGCGCACGAACTTCGATATCGAGATGATCCGCGAGATGGGCTTTTGCTCCGGGATTGAGAACTACTCGCGCTGGTTCGATGGCCGCGACCCCGGCTCGCCGCCCAATACGCTTATGGAGTACTTCCCCGACGATTTTCTGATTGTCTTAGACGAGAGCCACCAGACCATTCCCCAGCTCAACGCGATGTACGCCGGCGATAAAAAGCGCAAGGAGACCCTGATCGAGTACGGCTTCCGCCTGCCCAGTGCTGCCGACAACCGCCCGCTGCGCTTCCAGGAATTTGAGAAACAAACCGCGCAGATGATCTTTGTCTCCGCCACCCCCGGCCCCTACGAGCGCCAGAACTCCAGCCGAATCGCGGAGCAGATTATCCGCCCGACGGGCCTGATTGACCCGGCCATTATCATCCGTCCTAGCAAAGGCCAGATTGACGATCTTCTCGGGGAGATTCGCGACCGGATCGAGAAGCACGAGCGCATCTTAGTCACCACGCTCACCAAGAAGATGGCGGAGGACCTGACGGAGTATCTGGTGGAGCTAGGCATCAAAGTCCAGTACCTGCACTCCGATGTCCACACCCTGGAGCGCTCGGAGATCCTGCGTGACCTGCGCCTGGGGGTCTACGATGTGGTGGTGGGTATCAACTTACTGCGCGAGGGTCTTGACCTACCCGAGGTCTCGCTAGTCGCCATTCTGGATGCCGACAAAGAGGGTTTTCTGCGCTCAGAGACCAGCCTCATCCAGACCATTGGCCGCGCTGCCCGAAACTCGGAAGGGGTCGTCCTGATGTACGCCGACAACATCACCGGCTCGATGCGTCGTGCCATTGACGAGACCGACCGCCGTCGTGCGATCCAGGTTGCGCACAACACCAAGCACGGCATCACGCCCACGACGATCAAGAAAGCCGTCCAGGATGTGCTCGCCGCCAAACAAGTCGCTGAGGCTAAGAGCTACTACAAGGTCACCAAAGAAGTCGCCCCTGAGTCGCTGCCACTTGATCAGCTTCTCCTTGCCCTCACGGACATGGAGAAAGAGATGAAGCAAGCCGCCAAGAACCTGGACTTTGAGCATGCCGCGCTCCTGAGAGACGAGATGAGCCGCCTCAAGAAGCTCCTACCTAGCGAGATGAAAAAGAAATAAGGACTCGGCGAGTTTATTTCTTGTTGAAGTGTGCGAGCAGCTCGCCCTCGGCGTCCCAGAGCTCGTCGAACATCTGGCGGGTTTGATCCAGTGTGCAGACACTCTTGGTGAGCGGGTCGAGCAGGCAGGCGTGGTAGGCGGCATCACGGTCGCGGTCTAAGACGGCGCGGACGGCCAGCTCCTGCGGGGCGATATTGGTGAGGTTCAGGTGCGCGAGCTGCACCGGGAGCGCCCCGACCCGTGTGGGCTGAACCCCTTGGCCATCCACCAAACAGGGCACTTCGACGCAGCAGTCCACGGGGAGATTGGCGATCAGCTGGCCGTCATTCATGACATTGCCGTTGAAGCGATAGGGCGCGTCTGTGACCACGGCCTCAATGATCTTGGACGCGTACTCGACACTCGGGGTGAGCGGCGGTAGCTCGTTTTCATCCTTGAGCCAGGTGCGCGGCGCAGCGGCCTCGGTGGGCGGGTGCCAGTCGGTGAGGTTGTAGTGCGCCATCAGCTCCGGGTTGCGGCGGAAGTACGGATGGTACTCCGAGCAGTGACGACTCGACTCGGTGACAAACCAGCCGAAGTGCTTGTACAGCTCAAAGCGAATGTTATCTTTCGCCACGATTTCGGAGTCTTCCAGCGCCGCGCGGAGCTTGGGGTAGACATCCTCGCCGTTACTCTCCGTGAGCGTCAGATACCACGCCTGGTGGTTGATCCCAGCACAGAGATAGCGCATCGTGTCGCGCTCCAGCCCCGTGTAGCTCTCGATCTGGTGCGCGGTGTGCTGGACGCTATGGCACAGCCCGACGTTCTTGATCCCCGAGGCCCGCGAGTGCACCCAGGTCAGCATACACATCGGGTTTGTGTAGTTGAGCATCAGGGCATCGGGGCAGAGGTCTTCCATGTCGCGGCAGATCGCCAGCTGCTCCGGGCCGGTGCGCAGGAACCGAAAGATCCCGCCCACGCCCACCGTATCCGCGACGGACTGGGAGATGCCGTACTTGCGAGGAATCTCCACTTCCGCGGTCACCGGATGCCCCGAGTAGGCCGCCCCGCCCACCGAGACACTTACCACCACAAAGTCCGCACCCGGCAGAAGCGTCTTACGCTCCGTCGAGGTCGTCAGCGTCGCCTTCAGGCCGTGGCCGTCAATCATGCGCCGCACATACGCCTCGGTGAGCGCCAGCCGCTCCGCATTGATATCGCAGAGACAGATATGTGAGTCCGCAAGGGCAGGCAGCGAGAGAATGTCACGGGAGAGCTTCCCCCCGAACTGGCTACCTGCGCCAATGATAACGATCTTTGTCATGTATGCATTGTACGCAACTTTTCTCGATTCGTAACGTCTGCACACCCATCATGAGCCGATTTATTCGCGGACTGCGCCGGG
>NZ_JANNYP010000794.1:0-2535 GCF_031410135.1 Armatimonas sp. | reverse complement strand
TGAAGCAAGGCAGCGTGCCCTGGAGCTGACAGACTCTCCGCTCCCCGTCGCCCCGCCACCACCGCCCACCGATCCTGCGCCTCTCCGTGCCGCAATGGCGGAGATGCACGCGCAAGGACGAATCACCCCGCACGAGCTACGCCTCTCGGAGGCCGTGATTCAGGTACTCTGTGGTGGGCCCACCGACCCAGTATCACTTCGGGAGCGGGAGCGGATCGCGTGCCTTGAGCTCTGCCGCGAGCCCCTGACGCACGCCCGGATGCGCCACCTGATCGAAACCGGCCAGCCCCTGCGAAACTAGAGCACGTATCCACCCGCGAACCCACCCGGCTTCGTTCGTTCCTCACTACGCCACCCTCCCTCAGGGCTGGGAGGTTTTTCCAGCCCCCTCTGTCCCCCCCTTCCCGGCCCTGAGGGATGGGGGCTGGGGGTATGGGTTCAAAGCGGCCATGGGTTCTGGTGGGGTCACGCAATCTGTAGCGGTGTGAAGTTGATGCGGTCACAGGCGACGCAGTAGCATCTTACGCCCTCAAGCTCCTCGCCATTGCAGACGAGCGCCTCGTCTTCGAGGAAGGAGCGCAGGTGGACGTGGCCATAGACACAATGTGAGACACCTGCGGCGCTGAGGAGATCCAGAAAGGGGTGGGGAGGGTAGTGGAGCATCGCGATTTTTACGGGCGCATCTGCGATGGCGGCGAGGCTTTTCTCCAGGCGCTTGCGCTCACGGGCGAGAATCTCGGGCTTGCTTAAGTCCCAGCCACGCGTTCCAGCGATGCCTAAGTCCCCGAAGCGCTGTGGGGGATCGAGCAGGCCCGGGAACTTGAGGCGCTTATCGGACTCCCACCAGTAGTCGTGGTTGCCCTTGATGCCGATTTTTATGCCGGGAAGCAGCGCGAGAAACTCCAGATCCGGGAGGGCCTGCTTGGGCTTGGTGGCCCAGGAGAGATCGCCGGGGATCAAGAGAATGTCATCGTTGCCCAGGGTCTGCCAAGCACGCCTCAGAATCTTCTCGGGGTGGTGCCACCACTCCGCCCCAAAGCGGTGCATGGTTTTGTTAACCCCGAAGCCAAAGTGCGTGTCCGCAAGCGCAAAGACTCGGGGGAATGTGCTATTCGACAAGCGAGTCGTAGACTTGGACACGGCCCCAGAGGTGCTTGTTGGCCGCGATAAAGGCCAGATGGATGGGGTGATCCTGGTAGACATCGTGGCCCGCGACATCAGTAAAGGCCGTGAGGAGTGCCACGGCGTAGGTATTGTCCACGACATCGCGTGGTGTACCTGCGGTGTGTCCCACTTGGAAAAATGTCAGCCCAGGAATGGCCGCGAGTGTCCGGCAACCCGCTGCGAGCGTCTCAGCATCGCCCGGCTGGGCATCCTCGCGGGGGTAGAAATAAACGGCGTGAAAGAACATGGACTGCATTATACCGTCCGTTATCGCCCCCTAAAGAGATACAGGCCGCTCTTGCCAGGCGCGACAATATCTAGTCGCTTATCGCCGGTGATATCCTGCACTACCATCAGCAGGCCCGTTCCCGCTTTGGTATTTGAGTCAATCACGAACTTCTGCCAGGTCTTTTTCTTGCGATCAAACTGGTAGTAGTAGAGGCCAAGCGGCTCCTCAGCACCGGGATCATGGTCGTGAGCGAGGTAGCGCTTGCCGGTGAAGACTTTGTCGCCAACTAAGACGAGGGTATGGAACTGGGACGCGGAGAGATCAAGGGGAAGCTGCTCCCACTTACCGCCGCCCAAGTTATGGAGCCAGTAGAGACCGTAGCTGTGGCCGCTGCCAAAGACAATGTCGTTCTTGCCATCGCCGTCGAAGTCGTAGACCGGGGTGGAGATGCCGAGGTCGCCGGGCTTACACGAGAACTCGGGGTGCCAGGCCCACTTATCGTTTTTGGCGTCGAGGTTCTCCCACCAGCCGCTTGGGGTGACCAGATCGCACTTGCCATCGCCGTTGACATCGCCAAACCCGATCCCATGGCCCGCGCCCTGGTTGCCAACTTTATGCTCGATCCACTGTCCGTCGCGTAGCTCATAAAATATGACTTGGCCGCCGCAGTTGGGGAGAATGTCCTTGGCGTTCTTGCCCGTCAGCGGCGCAAAGACCGTGGTCTCCGCGCTCCCTGGCTTGGCGATAAGGTGACGCGTCCAGCTTCCCGACGTGCTACCGTTGTTCTCGTGCCAAAAAAGCTCACCACTGGCATAGTCCGACGAGACAATATCGAGTTTTTTATCGCCATTGACATCTAAGGGCAGCTCGGCAAAGCTGGCGCGGTAGCCGCTGGAGCCCGGCCCACGCCCCCAGATCCCGATCTCACGAAACGTATGGGGTATCCACTTGGGGGCTTCGTACCAGGTGTCGCCGGAGACAATATCCAGCTTGCCATCGCCGTTAATATCCCCAACTCCCGCCGCCTCAAAGTCACGGACGTGCGGGCGAAACATTACGCCGCGTTGAAACGGCTGGTGGATTTCAAACTGATCGCGCGCTCGAAACTCCGGTTGGCGCACGAGGCGTTGTTCGGTGTGGGC
>NZ_JANNYP010000793.1:0-6071 GCF_031410135.1 Armatimonas sp. | reverse complement strand
AAGTTCTTCGCCGAGAATCCCCCGCGCGGCGCACAGCTGGTCTACTCGCTCACGCAAAAAGCCACCAGCGTAAAGCTCAGCATCACCGATATCGCGGGGAAAGTGATCTTTACCGCCAGCCCCAAGACCCTGGAGCCCGGTCTCTATCGGGTCGAGTGGAACGGGGGCAATGCTTCTGCAGGTGCCTATCGGGTGCAGCTCGAAGTGGACGGTAAGTCCTGGAGCCAGACCCTGCGCGTGGAGAACGACCCACTGCGCTAACGAGCACGGTGATGCTGGTCGGTTGGAAACCACCAGCATCACGGCGCGATACAATAGCCGTTGCTATGGCCGAGAAAACCAAAAAATTTCATGTGATCACCTGGGGCTGCCAGATGAATGTCGACGACTCCGATCAGATCGAGAACTTATTGCTCTCTGATGGTCTGGAGAAAGCCGACTCGCTCGAAGATGCGGATGTGGTGATGCTCAATACCTGCTCCATGCGCCAGAAGCCCGAGGACAAAGTCTTCTCGCAGCTGGGGATTCTGGCTGAGCTTAAGCAAGCGCGGCCCGACATGGTGATTGGCGTCACCGGCTGTATGGCCCAGCGTGCGGGAGCCGAGATCGCCAAACGTGCGCCGCACATTGACCTCATCGCCGGAACCGCGCAGCTAGAACGCATCCCGGAGCTTGTCCGCACCCGCCAGAGCCTGCTGGAGAGTGGCGCGGCGACACAGAATAAACCCAGCGATGTGCTGATCCAGCTCCAGCTCCCGCGCAAGAAAGAGGAGAGTCAGCTTTTCTTGCCCGAGCGCAAGCGCGTGACCACGGGAAAATTAAAGAGCTTCGTCAGCATCATGTACGGCTGCGACAAGTTCTGCCACTTCTGCATCGTCCCGCACACCCGTGGAAAAGAGCGCTCCCGCCCCGCGTCGGAGATTATCGGCGAGGTGGAGTATCTGGCGGAGCACGGCACCAAAGAGGTCTGTCTGCTCGGCCAGACCGTCAACTCCTACGGCCTCAAGGGTCTGGAAGCCACGTGCTCTTTCTCCGAGCTGCTTCGCCGCGTCAACTCCGTGCCGGGCATCGAGCGTATTCGGTTCACGTCGCCCTACCCGAAAGACTTCACCGATGATGTGATCGAGGCGATGGCGAGCCTGCCCGCGGTCTGCGAGCAAGTGCACCTGCCCGTGCAAGTGGGCGACGATGTCTTGCTTAAGCGCATGAACCGCGGCTACACGCTAGACCAATATCGAACCATCGTTCACAAGCTGCGCACCGCGATGCCCGACATTGCCATCACCACGGATCTCATGCTCGGCTATCCTGGCGAGACCGAGGAGCAGGTGCAGAACACGCTGGACTTTGTGGAGGAGATCCGCTTCGACCAGGCGTTTATGTTCATCTACTCCCCGCGCCACCCAACCCCCGCCGCCAAGCTGCCGGATCAGATTCCGCAGCCCCTCAAAGTCGAGCGCCTGGAGCGCCTGATCGCGATTCAGAACCGCATCGTGGTGGAGAAAAACAACCAGTACGCCGCCGAGCACCGCGTCTACGATGTGCTGGTCGAGGGGGCGTCCCCCAAGCACCCCGGCCAGTGGCACGGCCTCACCCGCGGCGGCAAGACCGTCAACTTCGACGCCCACCGCAACCTCACCGGTCAGACCGTCAAGGTCCGCGCTCTCGCAGGCCACCTCTGGGGCTTCATGGGCGAGCTGGTGTAATTCACCATTGGGTGTCGTATGCGTTTTCATCATGCGGCACCACAGATTCGGGCGCATAAATGGGCCCGCTGTTGCGGCAAGCAGGCTAAAGCCCGCTCAATGCCAGTGAGTGATTGGGAGGCCCATTTATGGGTCTTGTCGCATCAGCGGGCCGCTTTAGCCGCCCGGTAAAAACGCCACCCGTCTGAGGGAAGAGCCCGTCTGAGGGAAGAGCATGAGTGACAATATCACCCACGCCGCGCGCCTGATCGCGGAGGCAGATGCGCTTCTGATTGGCGCGGGAGCGGGAATGGGCGTGGACTCGGGGTTGCCGGATTTTCGTGGCCCGGAGGGGTTCTGGCGAGCCTACCCTCCGCTGGCGGCGCGGGGCATCTCGTTTGAAAATATCGCCTGCCCGGACTGGTTTGAGTGGGAGCCGCGCCTCGCGTGGGGCTTCTACGGCCACCGGCTGAACCTCTACCGCAGCACCGAGCCGCACGCGGGCTTCGCGATTCTGAAGCGCTGGGCGGCGCAGAAGCCACATGGGGCATTCGTCTTTACCAGCAATGTGGATGGGCAGTTTCAAAAGGCTGGGTTCGCGCCCGAGCAGGTGATTGAGTGCCATGGCTCGATCCACAACTTCCAGTGCCAGCGTTATCACTGCGGCCCTGTCTGGTCAGCGGCGGAGACCGAGGTGTGCGTGGACGAAACAACACTCCTCGCGGACGAGCCCCTACCACGCTGCCCGACCTGCGGCAGAATCGCACGACCTAACTTGCTGATGTTCGGCGATGGAAGCTGGGTCGGTGCCCCCTACGATGCCAGCGAGCGGCGGCTGTGGAGCTGGCAGCGTGAGCTCCAAGCCGCCCACGCCAAGGTCGTTGTGATCGAGCTAGGTGCAGGTCGTGCAATCCCCACCGTCCGCTGGCTCGCCGAAGCCTGGCATGGGCAAGGTGCAACCCTGATTCGGATCAATCCCCGTGAGGCAAATGTCCCCGATGGCGCGATCTCCCTGCGCTTGGGTGCATGCGAGGCACTAGAGCAGCTCGACGCGCTACAATAGCCGCATGGGACGACGACCAAAAGAAGAGATTGTTTGGCCTGAGCCAGAGCCGACACCCGAGCCGACCTCACCGATTCGAAGGCGGCGACGACAACTCGACGAAGCTGCGACACATCTGGCGCTGGCGGGGATTCTGACCGAGGCAAGGCTGCGACGTAAAGCCGACGCCCGCTCCTGGCAGCTTGGCGAGGAGTATCTGGTGGCAGGTGCCGTGATTGGGCTGGAGGCTTCCGAAGGCCGGGTAACGGGGAAGGTGCAGGGAAGCTCGCTCTATGCCGCCCAGCTCTCGCTCAATAGCCGCAACGATCTGGACTACGACTGCAACTGTCCACGCCACCAGGACAGCGGGGATTTCTGCAAGCACCTAGTCGCGCTGGGGCTGGCGTATGTGCGACGCAATGCGGTCGAGGAGGTTGCCGTTCTCAAGGGCAGCGCGATGGACACGATTCAGAAGCATCTGGCGGGACTCACTAAAGAGCAGCTCATCACGCTCCTGATGGCGCAGTCGCTGGAGAACGAGCCACTCCGCCGCCACCTACTCTGGCTGGCACACCCGGCGAGCGAGCCCGCTCGCCCTAAGCTTGTCTTCAAACCCGCAAGCGCCGAATCGTAGCCGCCGGTTGAAACCGGCGGCTGCAATGGCCTTCGGCCACAAAGCCCGTGCTGGGCTACCGAACTTATTCCCAGCCCGGCACGGGCTTTGCGGCGCTTGCGCCACTGTCGACGCCCAATTTCATTGGGCGGAAATCCAGACTAAATCAATCGGGATTAGTTGACATTGGATTTTGCCTGTCCTATAATTGATCCGAACGGAAAGGAAATCCCTATGTCACTGGATGAATCCCAATTGCACTTCGATACCCTGGCACTGCACGCCGGGCAAGTCCCCGACCCGACCACGACCGCACGCGCGGTGCCGCTCTACCAGACCACGAGCTATGTCTTTAAAGACGCCGACCATGCGGCGAATTTGTTTGGCCTGAAAGAGTTTGGCAATATCTACACCCGCCTGATGAACCCGACTACCGATGTCTTTGAGAAGCGCGTGGCGGCGCTCGAAGGGGGCATTGGCGGGCTGGCAGCGGCATCGGGGCAGGCGGCGGAGACCCTGGCGATCCTGAATATCCTCAACGCGGGCGATCATATTGTGTCGTCGTCGTCGCTGTACGGCGGGACGTGGAATTTACTGCGCCACACGCTACCCAAGCTAGGGATCACGACCACGTTTGTGGACCCGAGCAAGCCCGAGAACTTCGCGGCGGCGATCACGGACTCGACCCGGCTGGTCTTTGCTGAGACCATGGGCAACCCCAAGCTCGACACGCTGGATATTGCTGCGGTGGCGGAGATCGCGCATGCCCACAATATCCCCCTGATGATCGACAACACGGCGGCGTCCCCGGCCATTGTCAACCCCATTGCCCACGGTGCGGATATTGTCGTGCACTCGGCGACCAAGTTTATTGGCGGGCACGGCACCACCATCGGCGGCGTGATCGTGGACTCCGGCAAGTTCGACTGGGCCGCATCGGGCAAGTTCCTGGACTTCACGTCGCCGGATCCGAGCTACCACGGCTTAGTTTTAGCGAGCTTGCCGGAGCCGCTGCGCTCGATGAGCTATATCCTCAAAGCGCGTCTCCAGGGCCTGCGTGACATGGGCGCGGCGATCTCTCCCTTCAACTCCTGGCAGCTGATTATCGGGCTGGAGACCCTGCACCTGCGCATGGAGCGCCACAGCAAGAACGCGCTGGCGGTGGCGCAGTGGCTCAAGACCCATCCCAAGGTCACCTGGGTGAACTACCCCGGCCTCCCCGAGCACCCAGCGCATGAAGTTGCCAGCCGCTACCACAAGAAAGACAGCGACGGCAATGTCCAGTACGGTGCGCTGGTCGGCTTTGGGGTGCAAGGCGGCGTGGACGCGGGCCGCAAGCTGGTGTCGTCGGTGAAGCTGCTCTCCCTGCTAGCCAATATCGGCGATGCGAAGAGCCTCATCATTCACCCGGCCAGCACGACCCACTCCCAGCTCACCGAGGAGGAGCAGGCCGCCACCGGTGTGACCCCGGACTTTGTGCGCCTCTCGATAGGTATCGAGCATGTAGGGGATATTATCGCCGATCTGGAGCAAGCCCTAGCCCAAGTCTGAGCCTTACTACCTTAGCCGGGGTTTTCCGCCCCGGCTAAGACCCTCCCGAGTACGAAGCCGCCGGTGGCATGCGCACCAGCGAGGCAGGTAAGTAGAGCGCATTGCCTGTGAGGTACAATCCCCAAAATCGTCATCATAGCTACGGCAGAAATACAAGTTAGGCCGCACAGTCACAGACCATGGATCTCCGAAAGCTCAACATCGCACCCGATAACGATCTAACACATGAAGCATTCATGGTCAGGCTACCATCTAGTGGTGATCTGGATGCGTTAGTCATGAAGTTCAACGGGGTCTGCGGCCACGGTTCCGGTGGCAATGGGGATGCCGCCTACATGACGGCAGTAACGGTTGCGGCAATCTCCTTCGCGGAGCCCTTCGCCCTGATCTTCGATTTCTCTGAACTGGAGTACGTTTGGGGAGACATGATGGCGAACGTTCTCTCCGTTGGAGAAGATCGATGGGAGAACCATGAAATGCCAATGGCAATCGTGGTGTCTGATCGTTGCGAACCGGCCCTGCGGTCTCTACTACTGAAGGAAATGGGCATCAAGGATCTCAGCCTCATTGTCCGTAGCCTGAGCGAGGCTCTGACATACGTAGATAATAAGAACACCTTCGCCAAACGCACGAATGCGGTCTAAACCCTCGTTCAACCGGACCTGCTACGGCATGGCCTCGTGGCACTTAGGTGCCTTGGACGGTAGAATTTCTGCATGAGTCTGACTATCTCTGTGGAGCCGCAACTGGAAGCATGGATTCGCGAGGAAGCACGGCGACGCGGTGAAACTCCCGAGGAGCTGATTGCCCGTGAGGTCGCGATTCGCTGGGCCAGTGCTCCCAATATCCCACGGCTCACCGCAGACGAGACCACGCTTCTTCAGACCATCAACGCAGGGCTTCCCGAGAGCTTCTGGAGCCGCTACCGAGAGTTGACCGACCGACGACGGAGCGAGAGCCTTACAGAACCCGAGCGGCAGGAGCTGATTTCTCTCTCCGATCAGGCCGAGGAGAAGACCCTCCAGCGCACGGAGGCACTTGTCGCACTGGCGCAGCTACGCCACGTCGGTCTCGATGCGCTACGCGACTCACTGGGCATTGCCCCCATACTTGCGTAACCCTCTCCCATTATTGGGAGGGGGTGGCGCGAAGCGCCGGGGGAGGGGAAACAGTGGGCAGG
>NZ_JANNYP010000792.1:0-2583 GCF_031410135.1 Armatimonas sp. | reverse complement strand
AAGTGCCCCGGTCTGACTGTTGGTCGGAATCGCATCACCAAGGAAAAAACGACCTCTGTGCCAGTCCGTCCTGCCTATGCTACCTTGCTAAACTCAGATTTTCATGCTCTGTGGTGAAGCATCTTCATGAGGACTGTTGGGTGAACTCCTGCGAGCCTGGCGGCCAGTCGCGCCGCGCTCTGATTGTCATGGTCTCCGATTTTTGTGTAGTGGACGCCCCCAATAGGCTCCCAGCGTGAATCTTCGTCTAGATTGAGCTTCAGTGCTGGACCTTGACCGTTCGTGCCGTTCTGCTCAGGAATACTCACTTGCCACCTCCTCGTGCTGTACCTTCTAGCTCTACCTTCTCGGCAAGCTGCTGCTGGAGAGTGTGCAGCTCCCTGAGAGCCATTTGTGCATCGTGGAGCGTCGCGATTCGTACTCGATCCCCCAGGGGAGCGAGAGCATCTTTCAGGCGCTGTGCGAACTCTCCCACATCGGTGACAGGGAGAATAAAGATGCGAGCGAGATTAGGAGACTTCGCAAGTGTCCTGGCCTGTCGAGTAATACTCTTGAGATCATCAAAGCCACCATCGGTCAGGATCACAGAAATAAAGGGACGCTTCTGGGCGAGAGCAACGGCAGCATCTTCCTTGACAGCGTTCAAGACGGGCTCACCGGGAGTACCTACGCCGGTGCCTTGTTTAAGCACGGCTTCAACGCCATTGTGGAAGCCGTGAGTATCGAGCGCCGTACCCTGAAAGAAGGGGCTGGAACGCGTCTCGCTCTCAAAGTGCCGACCAATGATGGGGCACCCCGGAGCAAGCTCATGACCAATGAGCTGGTCGCTGAGCGAGATAAAGCCTTCCCTGAGATCCTTGGTACTGTCTGTGACATCGAAGGTGATAGCCACCAGTGGCCGCTTCGAGTCATCAGGTGGGGTGCACCCTTGCACGATCACGATGGTGGCTAATCCAATGAGTAACAAACCACTCTGCGCGGGACGGATATTTAGCACGGGACGGATATTCACGGCGTTCCTCCTGACCAGATGACTTGCGAGAGCTTGAGGCGTTTTCTAGGGCTTGAAACGCTGTCTAAAACTCATGGCATTTTCTGGTTGAGGGTAAAGTACGTCACAAATCAGGAGAAGACGATGTGCTATGGGGTATCGTTTTTTGGAGGGGTAGCAGATATACCAAAATCATGCCCTGCATCAATATCGAAGGGCTAGCCGAGAGGGGAAGTCGCCGTGAGTATTAATGAAAAACCAATCCGATCCGACGAGAAAGTAATGGCCGCTGCCGCTGGAATGTATCTGCGGCAACTACGGGAAGAGCGCAAAGTTAGCATCATGAACTTGGCTGGCCTCTGTGGAGTTCTCACCCGAACGATCCAGGAGATTGAAACGGCTGCAACGGTTCGCCCTAAAAGGCATACGCTACTTGCCATTCTGCACGGCCTTTCCAGTCTGAAGCGACTCACTGCTGATGAGCGCAAGAAGGTATTAGAGCCATTCGGCTTCCGCGATCAGTCCCTACTCCCCGAGGGGGAAGAGGTTCTGAGTATCGCCCGCCAGTGGGAACGCTCTGTCTTTGAACTGCCGCATCCCGCCTACCTCGTGGACTTTGCCCATCGCTTCATAACGTGGAATCGGTACGCCCCGGGGGTGATCGGGCTTACCTACGGCCACCCGGCTCTGGAGAAGATGCGCGGGCGAACTCTGTTTGATCTGATCTTTGACCGGCAGTTTGAGACGGCGTTTGCCATCAAGAACAAGGAGACGTTTTTGCCGGAGATGCTCTACGTGATGCGCTGCGAGTTTGAGCCCTTCAAGGAAGACGAGTGGTGCAAGGAGTGCATCCGAAATGCTAGAGAGGCCCATCCCCAGTTTCGGGCACTATGGGATAAGGTGCAGAAGATGCCTGTACAGGAGCTGGGGCTTCGGACAATGGGGCCGATCATCACTCAGCCTGCGGAGGGTGAGGAGCTGAGCTTCCACCTTCTGGGAACCGATTTCGTCAACGACTCGCGCTTTCGGGTGATCCAATATCTCCCTGCCAACGTAGCGACGATGCGAAAATGCCTGGAGTGGGTCGAGGCGCAGGAGTGAGATGCAGATTAGCCGCTCGGCTCTCGGGCTATCCACGTTTCCGCATAAAGCGGCGGACAATTTGTAAAACCCCAAAAATCGCCCCAAGAAAACAGAGGCCCAAAATTAATCCAAAAAATAGCATCATTAACGAGTGAAATCTCGGGGATACGGCATCATAAATGAGAGTTATTATGCATATTATGAGACATACGAAGCCAAGTTTAGGACTGATTACGCCTTCTGTTTTTTTAATGTTCGCCTTGGCAAGATTTAGACGGTCGAGTGTTTCTATATCTTTATTTGCAACAAACTCTTGAAATGCCTTCTCATGCTCGACAAGTGCATGGAGCCGCTGATCTGCCTTATCTTTTTCTAATTTGTCCAGGATGCCCATGATTTTTGTCCAGGGGCTTTTGGCACGCCGTTCTAACTTATCCAGTTCCGAAAGGTTTTTATCAATCAATCTTGTGGATATGCCCTCGGCGCATTCCTTTGCTGCTGTCAGTGCT
>NZ_JANNYP010000791.1:0-1021 GCF_031410135.1 Armatimonas sp. | reverse complement strand
TGAAAAACCTCGCCGCCGACCCGAAGCACGCCGCACGAAAGAAAGCCCTCGAAACCCAGCTCGTCCGTGAGCTGACGGCTCAGGGTGACCCACGGATGGCCGGGAAGGGCGATATTTTCGACCAGTATCCCACCGCAGATACCAAGACCCGCGGCTTCTACGAGCGCTACCTCAAAGGCGAGCGCCCCGCCACCGGCTGGATCTCCCCCACCGACTTCGATCCCGATGCGGAGAAAGAAGAATCATGATACAATTTTGAATTAATTCTAAATTGTATTAAGAATAGGATTCAGGCAGGGACTTTATGAAAAATGTAACCGGAACCAGTGTTTCCGGCGCAGACTTTTTTGGCAGAGAGCTGGAGCTGCAACGACTCGGCTCGGCTGTAAAGGACGGCAACCATATCCTGCTCTCTGCCCCACGACGCATCGGGAAGACATCGCTTGTACTTCGGCTCGTTGAAGTGCTCAAAGAAGAGGGCTGGCGAAGTTTTCGGTGTGATGTTCAAGCCGTTACCACCGAGAAAGCGTTTTTCATGTTACTGGTTCAAGCTCTAGAGACAGCAGGCATCAAGCTTCCTGTCGGCTATAAGCTCACCCGAGGACTGGATACGGTCAAGCAACAGCTCAAAGGAAGTAAAGCCAAGGCATCGGGAGTTGAGGTTGAGCTAGGGGGTGATCTCACAGACTGGGTAAAAACGGCGGAAACTCTGGAAACCGTTCTCACAACACTTCCGGCCACTCCCCAAACTCTGATTGCAATTGATGAGCTTCCTATCTTTTTAGCACGACTGGCGAAAACGGATAAAGGCCCGGAGCGAGTTTTAAGTGTCCTAAACTATCTACGCCGCCTGCGCGATGCAGGCGGAAAGCGAGTGGCCTGGATTGTCTGCGGCTCCATTGGTCTGGATACGTTTGTGGAGCAGCGCGGTCTCAGTGGAACCATTAATGACTTTCAGATTCAGACTCTGGGTGCCTTTTCTGATGAGCTTGCTATCACCTTTCTCCAGCGACTCGCGGAG
>NZ_JANNYP010000790.1:0-6167 GCF_031410135.1 Armatimonas sp. | reverse complement strand
GTGGTTACTGACCCCAAAGTGCAGGACTTTACCACTCTGCTTGAGCTGGTCAAACGCCTCCGCAACTTCCTCGGGCTCGACCAAGGCGTCGGGGCGGTGAAGGAGCAGAATATCCAAGTAATCCGTGTCGAGGCGCGTGAGGATCTTGTCCACCGAGCTTAAAATATGCTCCTTGGAGAAGTCGAAAAAGCCACTGCGGATGCCGCACTTGCTCTGCAGAAGCAGCTCGCTTCGCTTGAGACCAAGGCGCTTGACCGACGCCGTAAAGACCTCCTCGCTCTTGCCGCCACCGTAGATATCGGCGTGGTCGTAGAAGTTGATCCCGGCTTCCCAGGACGTCCGCAGGAGCGTGTCCACGGCATCGGGGGCCATGCCTGCAATGCGCATACAGCCCAGAGAGATCTCGGAAGCACTTAGGGAACTGGTTCCGATTGGTAGCATTTTCATCGTCATGGAGCCAGTATACCGGAGGACGATACTTACCCTGTTTCTTGTGGGGAATTGTCTTCACTCCCTTGAGTAAGCTCCTGTGCTTGGAGCGTCTTTGCCCCCACGTAGCGTAGGACGCGCACCTGGCCGGAGTCAGGGTCTTGTTGCGTCGGATCATAGACCGAGAAGACTATAGTACAAGAAACCCACTCGGGGTTCTTACGATCTGGCCCACGATAGAGCCGCATGCGCACCTCTACCCGACGCCGCTCCGACTCGGCAACATTCATCGTGAAGGAGCGTGGGCCAGGGAACTCAACAATGCCATCGGTTGCTTTGAGGAGGCCCTCCCACCAGCGCCGGGCGTAGTCAGCTCCTCGGACACGCCCTATCGTGAGGAACAGTGCGTCACGCTCGGCATGGGCAAGATCCGTGAGATACAAGTCCCACGGCACGGACTCAGACATTACACTAGCCCTGCGGCCTTGAGAAGCTCTTCCGCGTGTGCCAGCGACTCGGCGCGGTTGTGGAGGCGCACCTTACCTGCGGCTACCTGGACTAGAGCCTCATCTACTTTATCCCAGTCTTCCGGGGGCAGCTCAATGTCTTCCTCAGCGAATGCCGCGTCCACGAGCTCGCCTGCTCGACGTAGCGCTTGGGGATCATCCACAAGTCGTCGAGCCGTTTCCGGGGAGACATCTATCATCAGTGTCATCGTCGTTTTACCCTTTCTCTTCTCTCTTGATGACATTTTATCAGTAGCAGGTAAAATAGCCCAAATGGCTAAAACACTCGTTCTCCTCGACGGCAACTCGCTGCTTTTTCGGGGCTTTTTTGCGGTGCGCTCTCTCACCAACTCCAAGGGCTTGCCCACCAACGCGCTCTTTGGTTTCACGCAGATGCTGCTGGGCGTAACGGAGAAACACTCGCCCGACTTGATGTTCTGTGCCTGGGATACGCATGAGCCGACGTTTCGGCACGAGCTGTTCACGGAGTACAAGGGCACACGACAAGACACACCTGACGACTTGATCCAGCAGGGGCCGTACGCACGCCGCCTCGCCGATGTCTTTCGGGCGATCTCGCTGGAAGCGCCGGGCTACGAGGCCGACGATATTATTGGGACGCTCGCCACGCAGGGAAAAGCGGCGGGCTACGACGTGCTGATTGTCAGCGGCGACTCAGACATGCTCCAGCTCGTCCAGCCGGGGATTCAAGTGCTCACGACGATCAAAGGCATCACCGACACCGTGCTCTACGATGAGGCGGCAGTGGAGGCACGCTACGGCCTGAAGCCAATACAACTCACGGACTACCGCGCTTTGAAGGGCGACTCCAGCGATAATATTCCGGGTGTCCCTGGCATCGGTGAGAAAACGGCCACGACGCTGCTACAAGCCTTCCCCACGGTGGAGGAGATCGAGGCGCGGCTTGGTGAAGTCACGCCAGCTCGTATTCAAGAGAAGATCCGCGAGAATCTCGATAAGATGCGCCTCTCGAAAGAGCTGGCGGTGATTAAGAAAGACATTCCCTTGCCCGAGGCAGCCGTGCTTCCGGCTCCAGATGACTGCCCCGAGTACTCACCCGACTACGCCGCGATCAAGGTTTTCTTCGACGAGCTAGAGTTTAGGACGCTGGCGCGTCGGGTGGAGGCGAAGGCGACAGGTTCCCCTCTCTCCCCCGGCCCCTCCCTCCCGATAACGGGAGAGGGAGGGGAGGAGCAAGTCTCTGCTACGCCTGCCGTGCTGACGGTTACGGAGGTGCAGACGGAGGCTGATGTGATGGAGTTATTGAGTGTTGCGAAGGCGGCGGGCAAGGTTGGGATTCGTCTGCACACCGATGAAGCATCAGCGCTGGATGCGGTTCTCTACGGGGTTGCCATTGCCACCGGAGGCGAGCGTGTTTTCTACTGCGCGATAGCCCCCCCCGCCCCCGCAAGCGGGGGAACCGAGCTAGGAGGACTCTTTGACACAAATCCTCCCCTCTCTCCCGTTATCGGGAGGGAGGGGCCGGGGGAGGGAGGGGAAACCGAGGGGGCTAAAGCGTGTCATGCCCTCCTCGCAGACCCCGCCATCGGCAAGATGACCTATGATGGGCGCACGGATCTCACGATCTTGCAGCGCCATGGCTTTGCGGTTTCGTCGCTTGCCTTCGATACGGAGCTGGCGGCCTACTTGCTCTTTGCCGGGCAGCGGGCAACCTATCCGCTACGGGACATTGCGCAGAATCATGCGGGGCGTGAATTGCCGCCTGCGCTGGAGAAAAAAGAGCGTGCGACACTGGACACAATGACGGTGTTTGAGCGCGATAAACAGCTGGCGATTGCGTCGGCGGAGGCGATCTTTGCACTGCAGGAGGTGCTGGAGCCGCGCCTGGAAAAAGACAAGCTCTCGGAGCTTTTGCAGACGCTGGAGCTGCCTTTGGTGCCGGTCTTAGCGGAAATGGAGCGCACAGGGCTGCTATTGGACACGGCATTGCTCGGCAAGATCGCGGGGGAGATGGGGGGGCAGGTCGCAACCCTGGAGAAGGCGATTCACGCAGAGGCTGGGGTGGTGTTTGCGGTGAACTCGCCCAAGCAGCTGGCGGAGGTGCTCTTTGAGACGCTGAAGCTGCCGTCGGGGAAGAAGACCAAGACGGGCTACTCGACCGATGCGGACGTGCTGGAGCCCCTCGCGCTGGAGCATAAGATAGTCGCGGAGGTGCTGCAGTACCGTGAGCTGGCGAAGCTCAAGAGCACCTACGCCGACGCGCTGCCGGCATTGGTCCGAAGTGATGGACGGGTGCACACGTCGCTCAATCAGACCGTGGCGGCGACGGGGCGGCTGTCGTCGTCGAACCCCAATCTGCAGAATATTCCGATTCGCACGGCCATTGGGCGGGAGATTCGTAAGGCGTTTGTTGCGCCGCCGGGGCGGATTCTGCTCTCGGCGGACTACTCACAGATCGAGCTGCGCATCTTTGCCCACGTGGCCAACGACGCGGACATGCGGGCGGCGTTCACGTCGGGCGAGGATATCCACAAGTACACGGCGAGCAAGGTGTACGGCGTCGCGCCGGGCGATGTGACGAGTGATATGCGCCGCGCGGCCAAGACGGTGAACTTCGCGGTGCTCTATGGCATCTCGGACTTTGCACTGGCGCGGCAGTTGAAGATACCGCAGAGCGAGGCGAAGGCGCTGAAAGAGTCGTACTTTGCGCGCTTTCCGGGCGTGAAGGTCTATCTGGACGCGACCATTGAGTTTGCCCAGAAAAACGGCTATGTCCAGACCCTCTTTGGCCGTCGGCGCTGGATTCCCGATATCAACAACCGCGTGTTTAACTTCCGTCAGGCGGCGGAGCGGGCGGCGGCGAATATGCCGATCCAGGGGCTGAGTGCCGATATTATGAAAAAAGCAATGCTCTCGGTCGCGGCGATGCTGAAGACCACACAGCTCCCGGCGCTACTGCTCTTGCAGGTACACGATGAGCTGCTTTTTGAGGTAGACCAAGACGCGACAGGTGAGCTTGGCACGAAGGTGAAGGCGTGCATGGAAAACGCCTACGAACTCTCAGTGAGCCTGGATGTCGAGGTAAAAACGGGCCCCTCTTGGGGCGACACGACTGTGGTGGAGTAGAAGTATGAAAACTGTCATTATTACGGGCGCAGGGCAAGGGATTGGGCAAGCGATCGCACTTGCCTTTCACAACGCAGGTTGGAATGTCTGCGCGACCGATCTACGGCGCATCGGAGAGACCGCCGCGCTTCTGGGAGAGAGTAATGCTCTCTGCCTGGAGGGCGATGTCACCGACACGGCGTTCCCGGCACACGTGGTTGCTGCCACCTTAGAGCGATTTGGGCGGCTCGACTGCATCCTCAACAACGCCGCCGACCAGCGGGGCACCACGTTAGAAGACACCCCTGTCGCGCTCTTTGACACCGTGCAAGCGGTCAATGTCCGCGCTCCTTATCTCTTCGCCCAGGCTGGGTTAGACGCGCTTAAACAGACCAAGGGAAGCATCATTAACCTTGGTTCTCTCGTCGGAAACCAGCCCATCCCCGAGCGAGTCGCCTACTCAACATCCAAAGCCGCCCTCGGTGGGCTCACACGAGCGCTTGCCACCGATCTGGGACGCTACGGCATTCGGGTGAACTGCATTGCCCCCGGCCATATCATGACCATGGGCGAGCAAGCGTGGAAAGAGCGCTTCTCGGAAGACGAGCAGCGGGTTTTCTATACCCACTATCCCTTAGATCGCGTCGGACACCCCGAGGAAATCGCTGCGGTCGCCCTCTTTCTTGCCTCCGATGCCGCCAGCTTCATCACCGGCGCAACCATCCCTGTGGATGGCGGAATGAGTATCCTCTGCCCCGAGACCGGAGCCTTTCGTGCGGCAGGCGTGCGCTGGCCGGGCAACCCCGGCGGGGCGAGCTAGGGCCGCACTCCCAGCTGCAAGACAATCGCGGCCACCAGTGCCCAGAGAAGAACATTGATCACCAGCGGCTTATCCTCCACCAGCACCGCCTCAGGAGCCTCACCCATGCCCTTTTTGTGGGTTAAGTAGAGATAGCGGAAAAGTCCGTAGATCACAAAGGGAATTGTCGCCATGAGATAGGGGCGGCTATGCCCCGTTTGCGACTTTGAGAAGAACGTATAGAGCGTGTAGGACATCAAGCACGCCGAGGCCACCACCGTGATCATCTGCTCCAACATCGGCAGGCTATACTCCTTGAGAATTGCCCGCGTCGGTGTTCCCTCACCCAGCGCCACTAGCTCCCCGCGCCGCTTCGAGAGCCCCAAAAAGAGCGCCAGCAGTAGCGTACACAGCAGCAGCCACTCCGAGATCGGCACATTGATCACGAATGCCCCCGCCACCGCCCGCACCACAAACAGCGAGGCCAGGGTCAGCACATCCACGATCACCACATGCTTGAGTATGAGAGAGTAGAGTAACGTCACCGTCAGATAGAGCGCCGCTGTCGTAAAAAACTTCCACGCGGGCCAACCACTTAGATCGTACTCGATCAAGCGCGCCGCGACTAAGAGAGTCGGAATTCCCAGCCCGGCCAGCACCCGCGCCGTTTTAGCCGACAAGCGCCCTGAGGGGATGGGACGAAACCGCTTTTTGGGGTGCTGTCGATCCGCCTCCAGGTCCATCAGGTCATTGATGTAGTAGGTAAGCCCTGAGAGCAAGCAGAAAAGAAGAAATCCTGCAAAGGCCTTGAGCCAATGCGAGAGCTGATGCCCTTGGTCTTGCGTGAAGATCAGCCCCGCAAAGAGCAGGGCGTTCTTTGCCCACTGCTTGGGGCGCATGGCCTCCAGCCAAGCCGGGAGTCGGCTTGGCCGGGGCACGGCACGAGGGTCGGTCACAGGAAACGGTTAGCGGCTAATCTCAAGCGCAAGAGTCTTGCGCTGGGGAGCCTTGAGTCCATCGACATCGGTGACCGTCAGGGTGACCACCACTTTATGGATCTGCTCATCGCCACGGAAGAGTTTGACAGGAAAGACATGCTTGACGGTACGGCCCGTGTCATCTTCCTGAATTCCATCGCTGGCATCCCAGTCCCAGGAAAATTTCAGGGTGCTGGCCCCCGCCTCCGCATCCCCCACAAAGGTCATCTCGTTATCCGCAAAGGCAATCTGATCGTCAAGATCCGCAACACTGACTTCAGTCTCATCGGTGAGAACATCTATCTCCCCGATATAGAACGTGTCGTACTTATCGCCTGCCACCACCACCGACGCGAGCTTTGCCCCATT
>NZ_JANNYP010000789.1:0-1509 GCF_031410135.1 Armatimonas sp. | reverse complement strand
AATGAAGAAACTTACTGGTCGGGTGGCCCCTATTCGACCGTTGTCAAAGGTGGTTACAAAGCATTGCCAGAAGTCCAGCGACTCGTGTTTGCGCAGAAGCACCTGGAAGCCCACAATTTGTTTGGTCGAAAGCTGATGGGCTACCCGGTGGAGCAACAGAAGTATCAGAGCCTTGCGAATCTGCACCTCTTCTTGAATCACACACAGAAAATTGAAGACTATAAGCGGCTTCTCGATTTGGAGTCCGGAGTTGCAAAAACCTCCTACCGAGTCGGAGACGTGACCTACCTCCGAGAGGTGTTTGCTTCGGCCCCCGATCAGGCGATTGTGGTTCGGTTGACGACGAGCAAACCAGGAGGATTGACCTTCACTGCCAACCTGCGCGGAGTTAGAAACCAGACTCATTCGAATTACGGAACCGACTACTTCCGCATGGATCCTGTCGGGTCAGACGGGCTATCCGTGACAGGGAAATCGGCCGACTACCTTGGCGTAACAGGGAAACTCCGATACGAAGGGAGGCTCAAGGCATTCGCAGAGGGTGGCAAGGTGAGAACGGAGGGCGTGAACCTCAGAATCGAAGGTGCGAATTCGGTCACCCTGGTTTTTGTTGCGGCAACAAACTTCGTGAACTACAAAGATGTGAGTGCGAATCCGACCCGGCGGGTCGAGTCTTACCTCAAAGCACTCGAAGGAAAGTCGTTTGAAACCCTCCACTCTGCCGCAGTGGCTGACTACAAAAAGCTGTTTGATCGGGTGTCGCTAACACTTCCCACAACCACCCGTTCGTGGCTCCCTACGAACGAGCGCAAGGTGAAAATTCAGACTCAACCCGATCCGAGTCTCGCGGCGTTGACCTACAATTTTGGTCGATACGTCCTGATTTCCTCCTCTCGTGTCGGCACTCAACCGGCCAACCTACAAGGGATATGGAACGACGACATGAATCCGATGTGGGATTCGAAGTACACGACCAACATCAATACTCAGATGAACTACTGGCCCGCGAACTCGGCAAATCTGGGAGAGCTGAACGAGCCGCTTTTTAAGATGATCCGAGAATTGACGGATCAAGGCGCCCAAGTTGCGAAGGAAAACTACGGAGCAAGAGGCTGGGTGTTCCACCAAAACACCGATCTGTGGCGGGTCGCTGCGCCAATGGACGGGCCAACCTGGGGAACCTTCACCGTCGGAGGAGCTTGGCTTTGCACCCACCTTTGGGAACACTACGAATACACGAAGGACAAGAAGTTTCTGAAGGAGAGCTACCCTCTTCTGGAGGGTTCGGTCCAGTTCTTCTTGGACTACTTGGTGAAGCATCCGAACGGAAAGTGGCTCGTAACGAACCCTTCGACTTCCCCGGAAAACTTCCCTAACAGTGGCGATAACGGCCCCTACTACGACGAGGTTACGGGGAGCAATGCCCCAGGAACTTCAATCTGCGCCGGGTCTTCGATCGACATGCAGATTCTCCACGACCTCTTTGGCTACTTCCTTAAAGCCTCTGGC
>NZ_JANNYP010000788.1:0-5995 GCF_031410135.1 Armatimonas sp. | reverse complement strand
CTGGAGGTTTATCACGATGCAAGTTCAGGTTCGCGGCAAAGGAGTCGTTATCACGGACGCTCTGCGAGACTACGCAGATAAGAAAGTCAACAAGCTCTCGAAGCACTTCGCTACTCTTCAAACAGCCACAGTCATCCAGAGCATTCAGAACAAGCAGCACCGAGTCGAGGTGCAGCTCGAAGGCGATGGGATTCTCTTGCGAGGAG
This sequence comes from Armatimonas sp., assembly GCF_031410135.1. GTDB lineage: Bacteria > Armatimonadota > Armatimonadia > Armatimonadales > Armatimonadaceae > Armatimonas. Next base: position 5,789 of record NZ_JANNYP010000788.1, on the reverse strand, counting down.
AAGACCGTGCCGAAGACATGTATATTGCCATTGACCATGTTGTGGACAAACTGGAGCGCCGGATGTCCAAGTACAAGGAGCGTCACAAGTGGCATCAGCGTGGCTCCCATCATGGCCACGATACGCCGCGCCACATGCCCACGGATACCAATACCGCGGCGGACGAAGAGGATGAAGATGATGGCCAGGTTCTTCGGCGCAAGCGCTTCGCGATTAAACCTCTCAGTGAGCAAGAGGCCGTGGCACAGATGGAGCTTCTCTCCCACGATTTCTTTGTTTTTGAGAACGCCGACACCGGCCAAGTGAGCGTTCTCTATAGACGGGCGGATAGAAACTACGGTATCCTAGAGCCCGAACGATAACAAAACTAAAAACAGCCCCGGAGTTACTCGCGTTACTTACCGGGGCTGTTTTTCGGGGAGCTTGATTAGTGAAAGTTGGAATTTTAACGGGCGGGGGCGACTGTCCCGGCCTTAACCCGGCGATCCGGGGTGTGGTGTACCGCGGTATGGACTTTGGTTTCGAGTTTGTCGGGATCGAAGAGGGCTGGCGTGGGCTGGTCAAAGGTCTCTACCGCCCGCTGGGCCTAAACGATGTCGAGGAAATTATCTACCAGGGCGGCACGATGCTTGGCTCCTCGCGTACCAACCCATTTAAAAAAGGCGGCGAGAAAGATTTAGAGGCCGTGCTGGCCAATATCAAGTCTGCGGGCTTTGATGCGATTGTTGCCTGTGGCGGCGAGGACACTCTGGGCGTGGCCGCAAAGCTCTTCCGTGATCACGGCGTCCCAACCGTGGGCGTCCCAAAGACTATGGACAACGATCTGTCGGGCACGGACTTCACCTTTGGCTTCGACACGGCTGCTGCCGTTGGATTAGACGCCATTGATCGCCTGCGCGACACGGCCCGCTCCCACCGCCGCGTGATGGTTCTCGAAGTGATGGGCCGCCACGCCGGCTGGGTAGCCTGGTATGTCGGGGTTGCCGGTGGCGCGGACTGGGTGACGCTTCCCGAGGAGCCGCTAGACGTGGACGCGATGATCGCGCACCTCAACGCGATCAAGGCCCGTGGCAAGAAGTACGGCCTTGTGGTCTGCTCCGAGGGCACCGAGCTTCCCGCAGTAATCGGCGATGAAAAAGCCGTGGACGAATTCGGCCATGTGAAGCTCTCAGACCGTAGTGTCGGTGAGTTTGTCGCCGGCACGATCTCTGAGAAAACCGGCTGGGAAAGCCGCCATGCCGTCGTGGGCCATGTCCACCGCGGTGGTGCCCCCACTCTCTTTGACCGCGTGCTGGGCATGCGCGTCGGGATCAAGGCCGCTGAGCTGGTCAACGAGAAGCAGTTCGGCCAGATGGCGGCGCTGGTCGGCACCGAAGTCAAGGGCGTCGATATCGTCGCCGCCACATCTGTGCTGAAAGTTGTCCCGCCACAGCTTATCGAGCTGATGAAGACTACGTTTAAGTAAGCCCTCCTCCCCAGCCCCTCCTCCCGATAACGGGAGGAGGGGAAACCATGTCCTATGCGACCACTTGCCCTCTCCAGCACCTTCTTTGCCTTTCTGAGCCTTGCCATGCCTGAAGCCCAAGCCCAAGCCCCCACTGTCCCTGCTCCTTTTGAGCTCACCCGCGTCCTAGATATCGAGAAGCGCCGTGCCGTTGAGGTTGCCGTTGCACCCTCAGATGTAAGCTTGAGCTGCGATGTTTTGGTGATCGGTGGCGGCCTTGGGGGTGTCGCGGCAGCCGAAGCGGCGGCGAAGCGCGGCTTTTCGGTGGTGATCGTCGAGCCCACGCGGATGCTCGGCGGTCAGCTCACCAGCCAGCTCGTGCCGGTTCCCGACGAAAACTCGCATGTCGAGAAAGAGCCAGGGCCTTCGACAAAAACCTACCGAGCGCTTCGGCAGGCCGTGCGGGATCACTACAACGCCCAGCCCGGCGTAAAACCCGGTGCGGGCAAGAACATCGGCGACTGCTGGGTGAGCCGCGTCTCCGGTCTGCCCGATGTCTGGGAGAAGGCGATCAAAGACCGGCTGGCTCCGTATGAAAAATCCGGCGCGATCCGCCGCGTGCTGATGCGCCACCAGCTCCGCTCGGTGACGCGCTACTCTGGCCAAGAGCGCATCAACTATGCCGACATTGCCAGCCTCGAAACGGGCAAGATCACCCGAATCGGCTGTCAGTTCCTGCTAGATGCCACGGAAGACGGTGCGGCGCTGGCTCTCGCGGGCTCCCCGTTTCGCCTCGGCCAAGAGGCGCTCTCCGAGTTCGGCGAGTCGCTCGCACCAGAGACGGCCAACCCGAGCTGGGTGCAGAGCTTCACGTACTGCTTTTTGATGGATTGGCAAGCGCAGCCCGGCCCCACTCTCGAAAAGCCCGCCGAGTACGACTACTTCAAGAGCTTTGGCGACTACACGCTCGACTATATCTACCGCGACAAAGCCGAACCGTATTCCGTGACTTACAAAGTTCTGGAAAAGGCGCAAGTCAATGGCCGTAGCTACCTCCCTTTCTGGACCTACCGCCGCCTGATTGCCTCGTCGAGCTTTACCGGCAAGCAGTCCCCCATTGGCGACCTTGCGCTGATCAACTGGCGCGGCAACGACTTCCACGAGGAGAGCTACCTCGACAAGCCCGTGGACGAGCAGGTGCGGATTTTGGAGCGCGGCCTAAACTTTGCCAAGGGCTTTGCCTACTGGCTCCAGACCGAGTGCCCACGCGACGATGACCCGACCAAGCTGGGCTACCCCGAAATGCAAGTTCCCGCCGAGAGTGGCTGGGCGATCCACCCCTATATCCGGGAGTCGCGGCGCTTGCAGGCACGCACCACCCTCACCCAGAACCACCTGCGCTCGACCGATCCTGCCGCCAAGTGGGGAACGGCCTTTGAGGACTCCGTGGGATGCGCCCTCTACGCCATGGACATCCACCCCAGCAAGGGTGAGCCGCCGCTGCTCTCGGTCGCGCTCCCCTACCATCTGCCGCTGGGCGCGTTTCTCCCCGCGTCCGGCCCAACCAATATCCTGCCTGCCGCCAAGAACTTCGGAGCCAGCCGCCTCGCTCTCGCGTCGGCCCGCATGCACCCCACGGAGTTTCTGGCCGGAGAGATCGCCGGATCGCTGGCCGCCTTCTGCCTAGAGAAGAATCTGCGCGACCCCAGCGCCGTCCACGACTCCCCCGCGCTTCTGGCCGCGTTCCAAGTGCGTCTCAAAGCCCAAGGCGTGATGCTCCGCTGGGACGAAATTCTGTAACATGCAATCCCTGCAGGAACTGACGGAAACCGATGATCCTGCGTGGCCGCTGGTCCAGGAGTGGCTTGCCTCCGCGACCAACGTGGTGGAGGTGCTCCCTTCCGAGTTATCTGCTGGGGAGCAGGCGCTCCTGGCACTTCAGATCACATTGCGCTCACCAATGGGAGCCGTGGCCTATTACACAGGTGGCCTTTTGATTGACTACGGCTGGCTTCGCATCTTGGGGGCGGGCTCGCCAAAGTTGCTACGCAGTCTGCCTGATTGGAACGTGGAGAAACTGCAGGGAGCACTTCTCGTCGCGGATGACGTTCTTGGAGGGCTGTTTGCGATCAATGGCGGTGCGTTCTCGGGACAGCCGAGCCATGTCCACTACTTCTCTCCCCAAACACTTGCCTGGAAGAGCCTCGGCGCAGGGTACACGGACTTTCTCCGCTGGACGCTCACCGGAAACCTAGAGTTGTTCTATAGTTCTTTGCGCTGGCCGGATTGGGAGAAAGAAGTCGCGGGAATCAGCGGCGAACAGGCGCTCTCCGTCTATCCGTTTCTCTGGACAACGGGGCCATCAATCTCGAAGCGCTCCCGAAGAGACATTCCCGTCGCGAAGCTTTACGCACTCAACCAGGATTTTTGTCAGCAGCGACAGAAATAAGCCCTTGTGTTGTAAATCTGACATTAGCCCTCGACGGTAAACCTCGGGGCTTTGGGGCCTTTGGCCGCCTCCTCGTGCCTCGTCGGTAAAAATCGCCGAAAGCGCGGCGACGGGTGCCCTCTGGGCGTCGCACCATAGCCCGACGATCTCCGTCGAGGCGCACCAGCATACGATAGAAAGAAATAAGCCTCGATGAAATATATTCTCACTCTTGCAGCTCTGTTTGTGGCGGCAAGCATCGCCCATGCGGAGATTCGCTACCGGGTTCAGCCCCAGCCGGAGACGAATCAGCTTGCTATCACGGTGACGATTCCAACGAACGCTCCCGAGACGCTGGTGCAGGCACCACGCTGGATGCCAGGCTTCTACATGCTCCTGAACTACGGGGCGCGTCTGAAAGACTTCTCGGCGACGGGTGTGGGCGACAAGCCGGTGGAGCTCACCGCCGTGGACGACCATACCTGGAAGATTAATAGCGCAGGAGCCAAGCAAGTGACGCTTCGCTACCGTGCGCCGCTGGAGTTTCAGGACGGCATCGGGCACTACAGTGGAATCGCGGCCTATGTCTACGTGGTCGGGCGGACGCAGGAGCGCTGCAAGCTAACTATTGAGACGCCCCAGGACATGAAAGTGGCGGTCGGGCTGGATGGCAGCGGCCCGGAGTACAGCGCCGACTCCTACGACACGCTGGCGGATAACCCCGTAACTCTTGGAAGCTACTACGAGGAGACTTATACAGTCGCAGGCAAGCCACATGTTATCGCCCTCCGGGGCACGGGAGCGGGGCAGATTGACAAAAAGCTCCTGCGCGAGGCATGCGAGACGGTCGCCAAGATCGAGACGGAGTTCATGGGTGGCGCTCCTTATGGCAAGTATGTCTGGCACTTCAGTGTGCGTAGCGGCGGCGCAGGCGGTTCGGGCTTGGAGCACCTCAGCAGCACCGAGATTAGCCTCGGCTCGGGATTCTCGCGGCGCACGGCGGGCCTGCTTGCCCATGAGTTCTTCCACCTCTGGAATGTCAAGCGCATCCGTAGCCAGGTTCTTGGGCCGTTTGACTACACCCAGCTTCCCAAGACCGGTGCCCTCTGGTGGCTCGAAGGCACCACAGACTACTTCTCCACCCTGCTTTTAGGGCGATTCGGCTGGACGAGTGAGCAGGACTTATACGCCGACATCGCGACCAACGTACGAAACCTACGCCGCTCCGAGGCGCGCCTAACGGTCTCCCCCTACGACTCCAGCTACCGCGTGGGAGAGACCAACAACGGGCGGGGAAATAGCAATGGATTCGGGCTGAGCTACTACGACAATGGCTTTGTGGTGGGCCTCTGTCTCGATCTGGAGATTCTCGCGCAGACCGGCGGCAAGCGCAGTCTCGATGATGTGGAGTTTGCCCTCTGGAAAAAATGTCGCAACAACCAGTCCGGCTTTGCGGAGGACGAGATCCGCAAGCAGCTTATTCATGCAGGCGGCGAGAGCTTCGGCCCTCTCTACGACAAGCTCGTGCTCGCTGCCGGTGAGCTACCCGTGCAGCAAGCCCTCGCCCATGTTGGGCTGGAGCTCACCGAACGTGGCGGGATTCGCTCGGTTGGAACCCCAACACCCGAGCAGCTCCGGCTCCGTCAGCTCTGGCTCTCTAAAAAGCGCGGTCGTAAGTAATCGGAAAGCTCACCCTCCGAGAGGCTCTCGGAGGGGAAGGCAGCTTCGATCTCATCAATATCCGCAATCTGCCGCCCGATTTTCTTGTGATAGACCTTGTGGCTATGGATTTTATCACGTTGTTTGTATAATGCGTCCATGATTGTAATTACTTGCCCACACTGCCAAAGCCCGGACTGCATCAAGTTCGGAAGCAATGGCAGCGGTAGTGCGCGATGCCGATGTCATGCCTGCACA
>NZ_JANNYP010000787.1:0-3643 GCF_031410135.1 Armatimonas sp. | reverse complement strand
TGCCTCGCCGAGCCGCAAGGGCTGGAGTGCGGTGATTGTCAAGACCGAGGGAGTGCCCACAGCCGCTCAAGAAGCGGCGATTGCGGCGCTGGGGGGCGATATCTACCGCCACCTGCCGATCATCAACTCGCTTGCGGTTCGAATTCCCAACCGTCGGCTTAAACAGCTCGCCGCTCTGCCCTTTGTCAGTCGCCTCTCGTCTGACATGGAGGTCAAGAAGACCGATGAGTTTACCGTGGCGGGCAGTGGAGCCAGTACCGCCTGGAACTACGGACTCTCTGGCACGGGTATTGGGGTTGCCGTGATTGACAGTGGTGTAGACGGTGCCCCAGACATCACGACACGCATCAAGGGCCCTAACTTCGTGCCTGACAGTTCCGGATATGTTAACCCAACAACGGTGGTGGATGTCTGTGGACATGGCACGCACATCGCCGGGATCATCGCCGGTAGTGGCTGGCTCTCGTCGGCGAGCTATAACTTCCGCACCTTCAAAGGAATTGCACCAAGCGCTCGGATCATCGCCGTGCGCGTTCTGGATCGCCAGGGAAGTGGAACCGTCAGCCAGGTAATTGCGGGAATCCAGTGGACAGTTGCCAACCGCGCCGCGAACAATATCCGGGTGATCAACCTCTCGCTGGGCCACACCGTGGGGGAGAGCTACAAGACCGACCCGCTCTGCCAGGCGGTTGAGAGTGCGTGGAAATCCGGTATGGTCGTGGTCTGTGCGGCAGGCAACAATGGCCGCAAGAATGCCACGCAGACCGTGGGAGCCAGCAACGAGGGCTGGGGAACCCGCTACGGTGCGATCCAATCTCCCGCGAACTCCCCCTATGTCATAACCGTCGGTGCCATGAAGCCCACCGCGATGCAGGTTCCCACCGCGCCCGGTGTTCCTTTTGTCTACGACCGCACCAAAGACCGAATCGCGACCTACTCCAGCCGTGGCCCGAGCCGCCTCGACTATGTGGTCAAGCCCGATTTGGTGGCGCCCGGCAACCGGGTGATCTCGCTTTATGGCACCAACAATACCAACAAGCTCTCCGAGTTTCCGGGCAACGTCATTCCGGTAAGCACCTACACCGATACGAGCAAAGGTCAGGGTAAGCAAACCAGCTCCGCGTACTTTATGCTCTCGGGCACCTCGATGGCAGCCCCAGTTGTTGCGGGAGCAGCAGCGCTTCTGTTGCAGAAGTACCCGAATCTGTCTCCGGATGCGATCAAGGCGCGTCTGATGTTCTCGGCGGATAAGTGTTTGAGCCCGGACGGCACACCTGACCCGTTTACCTACGGCGCGGGCTATCTGAATATCCCTGCCGCGCTCAATAACACGGCTCTTCCATCGGTCTATGCACTCAGCCCGAGCGTTTCCGTGGACACCACAAATTGCTCGCTCTTTTTGAGCCCGACGCTCTGGAGCAATCGAGCGATCTGGGGAATCTCGGGAGTCTGGGGTAGCCAGGCGATCTGGGGCGAGAAGGCGACCTGGGGCGACCAAGCGATCTGGGGCACACAGGGAATCTGGGGCAGCCAAGCGCTCTGGGGCGAGCAGCTAGAATGGATGGATCAGGCGATCTGGGGAAGCACGACCGGCGTTGTAGATCTGACGAACACCGCAATCCTGGGAGAGAAGTAAGATGAATCCTGATTTACCTTGTCTCGGTGATTACCTCTTTCACTTCATCGTTGCAGGGGCGCTACCCCTGCTCAAAGAACTATCTCTTGAGCACTGCATGGCGTTTTTGCACTTGCTTAAACAAGTTATATGGGGAGGTTAACGACACCTAAAGAAGCTAAGTATATCGAAACCGATGCTAACATCTGACAGTGTCAAAGCACACCTAATGCTCTCTGCCGACAAATAGATGATACTCGGGGTGGCTGGGACGTGACGGCTTATGGCGCAGGGTATCTCAATATCCCAGCGGCTCTGAGCAATACTGCCATCTCCACCAAGTCCGCAGTGAGCCCGCGTCTCTACCGGGATGCGGTGGGTAATGTCCTGATGAACACCTCGGATCTGTTTAAGACAGATCAGGTGATCTGGGGAACCTCGGGGCTGAACAATCTCCAGGGTATCTGGGGTGAGCAGGTGATCTGGGGCACGCAAGTGATCTGGGGTAGCCAGGTTCTCTGGGGAGATGCCACCTGGAACGATCAGGTGATCTGGGGCACGGGCTCTAGCACGGTAGACCTGACCAGCAAAGCCATCAACGGCGAGAACTAGAAAGAAGTCTACTTGAGTGTAGAAATGGGGGGAGCCTTGCTCCTCCCATTTTTATTTTGTCGCGAGTTAATGCCAGGGCACTTGCAATTTTACCTACCGTCTCCGATAATCCTTCTAACGATGAAACGCTTTCTTGTGACCGGTGGGGCCGGGTTTATTGGCTCTAACTTTGTGCGCTACTTTCTCAGCAAGTACCCGGACTACACCGTCTGGGTGCTCGATGCCCTGACCTATGCCGGAAACACGGACAACTTCCACGACCTGTGGGACAACCCGCGCTTTGCGTTTTTTGCAGGCCGGATCGAGGACGCCACTCTGGTGGACAATCTCGCCCGCAACGTGGACTGTATCATCAACTTCGCCGCCGAGAGCCACAACGATAGAGCGATCCTAGACCCCGAAACCGCGCAGAAAACCAACTTCAACGGCGTGGGCGTGCTCCTAGAAGCTGCGCGTAAGCACAAGCACATTAGATTTCATCAAATATCAACAGATGAAGTTTACGGCAGCACTGATGGCGAGTTCAAAGAGGGCGACCCGCTGGAGCCTAACCAGCCGTACTCGGCAGCCAAGGCGGGTGGCGAGCTCTTAGTCCGTGCCTATCATGTGACTTTTGGCCTCAACACCATTGTGACCCGTGGCTCGAACACCTTTGGGCCGTACCATTACCCTGAGAAGCTCATCCCCCTCATGATCACCAACGCCATGCAGGACATTCCGCTGCCGGTCTACGGCGATGGCAAGCAAGAGCGCGACTGGATGTGGGTTCTGGACCACTGTATCGGGGTGGATATTGCGCTCCATCAAGGAACACCCGGCGAGATCTACAATGTCGGGGGCGGCTCGGAGCGGCACAATATTGATGTGGTGAAGGGGATTTTGGCCGCGCTCGGAAAGCCCGATAGCCTGATCCGCTATGTCACCGATAGGCCCGGCCACGACCGGCGCTACAGCCTCAATACCGACAAGATGCAGGCACTCGGCTTTGCGCCCCGCCGCGACTTTGATGTGCTTTTGGAGCAGACCGTGAAGTGGTACGTGGACAATGAGCCCTGGTGGCGCAAGATCAAGGCCAGCGACGACTACCAGAGCTTCACCAAAAAATGGTACGGCGACCGAAAATAGCCGCCGATTGAAATCGGCGGCTGCAGTAGCCTGCGGCTGCAAAGCCCGTGCCGGGCTGGGGAACAAATTCGGGAGCCCGGCACGGGCTTTGCGGCGCGTAGTGCCAGTGTTGATGCCCAAATCCATTGGGCAGATTTAATTAACAAACGCTTAATAACTCATGACTACCGGGGCGGGTCTCAACCACTCCGGGGGAAACTCCTCCGGCGTCTGGCGTGGGCGTGGGTGGTCGGGTGGGCGGGCGTCCGGCTCGCCGCCGCGCCGTACGGGCTGAACGATCGCCCGGCGGTC
>NZ_JANNYP010000786.1:0-9009 GCF_031410135.1 Armatimonas sp. | reverse complement strand
GGTGAAGGATCGATCCTTCACCGTTCGGCAGTTTCCGCGCGGAAACTGGGGTCACTACAATGACAAGCTGGCAGATTATCGCATGGGATGGTGAGCATCAATTCATCGTCAGCCTCGATGGTCAGTGGCAGGACGTGAAGCATCTGGATAGGCCGCTGGGTCGCGTTCTGAACACGAAGCGGGGCAAGCTCTACCAGCCTGTGAACCTGCACAGCCTCTTCAGCAAGCATGGAGGGTGGGAAGAGATCGCGCTGCCTGCGAGTGAGCAAGAGCGGGTTCTGCTTTCATTGCAAAGGGGGGAGTCGAGCTGATGGCACTCTTCACCAGCAAGGCGGATGCCTCACTGCCCCTGCTGACTCAGCTCTACCAGCTTGAGCACGACGAAATACCAGCGTGGCTGAACCTCTACAGTGGATCCGGAGTGGATCTCTCAGAAGCCGACTGGGGCCGCTTCTCCGAGCTTCTGGGTGTCGTCTGCATGGTCATGGAGGCGCTGGCAGACGAAAAGCCACCAGTGCCCGGCGCACTCAACGAGCTGAACTTCTGGATCGGAGAATATGCCAGTTCAGAAAATCCCCGCCTAAAAGCGACGGTGATTTGGGAAAATGGTCTGAGCGTCGTCCGTGAACAGGCGACACCGATCGCACTCATAAGTCAAGTTCTTACTGAACTGCTTGATTTAATTGCTACAGCACGCTCTGATAAGTCTCGAAAAGTGTCTTCCTGCTCCATTTGCGGCAATCTCTTCGTAGTGACTCGCAAAGGCGCTTCTAGGTGCTCCCAGAGGTGCAGAATGCGTGTTGGTAGTAGAAAAAGATACGCAAAAATCTTTGAGGGCTATCCAACACGGAGGAAAACAATTACCGGGAAATAGTGGTAATATCTTAGGCAACAATAGCACTGGAAAAACAAAATGACAGCCCTTGCCGGGGCTGTCATTTCAAAGCGGACAGAAGTCCACGCAATAGAGTTGTGTGTATATTCTGAGTCTAGAACCTCTTGATTCGCTCTCAAAGCGAAGATACTTGCAGACCCGCCGTTAATCTCAGAGCTGAGTTTTAACGGTGGTCGGTCTCAAAAGTAGCCCGCCCGCCTAATATTGGCGACGGGTGTAAAAACCAAAAAGATTTTCTGACATGCAGCGTGTTCGCTGGGGCTGATCCCCCCACCGCGACCGCCGCAGAAGGAAGCCCTTGCTATACCCGTCCGTAGCAAGGGCTTCGACATTTTAAGGACGCGGGAAATGAATCAACACTCTCAGGGCTTTAGTCCACAATACGACAACTACCGGCGAACGCGGCGGCGCTTTCCTTCCCAGATGCAGGGAGCCACGATAGACCGAGCTGCAGAACGGCTCTCAGTGTCCGGTCACGCTCTTTCAGACGTCCCCGCCTGGCGTCTTCTTCGGCTCCTGGGACTTGATATCGAGCGCAAAGAGCGCGAGGCAGTGAGGATCGAGCTTCAGCGTCGCCGGTTGCATGGCACAAGTGAGGAAGATCTTCGCGACCCGCTTTTTCAGGCATGGCTTTCTGGAAAGGTGGTGACCCTGTGACAGTCGAAGAGTTCCTCACCCGACAGGAACGCCGAGCAATCCAGATCCGGCTTTGCCAGACGCATTTTAAGAGAGTCTTTCTTTCCGTTTCAGGATTACGTGATGTAGAAGGGAGTCTGATGGTATGAACCAGACTCCAAAACCCAAAGCACTCCCCACGCTCTTTGATGTCATTCCCCCCGAGCTCAAGGCGCTCCCTCAGTGGGTTGGTTGGCGCTTCGTGTGGCGAGAAGGCAAGCCAGGCGAATCAGGCAAGTGGACAAAAGCCCCCTTCCGTGCTGATGGAAAAGGGCCGGCCAAATCCACCGATCCCGCGACCTGGGCAACCTTCGACCAAGCCCGTGCCAACGTCCGGCGCTTTGGCTTCGATGGTATCGGCTTCGTCTTCTCACACGAGGACCAATATTTCGGGGTAGACCTCGATGCCTGCCGAGACAAAGAAACGGGGCAGCTCACCCCCGAGGCTTCAGACTGGGTGGATCGCTTCGGGACTTACTGCGAAGTGTCCCCGAGTGGCACGGGTGTCAAGCTCATTGGCCTAGGCGCTCTCCCCGAGGGCATGAGCGGGCGCAGAAACGCCACCACGGGCGCTGAGTGCTACGACAGGGGCCGATACTTCACCGTGACAGGTCAGAGGCTTCAGGAGAGCCCTGAGAACTGCGAGGGAGCGCCTGACGTGCTCGCTGCGTTCCTTGGTCACCACTTCCCGAAGCGTGAGGCCGCGCCGGTCGCTGATCGTCCTGCCCCCAGCCCGCTAGACATGGACGATTACGAGCTGCTCGCCAAGGCCAACGGTGCCAAGGATGGGGCGAAGTTCACCTCGCTGTGGTCGGGCTCCCATGCCGGACTTCCAGGAGCGTCTGAAGCAGACATGGCCCTTGCGGGGCTTCTGCTCTTCTGGACACAAGGAGATCAGGCGCGCACTGAGGCCATGATGCGCCGGTCTGGGCTTGCTCGCGAGAAGTGGGACACGATGCGAGGCGCTCAGACCTACCTTGAGTACACCATAGCCAAGGCAGCGGAGGGAAAGACCGAGTTCTATCAGCCCGCTGGGGTTCGCGGCAATTCCGTCAATTTTGTCAAAAATGCGACATTCCCTTATAGGGGGAGAGAAGAAGAAGAAGAAGAAGAAGAAGAAGAAGAAGAAGAATTACTCTTTATAAGCAACAATTTGACAAAATTGACAAAATTGGAAAAAACTGCCAAAAATTCTGATTTCTCTGTGGAAGACGATGATGAATTTTTGAATGGGATGCCCGTTGCGGAAAAATCTGACTGGGAATCTTCTCCTCTTGCCTTTGGTTCTGAGGTTTTGCCGCCTTTCCCTAGCTGGGCTCTCCCGTCCGTACTCAAGGACTTCTCCGAGCAGGTAGCAGCCAGCGTGGGCACGGCTCCTGACCTCCCCGGCGTTCAGTCTCTGGCAGCCGTCGCCGCTGCGACTCAGAAGCACGTCGCTGTGACAGCCAAGAGTGGGTATTTCGAACCGCTTACTCTTTGGTGCATTGGGATTGCTCCGCCTGGCTCTCGTAAGAGCGCGATCATGGGCCACGTACGCAAGCCCTTTGCCACACATGAGGCCAAAGAGAACGAGCGTCGCCGCCCGGAGGTGGATAGGTTTGAGAGTGAGGAGCGCACTGCCAAGCTCAGACTCACAAGAGCTGAGGGGGCCGCAGCTAAGGGCAATCCTGGGATTGAGGTGCAGGCCGAGCTTGATACCGCCAGGCGTAACCTTTCGGAGCTGAAGCCTGTGCGCCCACTGCGCCTTCTCGCTGATGATGCCACCCCCGAGGTTCTTGCCATGATGCTCTCTGAGAATGAGGGCAGGCTTGCTGTGCTCGATGCTGAGGGTGCGGCTTTTGGGCACATGATCGGGCGCTACTCAAAAAATCCAGCGCTGGAAATCTTCCTCAAGGGGCACTCTGGAGAGGATCATACTACCGACCGAGCAGGGGGGAGCGGAACGGCTCGCCGCACTGTGAGTGTTCGTCAGGCGGCGCTTACCATCGGTTGCGCTGTTCAGCCTGAAGTACTTGCCGAGTTGCGCAAGAATAAGGAGCTGGTAGGGCGCGGCGCGCTGGCTAGGTGCCTCTTCAGCTTCTCTGAAGACACAGACGCGGCGGACGAGTTTGATACCCCTGACCTCCCTGAGCAAGTTCTTGCTGACTACCGGAACTTGATCTCCGAACTTCTCACACTCTCAGCAAGCCGAGACCTCGACGACGACGGGCAACCGATCCCTCACATGGTCGGGCTCGACAGCGAAGCGCGGGCACTTTTTACTGAGTTCTACCGAGAGGTTCAACAGGAGCGACGCGCCGAAGGGAGCGGGCTTTTCTGCGAGTGGCTCGCCAAACTCCACGGGGCCACGCTTCGCATTGCTGGTGTGCTTCACATGGCCGAGCATGGCAAGCCCGGTGCCGAGCGATCAATAAGCTCCCAGACCATGGCCGCGGCTATCGAACTGGGCAAGTACTTCTCAGCTCATGCTCAAGCTGCTCTTGCTCGCATCCGAGAGGATGAAGCCACCGAGGGAGCTTTGCGGATTCTTGGATGGGTGAAGCGAAACGCGGGGAAGGTAGCAGAACTAACCAAGCAAGGCGGCGTTTCTCTTCGGGATCTTCGTCGTCAGCTCCGAGGTTTTGAGAGTGAATCTGAACTTACTGCTTCACTCTGTACGCTTGCTTCTAGGGGCTATGCCAGAGAAGCGCCGATGCCAGAGCGTGAGGAGGGAACCAGGGGACGCAAGCCTACTGCAAAATGGCAGTTCCATCCCTCACTAGTCTGGAGTGTGGAGGTATGACTGCCATGCCAAGCGAAGGTTCGAACCTTCGGCCCACCATTCAGACTCCCGAGGGCTTTCTCGCTGAGTGCCAGCGCCGGGGAATCAAGCTCACGATCGAAGGTGAGAAGATTAGAGCCACGGGTAAGCCTCCTGCCAAACCCGAAGCCTTTGCTGCTTTCCTACGCTCTCGGAAATCTGAACTGCTCGCCCTGCTACGGCCTTCTGAGGAACCTCAGCAAGCCGCGGCAAGCCCGCTTCCCCTGGCCGCCGTCGAACCCTTGCAGGAGCAGGAGGTTCGTCAAAGCGCCCGTCAGAAGCTGCTTGAGTGGGCACTCTCCGAATCAAGCCGTGGCCTTCTGCCCGAGCTCGCCGAGCCTCTCACACTGCCCTCTGGTAACGTCGTGCAAGCGGGAGGAGCTGCCGCCTGGCTGATCGCGGCAGAATCGCGTCGGGTGGGGCTGGCTGACCATGCCGCCGCCTGGCCTGACTGTGCGCTCGCTCTTCATATCGTCGAGCGGGACATGGTCGCACTGGCTTCATGGACCGCAGTTTCCGCGCGGAACGAAGGGCGAAAACTTGAAAACTGAAATGGAAATGGAAAACTAAAATGGGATACGTCGTCTCTCAACTTCAGGCTCGCCTCGAGCTCATAGACTCTGGCTTCACCTCTGGAATGAGGCGGGCCCAGCAGGAGACCCGCAAGACCGCTTCGACCGCAGAGCAAGCCGGTCAGCGCATTCAGAAGGTCGGGGAATCCCTAAGCCGGATAGGTGGCTCCCTGACCCTCGGCGTGACCGCTCCTCTGCTCGCTCTGGGCAGGCAGTCTGTCAAGACCGCTGTGGAGCTCGATTCGCTCAAGCGTGGCCTCATCGCCATCACGGGATCAAGCGCAGAAGCAGAGCGCCAGCTCGTTCGTCTTCGCAAGATCGCAGAGCTGCCAGGTCTGGGCTTCAAAGAGGCGATTCAGGGCTCGCTGCGCCTTCAATCGGCGGGTCTTAGTGCGAAACGTGCGGAGGCGTCTCTTCGTGAGTTCGGTAATGCCATCGCGGCCGCCGGTGGTGGCAAAGAGCAGCTCGACGGCGTGACACTGGCATTGTCTCAGATTGCCAGCAAAGGCAAGGTCAGCGCGGAAGAGATCAACCAGATTGCTGAGAGATTCTATGGTGTTCGGACAGCCATGCAGGCGGCTTTTGGGACAAGCGATACAGAGATTCTCCAGAAGGCCAAGCTGACTGCCACCGAGTTCATTGATGGCGTGGTCGGTGTGCTCTCCAAAGACAAGCGTGTGGGTGATAGCCTAGCCAACCAGTTCGAGAATGCAAACCAGAAAATCAGCGACAGCCTTGCTCGAATCGGTAGCACTTTGGCCCCTAAAGCCGCGGATGCCCTTGGCGCTGTCGCTGATAAGGTTGATCTCCTCGGGAAGGCGTGGGACAAGCTCCCCAAAGAGAAGCAAGACCTCTTGGCGAACCTGGGGCTCACGGCACTTGCTGCGGGGCCTATGACCATGCTGATTGGAAATATTCTAAATCTCGCCAGTGGTCTTAAGGAACTTGGTGTATCTGCTCAGGTTCTATCGCAAGTTGGGAAGGGTGGGCTGATCGGGCTTGGCATCGGTGCGGTCATGGTGGGGGGCACACTCGCCTACAAGTACATGACGGAGAAGAACGGCAGGCAGACCGAAGAGAAGGCAGGCCGTCCTTACTACTTGGATGCCGAGGAGGAGATTCGGGGGAATCGACAGAAGATCTCCGATATCGAAGCGGCTGCTGCCGACCGTCGGAAGAACTCTGGTGGCGGTGACTCTGCTTATCTTGCTGGCATTGGCGGCCTTTTGTCACCCTCCGATCAGCAAGAGGTAAACCGGCTCAGGCAGGAAAACGCCAAGCTTGAGAGCATGGCAAGTCTGCTCCGTGGCAAGGCCGAGAAATCCGCCAAGGAAAAAGAGGCAGCAGATGCCAAAGCCAAGAGGGCAGGGATTGATGCGGTAGCCCGTGCGAAACGTTTGGAAGCTGAGGCGAAGGCGAGAAAGGAGCGAGAGGCCGAAGCCGAAAGGCTGCGCAAAGAGAAGGAGGCCAACGATAAGCGCTACCGTGAAGAAGCAGCTCAGCGACTAAAAGACGCTCAGGATCGCCTGGCCGCTCGGACCCTGCCCCCCGTGGCTCTCAAGCAGCGCGAGGCTCGCAGGCAACATCAGGAAGACAAATACTATGGTGTGCCCGATGCAGATCAGATTCTCCGTCGCACTCTTGAAAAAAACACGTTTGAGGAGGTAGGCAGTCAGCTCCGAGGCTTTAGCTTCCCTGGCCTGCTCTCGGGTGGCTTTGATGGTCTTGATGCGCTTCGCAAAGAGCAGAGTGAGAGGCAGAAGACAGCCTTCGAACGGATGGGCAAAGGCGGGATCGGCGAAACTAAGTCTCTCGTTGATTCGCTCTCTGGGACATTAAAGTCCCTTCGTGCCCTCGGTGAGGAGAACAAAAAGACGCAACTCAAGAAACTCAAGTTTGGCCTTGAGGGTGCAGCAGATTCTTACGAGAGTCAAACAGACAGCCTGACAAGCACGATGCGGTACCTACAATCGTATTCCAAAGACAAGGTTAGGGCGTATCTTCGGGTCAAGCCAGAGCGCCCACGAGACCGATTGCAGCAGTATGCCCATAACAAAGAGCATGCCTACGCAAACGCAAACGCTCTCACTGGTGACCTTGCACGGGGCGGGGGTGGCTTCGTCATGAACATGATGCGGGGGCAGTCGGGCAAGGGAGCAGCGAAGGACTTCGCGCAAACCCTCATAGAGTCTCTGAACCAGGGAGCTGGCAAAGAGATAGAGCGCGTGATCGCTCGTAGCCTCACCGATCCGATAGCAAAAGCTCTTGAGCGTGGTTTCCAGCCCTCGATAGACAAGCTGGCCAAGAGCATCGAAGCCAGCACGAAGGGCCTCAGCTTCACCGCTCAGCAGATCCTTTCGGGTGCCTACTCGCTGATGGCAATGAGCCAGCGCAAGAAGAAATTTGGCTGGGGAACCGGACTCGGGCTTGCTGCAGGTCTCCTGACCGGCGGTAGTGTCCCCACCGTTCTAGCTCTCATGAACATGGGCAACGCCGCAGACAACAACGACTTCGGCGGCGCGGTCGCGGGGGGGCTGAACCTCTTCACACAAGGGAACTGGGGCAACTCTGGCGGCGGTGGCGGAGCTACATCGGTTCCCAGCAGTCCCAATGCGCCGGCAGATGGTCGGTCAGTTAAGGGAGGTCAGTTGGCTGGAATTGCCCGGGACGAAATGAAGATTATTGCTGGCTCGAGCAGGTCTTCTGGTGGTTCATCTTCTCCGGTTGACCCTCAAGCTCTGCGGGCAATGGTCATGTCAGAGGTTGCGGTAGCTCTGAAAGACGGGCGCTCTATCGTCATCAACAACCAACAGAACATCACGAACGCGGGCTGGAATGTCAGCAGCCAGGCGGACGAGAAAAGGATCGTTGAGAACATGGCCCGTCGTGTTCGAGTCGCGACCTTGACACAGGGCTAAGAATGACTGCAAAGTGTGCCGGTTCAAGCCACCGGATTCCATCGTCAAAAAAGCCGATGGAATCCGAAGGTTCGAACCTTCGGTCCGAGGCCGACCTTCAGCGCTCCATCGTGCAGACGCTGGCCGCCGTCGGCTGCGAGTCCCTTGAGATCGGTCAAGCCAGGCGGGCAGTCACGTGCCCACACTGCAAGGGGAAGCACACTCCCACCGGGTACATGGGCAACACTCCCGGCACACCGGACCTCTTCGTCGGTCTCGCTGCGCCTGGCGCTTTCCCCGATGCCTGCTGGGTCGGCCTTGAGCTGAAGAGAAGCGCCTCTGCCCGTGTCCGCCCCGAGCAGGCCGAACTCTACGAGCGTGGCCGAGTCGCCATCGTCACGACGCCACGCGAGGCCCTGGAAGATCTTCAGGCAGTGCTACGGTCTCTTTCAGCCTACACAGCCCCCGCCGCTCTCCTGGAAGCGCTGGAGAGGCTCAAGCGGCAACTGTGAGAGCCTCAGCAAAGTGTTTGCCCTGGGCTGTGGTCTTGCTGCATTCGCGAAACGACGGTCTGGGTTCCTATTTCTGGCATTTCTGGCAACACTTCCGCGGACTGGCGTAGAGGTAGCCCGCTCATTTTTCTTGTTTGCCGAACCTTCGTTTGAGTCCTTAAACTTAGAATTAAGGACTCTTAAATCTAAGTTTTGAGACATAAACGACAAGTGTCGAAAATGTCGAACAAGGCTTCCTTGATCCGAGTTTCTTCAGTTTCTTCATGCAGTCCACGCGGGAGATATCAAAGGGAGTTTTTTCACTTTTTTCGACCCTCGCACACGCGCGGGCGCGTGAAGAGACAAACAAGGGCTCTATTTCTTTCCTTTTTTCTGCATATAGGCACGCACGGGCACAAGTCGAACAAGGGAGTTTCTGGAGTTTCTGGAGCCAGTCAAAGAGACCGCCACAAGGGAGCCTTGCTGGACACTTTTGCGAGTTTTGCGAGGCAGTAGGCAAGGGCGCGAACAAGGGAGTTTGGGGTTCTTTGCCCAACGCCCCGGAAAGGTATAGTTGGCTGAAATCTGCCCGTTCAGAGCACGGAAAACATTGATTCGCTATGTTTCCGTGATAAATCCGACTGTTCAGTATCCGTCAATACTTTTCGTGAGATGGTCG
>NZ_JANNYP010000785.1:0-11921 GCF_031410135.1 Armatimonas sp. | reverse complement strand
TGCCTCGCCGAGCCGCAAGGGCTGGAGTGCGGTGATTGTCAAGACCGAGGGAGTGCCCACAGCCGCTCAAGAAGCGGCGATTGCGGCGCTGGGGGGCGATATCTACCGCCACCTGCCGATCATCAACTCGCTTGCGGTTCGTATTCCCAACCGTCGGCTTAAAGAGCTCGCCGCTCTGCCCTTTGTCAGCCGCCTCTCGTCTGACATGGAGGTTAAGAAGACCGATGAGTTTACCGTGGGGCACTCAGGGGCCGACCAAGCCTGGAGCTATGGCCTTACAGGAAAAGGAATCGGCGTGGCCGTGCTGGACAGCGGTGTCAGTCCCTGGCATCCGGATCTTTCGGAGGGCTATGCCTCCCGTGTTACGAACGGAGTGGATCTGGTACAAGATGGGAGCAAGTCCGGCGACCCCTGCGGTCATGGGACGCATGTTGCGGGAATAATGGCAGGCAATGGCCTCTTTTCCACGGGTAGCTATGCCTACCGGGCATTCAAGGGCATTGCCCCTACCGTGAAGGTGGTGAGTGTCCGTGTTCTTAATGCCGAGGGAAGAGGCAGCGTCAGTAGCACCATTGCAGGAATCCAGTGGACCCTTGATAACCGTGTGGCACAGGGGATTCGCGTGCTGAATCTCTCTCTGGGGCATGAAGTGGGTGAGAGCTACAAGAGCGACCCGCTCTGTCTGGCGGTGGAGAAAGCCTGGAAAAGCGGGCTTGTCGTGGTCTGCGCTGCGGGCAATGGGGGACGACTCTACGGGGCACCGGCTACGGGGCGTAATAATGAGGGCTACGGTACCCGCTATGGCTCTATCCAGTCGCCTGCTAACTCTCCCTACGTCATCACCGTGGGAGCCGTTAAAAATACCTCCGCTAACCTGAGGCTCCTTGATCCGGTTGCGACCTACTCTGGCCGTGGGCCCAGTCGCCTAGATCTGGTGATGAAGCCGGATATCGTTGCACCAGGCAACCGGGTGATTAGTCTCAATGGCGATCTTGGAAGTAACTTCCTGAGTCGCAACTATAGCGCCACCAATGCACTCCCTTGGTTTGAGTATCTAAAAGGAAATACGTCGGGAAATGCCTCCATGATGTACTTCTATCTGTCGGGAACCTCTATGGCGGCTCCGGTGGTCTCTGGGGCTGCGGCCCTCCTCTTGCAGCAAGACCCGAAGCTAACGCCTGATGCCATCAAGGCACGGCTCATGCTCTCCGCCGATAAACTGGGGAGCGATCCCACTGCCTATGGAGCTGGGTTGCTTAATATTCCGGCCGCGCTCAATAACCGTGCCCAACCAACCGTCTATGCACGCAGTCCCGTGCTGAGTCTGAATAGTAGTAGGACGAGAGTTCGGGTAGATGTCTCGAAAGCGATCTGGGGTATCTCGGTCAATGGTACGCAGGCTATCTGGGGCGAGCAAGCTATCTGGGGGACGCAGGCTATCTGGGGTGAGCAAGCCATCTGGGGAAGCACAAACCCGTACTTGTCGATGGGAAGCTTCATGATCGCGGATCCGGTCTGGACCGATCAGGCTATCTGGGGAAGCACGACCGACGCTGTAGATCTGACGAGCACTGCGATCCTGGGAGAGAAGTAAGGTGAAACGAATCAAACAAAGCGCTGTCGCTCTCCTAGGAGCCGTCGCGTGTCTGGGGCTTCCCACCCACGCCGATGAGTTCACCGTGGGGCACACCGGAGCCGACTTGGCCGCCAGCCAGTATGGTGTCACGGGAGCGGGTATCGGAGTTGCGGTCCTCGATAGCGGAGTGAAATTCAGTAACGAGCTTGCACAGACGGTCAGCGGTGGGCCATCACGTATTGTGGCCAAAGCTCTGTTTGCCACCACCAATACTGACGATTTCTGTGGACATGGTACCCATGTGGCAGCGATTATCGCCGGTAATGGGGCTGCCTCATCTGGATCCGGCTATTTCCGTAC
Organism: Armatimonas sp.; assembly: GCF_031410135.1. Lineage (GTDB taxonomy): Bacteria > Armatimonadota > Armatimonadia > Armatimonadales > Armatimonadaceae > Armatimonas. Next base: position 9,985 of record NZ_JANNYP010000785.1, on the reverse strand, counting down.
CTTCAAGGGAATCGCTCCCAATACCAACATCATCAATGTCAAGGTGCTGGACAACCAGGGAAGGGGCACGGTAAGCCAAACCATCTCCGGTATCCAGTGGTGCATCACCAACAGAGCCAAGTTCAACATCCGGGTGATGAACCTCTCACTGGGTCATGCAGTGGGCGAGAGCTACATAACCGACCCTCTCTGTCAAGCCGTGGAAGCGGCGTACCGTGCCGGGATTGTCGTGGTCTGTGCCGCTGGCAACAACGGGCGAGCCAATACCACCCAGACACCAGGGATGGATAACGATGGTTGGGGAAGTGCTTATGGGAGCATCCAGTCGCCCGCCAACGATCCCTACGTTATCACCGTGGGGGCCATGAAGCAGAACCTCTCTACAGCGGTGCCCGGAACCTACACGGGCAACCGTGTTGCCGATAAGATCACGACGTACTCCAGCCGTGGCCCCAGCCGCCTGGACTTTGTGATGAAGCCTGATATTGTCGCACCCGGAAACCGTGTGATCTCGGCGATCGTTGATAAGGGCTTCTTGGATACCGCCTTTAGTTCGACTAACCTGGTGAGGGAGAGCGAGTACAGAACGGGGAGTACCTCGATCTCCAAACAATATTTCTACCTCTCGGGGACGTCCATGGCGGCTCCGGTAGTGTCGGGAGCGGCGGCGCTTCTGTTGCAGAAATTCCCGACCCTGACCCCCGACAGCGTGAAGGCACGCTTGATGCTCTCCGCCGACAAGTGGATGACGCCCAACGGCGGCTGGGACGTGACGGCTTATGGTGCAGGGTATCTCAATATCCCGGCGGCCCTGCGTAATACTGCTATCGCCACCAAGTCCGCGGTGAGCCCCCGGCTCTTCCGGGATGCGGTGGGTAATGTCCTTATGAACACCTCGGATCTGTTTAGTACGGATCAGGTGATCTGGGGAACCTCGGGTCTGAACAATCTCCAGGGTATCTGGGGTGATCAGGTGATCTGGGGTACTAAAGTGATCTGGGGTAGCCAGGTTCTCTGGGGAGATGCCAACTGGACCGATCAGGTGATCTGGGGCACGGGCTCTAGCATGGTAGACCTGACCAGCAAAGCCATCAATGGCGAGAACTAGCGCTCTAGCAAGAGACGGTGACGAGAGGGGAGCATTGCTCCTCTCTCTTTTTTTGTCAGAATTGGTATACAATTCACTGCATGAAAGCTACCCCGCGCACTAGAGAAGCTAAAAGGAAACTATAACCCTTGAGTTCAATGACCGACTCACCGAAATCCACGATCCCTCAATGGAAGTGGTATGTGGTTGCGATGATGCTCTTCGCAACTATGATCAACTACATGGACCGCCAGACTCTGGGATCCATCTCGACGTTTATCAAGGCGGAGTTTAAGCTCGGCGAGGAAGGCTATGGTCAGCTGGAGGCGGCGTTTGGCTACTCCTACGCGGTCTTTCTGCTGCTGGCGGGCTTCCTCGCCGACCGGGTGAACCTGCGCTGGCTCTACCCCATCGCCCTGCTGGTCTGGTCCGCGGCGGGCTTTGCCACCGGCTTTGTGGAGACTCTCTTCCAGCTCCAGGTCTGCCGGATTATTTTAGGCGGCGGCGAGGCGTTTAACTGGCCCGTTGCCGTCGGGATTATCGGGCGAATTATCCCCCGTGAGTCCCGAGCGTTTGCCAACAGCCTCTTCAATAGCGGGATGACATTCGGGGCGGTGGTGACTCCGCTGCTGGTTCTGGCGCTGGTGAAGCCCAGCGGCGAGGGCTGGCGGCAGATGTTCATGATCATCGGTGCCATCGGCCTAGTCTGGGTCGTGGCGTGGCAGTATGTCACGCGCGGTGAGCGGGCAGCCGAGATCGCCCACCCTCCCGCAAAGACCGCCGAGACGGTCACTGTTCCGTTTGTCTCCCTCTTTACGCAGCGAAAGTTCTGGATCGCGCTGGCACTGGGCGTGGCGGTGAACATGAGCTGGCACTTTTACCGGGTCTGGCTCCCCCGGCACCTGGTGATTGACCTCAAGTTCACGGACCAGCAGCTCCAGTATCTCCTCATCGCCTTCTACTTAACGGCGGATGTGGGCAGTATTGGTATTGGTTTTCTGGCCCGAAAGCTCGTCTCACCGACCTGCTCCGTTGAGCGTGCTCGCAAGAAGATTCTTCTCTTTGCCTCGGGGCTGTGCCTCCTGGCGACACCGCTTGTTTTTATCCCGGGGCGTGAGGTCATGGTGCCGCTCTACTGCATCGTCGGGGCCGGGCTGATGGGCGGCTTTGCGATCCTCTACGCGCTGATCCAAGATGTCTCGCCGCAGCACACGTCCAAGTGCCTTGGCGCGGTGGGGGCCACGTCTTGGCTCATCAACTCTCTGCTCCACCCCATGGTGGGCCGTTATGCGGATACGCATATCAATGCCATGGGCAAGTTCGCCCCGATGATCCTGGTGGCCGGTGTGCTTCCGCTGCTGGCCGCACTCTTTGCCCTCACCTGGCCGGAGCACGAGAAAGAAACAAAGTGAGCTTTTTTTAGTCGTGGAGCGACTTTGTAGCCGAGTCTGCGAGGCTCTTAGACGCCGATTTCAAAGGGTTGAGTGCCTGCAGCGCAAGTGCCACCGCTTCGTCGAGCGTGAGCGCACGGCCACCTGCCCATGTCGTTGCATAAGCAGCCTCACCCAAGGTGGCTTTGACCCGGTCGGTATCGTGTAGTTTAGGAGAGGAGATCGCCTTCCCAAACTCTTCTCGTTGCCGCTCTGCTGCTCCCCACAGCAGAGCCGCATTGTCGGGAGAGCCCGTACGCGCAAAGATATCCCCCAGCTCATCCAGACTCAGGACAATCTGCAACGGGCTCCCGATCTCCTGCTGAAGACGTAGTGCTTGATCAAAGAGTGCTCGTGAAGTTGAAATATCGCCCGCCGCCGCCGCAACCGCACTCAGAGCCGCTAGGTCACGCGCTTCCCAAGATCGTTTCCCTGCCTCCCGGTGATAGATCAGAGCCTGCTCGAAGTAGGGCTTTGCGGTGGTGTGATCTTGTCGATCCAGGGCAATCCAGCCCAGTGTATAGAGCGCACCTGCCTCCTCATCGCGGTTCCCAAGCTCGCGACTCAAGGCAATGGACTCCTGACAGAATCGCTCGGCTGCGATGTTGTCGTTCAGGTAACGGTAGATATTGCCCAAGTTCTGCAGATTGGTGGATTCCCACAAGCGGTTTCCCAGCTCGCGGTTGAGGACAAGCGCCTGCTCGCAGTAGGTGAGGGCTGCCGAGTAGTCGCCGAGCTCACTGGTCAGGCTGCCTAGGTTATTGAGCGTACCTGCCATTCCCGCGTTATCTCCCTGTGTGCGACGAAGGCTAAGGGCTTCTTCATACAGAGTGCGGGCAATCGACAGATTCCCCTCCGAAAGTTCTAGGTTTCCCAGAGCATTCAACGCCGCTGCAAGGCCAACCTTGTCCTGAAGCGTGCGCGAGATATCCCGGCTCTCCGAGAAGTGCCCCTGTGCACACGCGGGGTCGCCCCGGAAGTAGGCCATGACCCCTGCCCCCATCAGGGCTTTCGCACGCTCGGGAGTGGGAGCATCCGCCCCTGCCCAAGCGAGAACTGCCTCGATGTGTTCACGCCCCTCACGCTGGTAGCCATAGACCTCCCAGAACTTCCAGAGAGCACCCACCAGACGCAGGCCATCCCCCACTATCCCTCGCACCTGACACCACGAGAGCGCGGTACGCAGGTTGTCGTGCTCCAACTCAAGACGCTCCAACCATACCTGCTGTTGTGGGCCACGGAGCTTTGGCTCTGCCTCCTCGGCCAATTCGAGAAAATAGTCTCTATGCCGTCCCCCCGCACTCTCCGCGCCCCGCTCCTGCAGGCGCTCTTGTGCGTACTGACGGATCGACTCCAAAAGACGGTAGCGTCCCCCGTTCTCACTCTCTTCGTAGAGAGCGAGGCTCTTATCACACAGGGCAGTAAGCCTGGCATGCACCTCAACACCACAGACCGCTTGGGCTGCATCCAAGGTACACCCCCCGGTAAAGACAGAGAGGTCATCGAGCGTTCGCCTCTCGGCGTCACTGAGTAGGTCGTAGCTCCAATCAATCAGGGATTGGAGCGTTTGTTGACGGGGCAGAGCGGTACGCGAGCCTCCCGTGAGGAGCTGGAAGCGCTGGCCGAGTCCGTGATTGATCTCCTCTAGGGAGAGGGAGCGGACACGCGCCGCCGCAAGCTCAATCGCGAGGGGAATTCCGTCTAGTTGCACACATATCTGTGCGAGTGTCGGCGCGTCGGCTTCGGTCACCTGAAAATCAGGACAGACGAGCCGCGCACGATCCACCAGCAGACGGACCGATTCGTAGGTTGTCAGATTCTCCGCTGTTGCAACCAGTGTCGGTTCCGGTAAGGACAGAGAAGGAACACGATAGTGCTGCTCTCCCGAGATCCGTAGTGCCTCGCGGCTACTGGCAAGAATCCGTAGCTCGGGACAGCCTCGCAACAGGACATCCGCGAGCTGGGCGCAGGCATCCACAAGGTGCTCGCAGTTGTCCAGAACCAGCAAGAGGCGTTTGTCCTTTAGGTGTTGGAGCAGTGTCTGTACCCAAGGCTGCCCGTGTTGTTCCTGGATCCCAAGGACATTAGCGACCGTTGGCCAGACCAGTCCCGGATCGACGAGTGGGGCGAGCTCCACAAACCAGACCCCGTCGGGAAACCGTGGGAGAACGGCGGTTGCGACTTGGAGAGAGAGACGTGTCTTGCCACAGCCCCCTGCTCCTGTCAGAGTGAGTAGCCGGACGCGTGCCAAGAGCTGCTCCACCTCGCGAATCTGGCTCTCTCGCCCGATGAAGTTGGTCAGCTGTTGCGGCAAGTTCTGGGGATGGGTGGAGAGCGACTTGAGCGGAGGAAATCGCTCCGGGAGCGCCGGATGACAGAGCTGGTAAACCAGCTCAGAGCGAGTAAGATCGCGAAGCTGGTGCTCACCCAAACAGGTGAAGCAAGTTTCGTCAGGAACGGTATCCTCAGCCAGCTCCTGAGTCACCTGCGTCAGAAGAATCTGACCACCGTGCCCCGTGGCAAGGAGCCGTGCCACGCGGTTGAGGGCAGGGCCGAAGTAGTCATTGTCCCGACTCTCGACCGCCCCTGTGTGCAGTGCTGTACGAACACGAAGGGGAGTTGGGGTCGGCCACACCTGCGCAAGTAACTGGTGCTGGATCTCCAGAGCAGCCATCAGGGCATCGGGAACGTGGGCGAACGCAGCGCAGAAGCCATCCCCAAGCGTCTTGAAGACATATCCGCGATTCTGTTCGATGACTTTCCGGAGCAGGTCATCGTGCTGCACAAGAGCAACCCGCATCGCGTCGATGTGCGTATCCCAGAGCCGAGTACTTCCTTCAATATCGGTGAAGAGAAGAGTCACCGTACCAGCAGGTGGAATCATGCGGTTATTGTAGCCGATGACGGCCCTTCGTGACGGAAACAATCTCTTGGTGTCACTTGCGTCTGCCCGCTAAGGTAAGATGAATTATGGTAAAGAAAGTCGCACTCGTCACGGGCGCAGTGGGGGGCGGGCAGTAGCCTAACTCGGCGTCGTACACCGCGACCAAGCACGCGATCTGGGGGCTGACCAAGTCCACGGCGCTGGATGGCCGTAAGTACAACATTGCCTACGGCCCGATTGCCAATGTCTTGTTCATGACCGTGATGGCCACCAAGATACCACTGGTCGGTTGGGGCTAGTCCCCAAAAGGAGATACTTTATGTCTGACTTTAAATTGCCTTCGGATTTAAGCTACAACCGTGGTCTGGTCGAGAACCCCACCGCGTACGCTAAGGAACGGGGGGCGGCATCGTGGCTCTTTCTTATCGGTGACGAGTTCGCTTCCATGCCTGGGGGAATCTCGTACGCTGATGTACAGAAAGCAGTGCCGCAGACCGCGCGTGTTATCAGCGACCCCCCTCGCGTCTTGACTCTTGAATTAGCGCGGCAGCAGGTGGCGGCTCTTGAGGCGCTCCCACGACCGACGGTGATCACTTGCCGCCTCGGCCCACGCTCCTCTGCTACCGCCTATCTCTACGCTGGACTCAAGCTCGGTGTGCCTTACGAGGAGATCATCGCGGCGGCCGAAGAAGAAAACGCGCCTTTCTGTGCGTCCGATGAGTACAAAGAATGGGTGCGTCTCTCGCTTGAGGTGCTCCGCGAAGAAACCGTCTAGGCTGCTATCCTCGATAACCGCAGGTGGGCCGGGGCTAGCGCTGGGATTCTTAGTTATAATAAGCCATGAATCGCCCTGAAGGCACCGTCACTTTTCTGTTCACGGATATTGAGGGCAGCACCAAGCTCTGGGAAGCGCATCCCGAGGCGATGCAAATTGCCCTCGCCCGCCACGATGCCTTGCTGCGGGAGTCCATCGAAAATGCCAATGGTTACGTCTTCAAGACCGTCGGCGATGCCTTCTGCGCCGCCTTCACCACGGCAACGGATGCGCTGGAGGCGACCCTCGCTGCCCAGCTTGCGCTTTTGGTAGAGCCGTGGCCGGAGCAAACACTCATCAAGGTGCGGATGGCATTGCACACGGGTGCCGCCGAGAGCCGGGACGACGACTACTTCGGGCAGTCCCTCAACCGAGTGGCACGACTCCTCGCCACGGGGCACGGTGGGCAGACGATTCTCACGCAGGTAACACAGGAGCTGGTTCGAGACACACTGCCAGCCCAAGCCACACTGCACGATCTGGGAACGCACCGCCTCAAGGATTTAGCACGGCCGGAGCAGATCTATCAGCTACAGCATCCGGGGCTTACTAGCAACTTTCCCGTGCTTAAGTCGCTCTCGACGCACCCTAACAACCTTCCCCAGCAAGTCACCAGCTTCATCGGACGTGAGAAAGAGCTGGCCGAAGTTGAGTCGCTTCTGGAGAAGACGCGGCTTCTGACACTCACGGGAGCAGGAGGAAGCGGCAAGTCCCGCCTTAGCTTGCAAGCCGCCGCGGACTTACTAGAGCGTTTCCCCGATGGGGCTTGGCTGGTGGAGTTTGCCCCGCTCGCGGATCCAAACCTTGTTGCGCAGACGCTCGCGGGCGTGCTAAACCTCAAGGAGGAGCCGGGTAAGCCAATCACTCAGAGCCTGGTGGAGCACCTCAAGAGTAAGCGCCTCTTGCTGGTGCTGGACAACTGTGAACACCTGCTCGATGCCTGTGCCAAGCTCGCTGACACGCTGATTCGCCAGTGCCTCGGCGTACATATTCTGGCGTCTAGTCGGGAGGCTCTGGGCATTGCAGGGGAGCTAACCTACCGGGTGCCCTCGCTCTCGCTGCCCGACCCGAAGCAAGTGCAGACTCCCGAGAGCCTCTCACAGTACGAAGCGGTGCAACTCTTCATTGAGCGTGCGCTGTTTCAGCAGTCGACGTTCGCCGTGACCAATGCCAATGCACCCGCCCTTGCCTCGATCTGCCACCGTTTAGATGGCATCCCGCTTGCCATTGAACTCGCGGCAGCACGTGTTCGTTCTTTATCCATTGAGGACATCAATAGCAAGCTTGATCAGCGTTTTAGATTACTGACAGGCGGCTCTCGGACTGCGTTGCCTCGCCAGCAGACCCTGCGTTCTCTGATTGACTGGAGCTACGATCTGCTAAGTGAGGCGGAGAAGACGCTTCTGTGCCGCCTGTCTGTTTTCGCGGGTGGCTGGACTTTAGATTCTGCGGAGTCTGTCTGTTCTGGTGATGTGGTTGAGGATTGGGAAGTTCTGGACTTGCTTACGTCTCTTTGTGACAAGAGCCTTGTTGTTTCTGAGCCCTCTGGTTCTAGCACGCGGTATCGTTTGCTTGAGACGATTCGTCAGTATTCTCGCGATCGCATTCTGGAGAGTGGTGAGGAAGCTGTCTTTCGTGGTTGTCACCTGTCGCACTTCCTTGCTTTGGGTGAGTCGGCGGAGCCCCTGTTAACAGGAGCGGATCAAATGCTGTGGCTGGATCGTCTCGAGTTGGAGCATGACAACTTGCGTGCGGCACTGGAGTGGAGTGGTGATTCGTCTTCTTGCTTGCGACTTGCAGGGGTGATCTATCGTTTCTGGTATGTGCGTGGTTACTTTTCCGAAGGTTGTGATCGTCTGTCTCGCGCTTTAGCGGAGGCGGCGGGGGCGGATGCCTCGCTTCGCGCGAAGGCTCTGAACGGGGTGGGTTTGCTTACCTCTAGTCTGGGCGACTACCCTGCAGCGCGTTTACTGTATGAGCAGAGCCTGGCGATTGCGAGGGAGGTCGGTGACCGGGAGAGCACCGCCCGCGCACTGGGCAATCTAGGGCTAGTGGCCGTGTATCAGGGCGACTACCCAGCGGCGCGAGTGTACCAGGAGGAGAGCCTGGCGATCCGTAGGGAAATGGGTGACCGAGGGGGCATCGCTCGCGCATTGCTCAACCTGGGTATGGTGCCCGCTTCTCAGGGCGACTACCCAGCGGCGCGTTTGCTGTATGAGCAGAGCCTGGCGATTGCGAGGGAGCTTGGTAACCAGGGAGTAGTCACCAACGCACTGCTCAACCTAGGGAGTCTTGCCTCTTTTCAGGGCGACTATGCTTCTGCGCGAGTGTACCAGGAGGAGAGCCTGGCGATTGCGAGGGAGGTTGGTAACCGGGGCGGCATCGCCAATGCTCTCAATGGCTTGGGGGATGTGGCCTCTTTTCAGGGCGACTATGCTTCTGCGCGAGTGTACCAGGAGGAGAGCCTGGTGATTGCGAAGGAGCTCGGTGACCGGGGTAGCATCGCCAATGCTCTCAATGGCCTTGGGAATGTGGCCTTTTCTCAGGGCGACTATGGTTCTGCACGTTTACTGTATGAGGAAAGCTTAGCGATCAAGAGGGAAATCGGTGACCAGAAGGGCATCGCCTACTCACTCCAGGGTTTGGGGAATGTGGCCTTTTCTCAGGGCGACTATGGTTCTGCAGGTGGGTTATATGAGGAGAGCCTTGTTATTACAAGGGAGATTGGCGACCTAGGGAGCATCCCCCTCACACTGACCAACCTGGGAAATGTTGCTTCTGCCACCGGAGTTTTGGTTCTTGCTTCCCAGCTCTGGGGTGCTGCGGAGCGACTGCGCGAGGAACTCGGAACCCCTCTCTCCCCCAGTGACCAGCAAGAGCAGGACCCGCAGGTTGCTGCTGCCCGTGCGACGCTAAACGATGATGCCGCCTTCGACGCGGCGTGGGCGGAGGGTCGCGCCTTGACGATGGAGCAGGCAATCGAGCTTGCGCTGGGAAAACAGAAGGTCAGAGAGTGAACATGGACAAAAAAGTGGCATTGGTGACGGGAGCGGGGAGCGGCGTGGGGCGTGCCGTGGCGCTGGCGTTTCTGCGGGCGGGCTACGCGGTTGCATTGGCAGGGCGGCGCTCGGACGCGCTGGAGCAGACCGTGGCTCTGGCGGGCGAGGCTAGCACTCGCGCACTGGCCGTTCCCACCGATGTGCGTGATCCGGAGGCGATTCGAGCGCTCTTTGCGAAAACGCAAGCGGCGTTTGGGCGGCTGGATGTGCTCTTCAACAACGCCGGGATCGTCCGCAATGGCCCGATTGAGGAGCTAAGCCTGGCGGACTGGCAGGCCGTGGTGGAGACGAATCTGACAGCGAGTTTTCTGTGCACGCAAGAGGCGTTTAAGCTGATGAAAGACCAAGACCCGATGGGTGGACGCATCATCAACAACGGCTCGGTCTCGGCGCAGGTGCCGCGCCCTAACTCGGCGTCGTACACCGCGACCAAGCACGCGATCTCGGGGCTGACCAAGTCCACGGCTCTGGATGGCCGTAAGTACAACATCGCCTGTGGCCAGATTGACATTGGCAATGCGCTCACGGACAACACGCAGAAGATGGCGCACGGGGTGCCTCAGGCAAGTGGCGAGCTTGCCGTCGAGCCAGTGATGGATGTGGAGCACGTGGCACAGTCCGTTCTGCACATGGCAAGCCTGCCGCTGGATGCCAATGTCTTGTTTATGACCGTCATGGCCACCAAGATGCCGCTAGTGGGCCGTGGGTGAA
>NZ_JANNYP010000784.1:0-1682 GCF_031410135.1 Armatimonas sp. | reverse complement strand
GGATCGGACGCGAGCCAGGCGGGACCGCCGGTGGGAGCGATGAGGGCGTCAAGTTTGTGCGCGTTCATCACCGCATCAATGCCCTCTTTCCGAGAGAGTCTGTGGTTCTTCTTCAGCGCGTCAAGATATTTTTTATCGGTCAGCGGCCCTTTTTCCTGCGCCTGCAAAAAGAGCTCCTGACCAAAGAAGGGCATCTCGATATCCTTATATTTTTCATTCAATCGAATGAGATCGGCGAGACTCTTCGCTTCGAGATTCTTGCCTGCCAGATACTTGTTGATATCTGCCTTGAACTCATAGAGCAACACTTCGGTTTCGGTGTCGTCATACTTGCCATGAGACGGCAGATCAGCAGAGTCCACGATGATTGCCCCCAATTTCTTGAGCGTAACAATCGCATCGTGCATGATCGCATCGACCTTTGCGTTGAATCCAAAAAACTTGCGTGCAACCCCAATTCGAGCTCCCTTGAGCCCTTTTGGACTCAGGAACTGGGTGTAGTCGGCATGCCCTTTGAATCCAGCCGTACCGACATTTGCGAGGGCTCCCAACAGAATGGCGGCATCCCGCACGGTCCGAGTCATCGGCCCTGCAGTGTCTTGACTATGCGAGAGGGGAATAATTCCGGCCCCAGAAATCAGGCCAAGCGTGGGTTTGATTCCAACAAGCCCGTTGTTGGTCGAAGGACAGACGATCGACCCATCGGTTTCGGTTCCAACCGCAACCGTGCAAAGGCTTGCGGCCGCCGCGACTCCTGAGCCCGAACTGCTTCCGCAAGGATTTCGATCAAGAGCATAGGGGTTCTTGGTCTGCCCACCACGCCCGCTCCAGCCGCTACTCGAATGGGTCGAGCGGAAGTTGGCCCACTCGCTTAAATTGGTTTTGCCAAGAATCACCGCACCGGCCTGACGCAAACGAGTAACCAAGGCTGCATCCCGGGTAGCAATGTTTTTTTCTAGAAGGATCGACCCAGCGGTCGTCTTCATTCGGTCTCCGGTTTCAATATTGTCTTTGACCAAAACTGCAATTCCGTGCATCGGGCCACGGAGTAAGCCAGCTGAACGTTCTGTATCTAGTTTTTCGGCTAGTGCAATCGCGTCTGGGTTAATCTCGATCACCGACCTCAAATGAGGGCCACTGCGATCAATCTCCTCGATTCGGTCCAGATACTTCTGCGTGATTGAGCGGGAGGTTTCTTTGCCCGATTTCATCGCCTTCTGTAAGTCGGCAATCGTCGCTTCATCGAGTTCAAAACTGGAGACGCGACTTTCTGCCCGCAAGGGCTTACTGGCCAAGGCGATTCCGCCGAGAACACTTGCTTGTAGAAAGTCGCGTCGATCCATTAGGTTAGAGAGTCCAGTTCTTACGATAAGTGGGCCGGATGAGCGCGTCGTATTCGTTTGATCCTTTCACTCTCATGCTCCTGGAATCCCATTCGAGTCGAGGACCATTCGCCCAGATCGCGAGGTTGCCAAGCAGAACCGTCTCGGTGAGCGGACCGGAGTAGTCGGGGAAGTTCGAGCGAGCGGGCTGCCCACCCAGGGCTGCACGAGCAAACTCTGCCATGTGCCCAGGAGATACATCGACCTCGACGTCCGGAATCTTCGCACCGCTGAGGAGTTTAAAGTTTGTGTTCGACTCGTCCAGGGTGTAAACGGTGTCCTTCTCGCAGACCACGATTG
>NZ_JANNYP010000783.1:0-1545 GCF_031410135.1 Armatimonas sp. | reverse complement strand
GGTGGGCAACTTGCTGGAGAAGACCATGTACTCCAACGAGACCATCGAGAGCCTCGACACCAGCCGCACGCCTGAGACGCTTCTGGCAAAAGACGAGAACCCGCGTGTCAAGCAGCTCGCGTCTAAGAGCCGCACGGGGCTCGCCGAGGATGGCAGCTATCTCTCCGATGCCCGCTGTGTGGGCTTTAAGGACGCGCTCTTTGAGTCGATTATCGACCGCTTCTACACCGATCCCACCCTGGTGGCCTATGGCGAGGAGAACCGCGACTGGGGCGGCGCGTTTGCGGTCTACCGTGGCCTGACTGAGGCGCTTCCTTACCACCGCCTGTTTAACTCGCCGATCTCCGAAGCCGCGATTGTCGGCACGGCGGTGGGCTACGCGCTAGAAGGCGGGCGCGTTCTGGCCGAGCTGATGTACTGCGACTTCATGGGCCGCGCGGGCGATGAGATCTTCAACCAGCTCGCCAAGTGGCAGAGCATGTCCGGCGGCGTCTTAAAGATGCCAGTCGTGCTGCGGGTGAGTGTGGGCAGCAAGTACGGTGCCCAGCACTCGCAGGACTGGACGAGCCTGGTGGCACACATTCCGGGCCTGAAAGTGGTCTTCCCCGCCTCGCCCTATGATGCCAAGGGGCTCATGCAATCTGCCCTCACCGGCACCGACCCCGTGGTGTTCTTTGAGAGCCAGCGTCTCTACAACATGCCCGAGCGTTTCCAGGGCCAGTCCGGCGTTCCTGCGACCTCTTATCTTGTCCCCATCGGCGAGCCAGAGATCAAGAAACCGGGCAAGGATATCACGATCCTGACCATCGGGGCCACGCTCTATCGCGCTTTGGAGACGGCTCAGCTCCTGGAAGAGAAGTGGGGTCTCTCAGCAGAGGTGATAGATGCCCGCTCGCTCGTCCCCTTCAACTACGCGCCCGTGATCGAATCCGTCAAAAAGACCGGACGTATTCTACTGGCCTCCGATGCGTGTGAGCGCGGGAGTTTCTTGCACACGATGGCCTCGCACATTGGCCGTGCCGCGTTCTCCTATCTCGATGCCCCCCCGATGGTGATCGGCGCACGCAACTGGATCACCCCACCCGATGAAGTAGAAGATGCTTTCTTCCCCTTCCCGGTAGACTTCCTCGATGCCATCCACACGCATCTCTTGCCCTTGGACGGCTACGAGTCCAAGCGCCCCTGCGACGAAGCCGACTTGCTCCGACGCAACAGCGCCGGGATATGAAGTGGCTGGAAACCCTCAAAGCGCTACTCGCCCCGGTGGACACACGGGGTGAGCAGGAGGAGCTTCGTGCGACCCTACAAGAGACACTCCGCCGCGCAAAAGATAGCCCCAAGCGCTTCGATGATCTGTTACTGATCGTCTTAAAAGAACGCACTCCGGAAACCGCCTGGGATCGGCACAGCGCCATTGTCCGGCTCCTCACAGAGCACATTCCGATGAATAAGTCCAGTGGAGAGATGTGGACGGACGCCGCAGAAAAACTCCTCGTAGAACTTCCCAAACTCTACGGACGGCCTGAGTAAAACACAAATAGCGAA
>NZ_JANNYP010000782.1:0-9530 GCF_031410135.1 Armatimonas sp. | reverse complement strand
GGTGCGGGGAACATCTTCGCCCTCCGGGAAATCCGAGGGAGTCGGGATCGCATTGTCACCGTCGTGCCAGACGAGAGTAACCGGGCCACGACCTGCCTTCGCCGGGAACTCGAAGGTGATCTTTGTTGCGGGGGGGTAGGTCAGCCCATGAACCGCCGGATCGTAGCCAGATACCTCCGCATGGACCGTCGTGGGGGCATCCAGCTCCAGCGCCCAGAACGCGGGATCAATCACGTGGCAGAACCAGTCACCAATCGTCCCCGTTCCAAAGGGAAGCCAGCCACGCCAGTTCCAGTGAACCCAGAAGGGAGCGTAGGGTCGAAACGGTACCGGACCAAGCCAGAGGTCGTAGTCAAGCTCCGAGGGCAGCTCATACTTTTGCTCCAGCTTATCCAGATTGCGGATCTGGCTGTAGACATCCCTGAACTCACCACAGGCCGCGTGCACAGTATGAACTTGACCAATAGCCCCCGCGCCGACCCACTCGACCACGCGCCGGATTGAGTCGGTGGAGTGGCCCTGGTTCCCCAGCTGAGTGATCACTTTGTGCTTACGGGCTGCCGCCATCAGGGTTCGCACTTCATGGATACTGTGGGCCAAAGGCTTCTCACAGTAGACATGCTTGCCATTTCTTATTGCCTCCATGGCGATCACGGCATGGGTATGGTCGGGCGTGCCAATCACGACGGCATCCAGGTCCTTGCCCAGCTCCTTGATCATCACGCGGTAGTCTTTGAACTTTTTGGCATTTGGGTACTGCTCAAACTTCTTGGCAGCGTACTTGTGGTCCACATCACAGAGAGCGATCAGGTTTCCGCCGGCGGCAATCACCTGATCTACATCACTTCCGCCTTGGCTCCCCACCCCAATCCCTGCGAAGTTGATCCTTTTTTCGGTGGCAAGTGCGATGCTCGGGCTCACGCTCAGTAGCGCCGCCCCAAGTCCCGCTTCAGTCAGAAACTGTCTGCGATCCAGCTTAGAATCGTCGTTTTTATTCATGGTTGTCCCTATCCTGGCAGTGACCTGCCTGTTGTTCCGTTGCGGGTCAGTTCTGCATCACGACAATATTTTCCTGCGCCCCTCGTGATTTGCGGTACACTTTGCCTGTGCAGCTTCAGATGCTCAGCCCCGAAGAAACCGTCGTTGAGATCCACTACAAAACGGCTCCACAAGCTCACCTGCTAAAACTTCATCCCGTGCCCTGGGCGAAACTAACCACGCTTTGGATCAAAATCATTAGTCTTTCCCTTGTTTTCATCGTTAGCGGCATTGCTCTCGGGACAATAGGGTTTCTGACGCGGATTGAATTCTTCCTGATGCTCACCGCATATCTGTTGGGTCTTGCTGCTCTCTGCTTTGGTCTAGCCCTGTTTGCCTTCACTTTCTCGCTCCCACTCAGAATCCTAGAGAATATCGTCAATGTTGCGCCCTTTCGGAAGATCGGGGCGCTTCGTGAGAGCCTGAGTGCGGTTCTGGGCAACTGTACCAGTAGCGCCATTTGTCCTGAGCTACTCGACTTACTCGCCTGGCTCCAAAGCGCCCCGCCTGAGCATACGCGGCTGTTGCGTATCACGCTAACGCGCCTCCTTCCGCGCGTCGGGGAGGATGAGCTACGGCAGATGCTGACCGAGGAGCGCCGCCAGACCCTGCGCCAGCTTCTCACCCGCTCGGACACACCACACGACCTAATTGTCGCCACGCTTCTTGCCCTTGGGAGCGTCAAAGACCAGAAAACAGTGCCACTCGCCTATGCGCTTCTTCGCAAAAACCCCGACGTAAAAGATGGAGTCGAGGCGTTTCTTGATACGATGCGGATGGCCTCATGATGCGCCAGCGGGTTCGTTACTCCGAGCCACTCCTGCTCTGGCGAAAGCTGCGTGACGAGGAGCCGACTCGCCGTGCGCAGGTTCCTCCGCTCCAGACCTGCGATGCAGAAACCGCCGTTCGCCTGATTCACGATGCAGTAGCCCCCCACAAAGCCGAGCTTCAGCCTCCTGCCGGCTGGCTGATGTTACTGGGGCTTGCGGGGCCATTGATGCACCTGACACCTGATTTTCTCAAACTGCCGGTAGTGGGAGTTACAATAGTGACGACTCTAGCGATTCTGATCACTTTTCTCCCCGAGTGCCAGAAGCGCCGTCAACGGACGGAGCGCCTGATGGGGATTTTAAGTGAGCTGACACCGGAGTGTCGAAGTACACAGATTCTGCCGGAGCTGCTGGACTTAATGGGCTGGCTGAATCATGCAACGAACTCTGTCGCCAAAACATCCCTTCGGGAAAGTGTAGCACGATTATTGGTTCGTGCCAGTGAAAATGAGCTGCCGGAGCTGCTCACACCCGAGCGACGACAGCTCTTGCGAAGCCTCTGCGCACAGCCTTTAACGGAGCCCGAGCTGGTTCGAGCGGCGCTCGTGGTGCTGGGGAGTGTGCGGGATAAGAAAACGATGCCCATTGCCCAAAAGCTCCTCCGAAAACCCTTTCTCTGCGATGCCGCCGAGGCGTTTTTAGACGAGGTACGTTAGAATAGGGCGATGATCGAGACACCCGATGCGTGTGTGGACTTTGTGAACGCTGTCGGCCTGTGTGCCTGGAGCGCGGGTACTCCTCTGCCGTCCGTGACGGAGCAGACTCCGTGGGGCGACCAAGCGATGCTCCATACCTGGTTCTGGAAAGATGATCTCCATATCGAGAAGCGCATCTACTATGGCCAGCTCTGGGGTGCAGGGACACCTGTCTTTGTATCTCTCAAGCTCTTGCCGACCATGATCGCAGCCCAAGGCGACTGTGACCCGCGTGATCTATTTGAGAAAAATCGCCTCACCCGAGTCGCACTGAGCCTCTACGAGCACATAGAGGCGCACGGGCACACGGCAAAAAAACACCTCCCCTATCCCCCCAAGACCAGCCAGACCCCGCCCCTCGTTCAGCTCCAGCAGCACTTTCTGATCACTAAAGTCGGGCTGACCGGGCGGACACGCGGTAGCTACAGCTATCTCTGGGGCTCGTGTCAGGAGTTCTTCCCAGAGGCATTTGTCCGCGCAAGCAAACTTGGGGTTGCGGAAGCAAGAGCGGCGCTGGTAGCACATACCAACCTTTCGGAGACGCAGCTCAAGAAGATGCTCCGCTGGCAGGAGGTTGCCTGAGCCATGGTACAGAAATCCATCAGCAACTACGCCGCGCTACGGGATCGGCTCAAGCCCGCACTTCTCCCTGTAACCGATATTAGTCGTGCCCTCACCGGACTGAGCGCGGATGCGGCGGCGCTTCTGCTCTGTCAGTGTCTTCAGGAAGAGCAGGTCAGCCGGCTGCGACGTGAGCGTGTTACCCTGATCGTGACGAGCATTGCCCTGGGGCTCTGGGTGCTCCTCAACTACCAGAGCGGCTGCCTAGACTCGATCCCCCTCGGTATTTTTCTGGCGGGTTCTCTGATGATCGCCCTCTCGCTCTGGCTCTCCGTGCGGCGCTACGGCCCCCTGCGGCACAACGCTCTGGCGGGGCTGACAGCAGTCGTCAATGAGATTCATGAGCGCGAGTCGCTGGAGTCTCTCTGCCGTGCAGCGGCACTCCTGGATGGCAAAAAGCGGCGCTGGGAGCAGGAGATTGAGGAGGCGATTCGCTCCGCCATCGCAAGGCTTCTTCCGCGCCTCTCCGCAGACGATGCCGCGCTCCTCCCCGACGACGTGCGGCAGTTCTTACTCGCCGCCATTACCGACAACCGCCACGATGATCTTACCGTCGCCGCCCTGCTCACACTAGGCTCCGCCAAGGAAGAAGCCGTTCGGCCCCTAGCCGAGAACCTCCGCACCAGTTTGACCGAGCGAACCCGAGAAGCCGCCTTAGAGTGCCTCACCGATCTTCGCCGCTAAGAGATGTTCTAGGGTAACTTCTGAAGATTGCGCCGCGTGGATGTATAGAGGCTCTGGTGCTTGTCCGATGCCTCTGCCCATGTCCGGGGAAAGTGCCCCTCACCCAGCACGACTTCCCCAATCGCCTGTCGCATCTGGAAAGCACAGGTCGTCGCGCCCACACGCCCCACTCCCGTTCCCAGCCCTGGAAACGCAACACTCTCCAGCCCCGCTTCAATCGCCACACGTAGCGCCGCCCGTGCCGCCAGAAACGGGTTCACGGAGTCCGTCAGGATCATCGGAACGCGCATCGTCGGTGCAGCGATCAGCCAAGGAATCTTCGTATGCTCCGTCGGCACAAGCTCCGCCTGCCCCACCAATAGCTCGCCGTGATGCTTCTCCCGAATCGCTTTTTGGAGCCGCGCCTCCACCTCCCAGCCAAAGAACTGCGAGTAGAGAAAGTCAATGCCGCCATCCATGAAGCCATAGCTATTGGCAGGAGAGACCACCGCGTCCACACTCAGATCGAGAATCGAGCCATACTTCACCGAGACAAAATCTAGCTCGCCGCAGTGCGAAAGAAACGCCTCATACAGCGGCGCTTCCACCGCCACCAGATAGACTTTTATTTTTAGGTTACCTCCAAATACTCATTGTCGCGCATATATTGACCAGTACCGGATAGGCAAGCAGAGCGATCAAGTTCACTTTTCGGTTCTCCGCGAAAAACCAGTTCAGCAATGCAACTATGGCTAAGGGCAAAAAGTTCGTACCAAGGGCTTGCCAGTAGAACGGGCGCTGAAGTCTTGGCACCCCGCCCGATCCCATTCCCACGGGAAACCAGGCAATCCAAGTACAGAAGAGCCCTATGCTGACAAGCAGCGAAAGTCTCAGTAGCGCTGGAATTGCCGTTTTCCACATCGGTTACATTCCCTTGGTGAAGCTCTCTGCCTCTTTTAGGTAGGTATCGAAGGGGTTTTTGAGGTCGAGATGGCGGTTCTTGGCTAGGTAGACCAAGTCCCAGTCAATGACATAGTCCTTGGATTTTTTATCGAGGAGTTTCTTGATAATATCAGCGCGAGCGGCGGCGCGGGTGTTCTGTGGCGCAGCTACCGTGGCCTCGGCGATCTCGGCATCGGTGACAAGGCGCTCCATCTCGCCAATCTCCTCTAGGCCGTAAAAAAGGCTCTGGCTACGGTTGGCGTTGTGGTACTCGATATCCAAGCTCTGCATCACATCGTCGTGCCAGCCGACACCTTCCGATTTCATGAACTCGGTGTATATCTTGTGCTTGGCGACCCAGTCGAGCTTATTGGCCAGGGTCATCGGGTCGGACTCCAGGGCATCGAGAGTCGCTTCCCACTCGCGCAGCACCCAGTCGGTCTGCGTGTCCACCCCCGCGAGACGCTTCTTGCCCGCTTCCAGGTAGATGCGCTGAAGATCCACCGCCTTGATCGTCCCACCCGTCTTGCGCTTGACAAGCCACTTCCAGCTTGGGTCGCGACTGACGGAGCGAAGGGTCTCCAGCGGATCGCGGATCTCGACCTCTGTTCCTAGCAGGCCATCTTCGACCAGAGAGAGAACCACACAGGTCGTGCCGACCTTCAGCGCCGTGGCGTAGTCGGACATATTGCCCTCACCGTAGAGAATATGCAGGCGGTGGAGATTCGAGAAGTTGTAGTAGCTGTCCCACTTCGGGTTGATGATCGCCCGGTTGAAGCGCACACGACTACTAATCGTCTTGACAATATGATCGGCGCGCTGAGAGAGCTGAAAATCTACTGTAGGGTCAATCTCGACGCCATAGAAGTTGCTCACCCACTGGTAGTCAACATCATAGTCCGAGATCGTCATCACCGAGTTTTTCATGGATGAAAAATTCAGGCGATGTCCGCCCACGCGCCCCACACCCGCAAAAATCTGGCGTGTCACCAGAAACGGCAGAAGATAGTTAAAGCTCGCACGGAAGAAGTCCTCATCGTGCATCTCGACTAAGTAGTTCTCATGACAGCCAAACGTATGGCCTCCAAAGTGATCCACCGAGTTATTGTGAAACGACGCCGACTCGGAGAGCCCAAGGTCATTGAGCAGGCTCTGCACAATCCACTGCCCCGCCTTGTTGTAGCGACAGACATCGAAGATATCAGTACACTCCGGAGTCGCGTACTCCTCATGATCCCCGACGGCGTCAATGTAGAGCCGCCCCCCATTAAGAAGAAAGCCACCACTCCGAGCAGGCTCAAAAGAGTAGTCTCGGGCATGTAGATCAATCAGGCCCCAGTGCTTCTGATAAAAACAGTGGTTCTTGACCGCCTCGACAACCTGCTCTGGTGTCCCCGCCGCGTCATCGCGCACCATGCACCCGAACTCAGTCTCGATCCCAAAGATACGTCGCTCCATGCTTTAGATTGTATCCGATTCAGGGAAGTAGTGCTGATAGTTCAGAAGATAAACGGCGGATTTGTTGACCCGTTTCGCTGAGTTTGAGAATATGTGATCGGGTTGCATTTCTCATACTCTCGTGACGTGCGGGGTTATCAATCACGGCATCTAGTGCCGTAGCAAGAGCTTGTGCATCTTGAACAGGTGTTAGCACTCCGACCTCAGGTGACACAATCTCTTGAGCAGATCCAATATCCGTCGTTACAATAGGTAGCCCCGCAGAGAATGCTTCTGTAAAACTAAGACTAAATCCTTCCGATTTTACATTTGCTTGACAATAAAGATCAGATGCAACCATTATCCTGGCAACATCCCGTCGCTGTCCTAGAAAAAGGACATTGTCAGAAATACCTAGTTGCAAGGCATAGCTCTTTAAATCCGCAAAATAGTTTTCTTCTTCATGATTTTGCGGGCCTCCGACTAAGGCAAAACGCCATTTCTTATTAGTTTTCAGTAATGCAAGAGCATCAAATATCTCCCGATGCCCTTTCCAGGCATTCATACGAGTAGCCTGCATAATAATAAAATGCTCTGCAAATCCTAACTCATCCCTCACACTATCTCTCTCAGTACTTAAATTATCAAAAAAATCAACAGAGAATGGCATTGGATAATTAATAACAGTACTTTTAATGTTATTAAATAATATGT
The DNA here is from genome assembly GCF_031410135.1 of Armatimonas sp. Taxonomy (GTDB): domain Bacteria; phylum Armatimonadota; class Armatimonadia; order Armatimonadales; family Armatimonadaceae; genus Armatimonas. The sequence continues at coordinate 2,590 of NZ_JANNYP010000782.1, read as the reverse complement.
CTTTACCTGTTTGAACCGTATGGCGACTTACCCCAACCATGAGATCGGGCGGAAAAAATTTGCTAAGCTTATCAACCCAGTTTTCGGTCTGCGGAACATGAAGATATAGAGCAATAGGCAGTTTGTATCGTCGGGCAACGGCTCCAAAAGTAATGAGGTTTTTTGCTTGATGTGCTATAACAACATCAGGTTTTATCTTTTGAATAACCTTACCACATTCAGATTGAGCTTGAATAATTTTCCAAGGACGACTATAGCGAGCAGGCGGCACCATAATCAACTCTGCACCTAACTTACGCAGCTCTTCAGTAAATCGTGATTCATAGCAAGCAATAAATATGTGTTGCATTTCTGGACAGTGATGTTTTTCACGTATCAAAGTCAACAAAAACGTTTCAACACCTCCATAAAGAATACTAGCATGAAGATGTAATACTTTCAAACAACCCTCCTAATAAATTAACAATCAAGCGGATGTATCATACCCGTTTCTTAAGAACTTTGCCTTGCCAGAATCCCAACCCACTCCCCTTCCGTCTCAACAGCCAGAATTTTTAATCCATGCCCCATCAGTCCTGCATTGACATCTTCCGTGCGGCTTTCGATGATGCCGGAGACAATCAGCAAACCACCAGGCTTCGTGGCGGCGATCAGCTCGTCTGCCATTCCTAAGATCACATCGGGGAGGATGTTGGCAACGACAATATCAAACTGACCGGGTGGCGGCAGTGTCGCTTCCACAGCTTCAACGGTACCGATCATTTTGTTGCGCTCAATGTTCTCCCATGCGATTCGGACGGCGAGGGGGTCAATGTCCGTGCAGATAGCGCTTTTTGCCCCCAGTAGGATCGCGGCAATCGCCAGAATCCCCGAACCGGTTCCGACATCGGCAATGGTCTCTCCGCCCTTGACATGTTGCTCCAGCGCACGCAGACAGAGCCGCGTCGTGGCGTGCAGTCCCGTGCCGAACGCCATCCCAGGATCCATCTCCACCACGAGATCATCGGGCTTAGGGGAAAACGCTTCCCAGCTCGGCTTGACCACAATGCGCTCTCCGATCCGCTGCGGCTTGAAATACTGCTTCCAAGCGTTGGCCCAGTCTTCTTCCTGCACAAACCGAATGGTCACATCACGCCCCGCCGCCGTGCGCAGCGCCAGCAGTGAGCCTTCCAGACGCTCGTCCACGGGCAGGTAACCCTTCACCGTGTTTGAGTCCGCCGAAAACCCCTGGCACCCCGCCACTTCGGTCAGAAGGGTCGAGTACAGCTCTTGATCGTCCCCCACCGCCGCTATTTCAATCTCAGCCCAGCGCATTATTGGGTAAACAGTCCTTCCGGGCTTGTGGCAAAAAGCAGCCGATCCAGCACTGCATTTAGCTCCGCCTCATCTTGCAGAGCCACAACTCGTTGCTGAATCGGCTCAGGTAGATTCCCAAACTTACGGGTCGCAAGACGCAGAACCGCGCTCTTGAGCCCTTCCTGGACTCCTTCAACCCGCCCTTGCTGCATGCCCTCAGCTCTGCCTTTTTCCAGCCCCCAGCGCTCAAAAACTGTCGTCATCTCAATTACCTCAGGCTCTATTCCTGTTAATTCTCGAAGCTCTTCCTGCTCACTTGCCGAGAGAGGCAAACTCAGCTCCACCACGCTCGCCGCCAGAGCTTGTTGTGCTGGATTGAGTCGCAGCTGAGCCACTCGGCGTAAAATCTTCAGCCATCGTATCACTCTGCGCTGCTCGGATGAACGCATCCACGCGGAGAGTGCTGCAGCCAGAGGATTATCTGTGGCTTCGTAGCTCTTCGCCTCCAGATCGGGCAGGCCAACTACCAAGTAGTGAAACGAGAGCACTTCCAGCCCAAACAGGGACTCGCGCACACTCTCGACCACCAGCCCTCCCGCCCCTGGAGAAAGGTATAACACCATCGGCAAAACCGGCATTTTATAGCGGCGACGCAGGAGAAAATAATAGTCTAGCATGCGCTCGGGAAAGCTCACGGGCCGCCGCCGACTCTCGATCTCCACATGTACCAGGATTAGTTCCGGCTCGCCTTCCAGCGTCCTGACCTCAGTGACAATATCTGCTTCGTGCTGTTCTCCACGTGGAAAGTCTGTGAAGGTCTCCTTGTACAGAAACCGGAGTGTACTCCAGTCAAGCTGAGCGGCGATCTGCGGATAGAACAACCGAACGAAATCGGGAAAAAACTCCCGCAAGAGTTCCTTAAATACCTGATCTTTCTGACCTGCCACTTCCGCCATTCTATCGCACGGTTCAGAGGCCGTCGCTTCGGGCTGATGGGAGAGGACATCACACTATCTCACCAACGGCTTTTTCATTCGTCAAAGTCGGGTAGAATCCCTCCTACGCTCTACCAAACGCCTGGCGATGACCTGCTTGCCCTGCTCGATGCTCCTCAAAATGGTAAACGAACTCGCCATTTTGTGAAATGCTATTGTATAATCAGGCATGACTGGACGACGTGACTTTCTCCGCCAAACGGGCGGACTTCTTCTCTTGGGTGGTCTTGGCAGTGCAGCAGGAATTGGCTGTAGCGGCGGAGGCACTCCTGCTCCTCCCTTACTCATTCCTCCGACTC
>NZ_JANNYP010000781.1:0-1101 GCF_031410135.1 Armatimonas sp. | reverse complement strand
CCACCAAGTTCGACTTTTCTTTGCCCTCAATGGCGTCAAGCTCGGGGGAGTCATCACGGGACATGAGCACCAGAATGCCGTTCGGCTTGGGCTTGCTCCCCGGACATCCATCAAGCATGCTCCTGCCTTTGATTTCGATCTTATCGTCGACGATAAAGACGTTACCGTGCAGGCAGGGCTGCGCTATGGCTTTGCAACCCTCAAGGTGACAAACTGCCACAAAGACTGGACTCTCTCCATTCGCGAGCACTGCCTCTCGTACTACCGTGACCACGACGAGTACCCTCTGGCGGCGTAAGCCTACTCCCGTGTGATGGCCTCGTCTAAGTTGAGGAGAATGCTGGCGGTCATGGCGTAGGTGGCCAGCTCGCTTGGCTCGCACTTGGGGTCGGGCTTGCTCTCACCCAGAGCAAGAAGCTTTTTCGCTTCCTCGGGCGTGGATTTGTAGCGGGCCAGACGCTTTTCGAGTCCGACTTTATGGAGGGCAAGCTCCTGGGCACTTGGGCGGCGGGAGAGTAGCACCTTGTAGGCCCAAGTGAGGCGTGCGTCGGGGGTAGTGCCGCCTTCGAGAAGCATGCGCTGGCCAATTTGACGTGCCGCCTCGACGAAAGTGACCTCGTTGAGGAGTGCCAGTGCCTGAAGCGGCGTGTTGGTGCGGCTACGCCTCACGCGGCACGTATCGCGGCCCGGCACGTCAAAGAGCCCCATTGTGGGCGGCCCCGCGCTACGCTTCCAGATCGTGTAGAGGCTGCGCCGGTAGAGGCCATCAGGCGTTTTGTCGTTCTTGTAGTTTCGCAGATTGCCGTAGACATTGAGCTCGTCCCAGAAGCCGTCGGGCTGGTAGGGCCGCACGCTACGACCTCCAAGCTTCTCCACCAGCAGCCCACTTGCGCAGAGCGCCTGGTCGCGGATCACCTCTCCGGGGAGCCGCAGGCGCGTGGCGCGGGCAAAGAGCCGGTTTTCCGGGTCACGCTTCAGCAGTGTGGGCGTTGTTTTTGAAGTCTGCTTGTAGGTTGCGCTCAGGACAATGGTCTTCTGGATGGCCTTCATGTCCCACTTGAGCCGTATGAACTCCGAGGCTAGCCAGTCGAGCAGCTCGGG
>NZ_JANNYP010000780.1:0-4626 GCF_031410135.1 Armatimonas sp. | reverse complement strand
GGATTTGTGTGCTTAATCCCCCCCCCCACGCGTCAATTAACCCGGTTGTTGTGGTCCCGGCCACGAAAAAAACCCACGACAAGCCCCTTGCTGAAGTGGACAGCCCTAACGGAAGCTACGGCCCGGAGCTTGCGCTGGTTGAGGTCACGGTCACGGGAGCCCTCAAGATCGAGGTGCGTGCGCTGGAGAAGTCCGCGCCCGCCGGGAAGTACCAGCTCAGCGCGACCCTCTGGCCAAGCCGTGCTGCCTACGATGCGGCAGAGATAAAGAAGCAAGACGAGATTCGGCGCTGGCTGGGACGCACGGCGGTTCCGCTCCGTACTGTCCAAAACGAGGGGAGCTTTGCCGATCTGGCGCCACTGAAGAAACTCTTCCAGAAGGCACACGTGGTCGGGCTGGGCGAGGCGACCCACGGGACGCGCGAGTTCTTTCAGTTCAAGCACCGGATGCTGGCCTACTTGGTGAAAGAGCTTGGCTTCACGGTCTTTGCGATGGAGGCGGGCGTGGGCGGGATTCGCGCCACCAATGCGTACGTGACGGAGGGGAAAGGCACGCTCGACGATGCCATGCGCGGCTTGGGATTTATGGTCTGGACCACGGAAGAAGTCGCCGCGCTGCTCCAGTGGCTCCGTGAGCACAACCAAACGCAGCGCCCCGAGCGCCGGGTGCAGATTGTTGGGGTGGACTGTCAAGAAGGGACAAAGACAGCGGCACCCGCTCTAGAGTATCTGAAGAGTGTCCAGCCGGAGCTCGCCACGCGCCTTGGGGAGCAGCTCAGCAAGATCGGTTACGGCACCGACCCGAAAGGCAGTGCCCCAGTGGTGCGGGAGATTCTCGCCTGGCTTATCGCCGACGAGGGCAGGCTGATCGCCCAAACAGGCCGGGCACGCTACGACGAAGCGCTTAGTGCTTTGCGTGTCGTGGTGCAGTACGCCGACCTCGGCGGGTTGGACATGGCGCAGGGGATGGGCCGCCGGGATCGCTACATGGCATCGAACCTGCTCTCGTTGCTCGCCAAGAACCCCAAGGCGCGGGTGGTTTTCTGGGGCCACAATGCCCATGTCGGGCGGCTGCTCTATCCTATCAACAGCGCGCTTGTCCCCATGATGGGCTGGTGGCTTGGGGAGGCCCTCAAGGAGCGCTATCTCGCCGTGGGGATGGCCTTTGGCACCGGGGAGTTTCAGGCACAAGACCGCACCCGCCCCGGCTCGCCTATGCGCACCTACAAGTCCGGCAAGCCCGCCGTCGGCTCCGTTGAGGCCATGATGGCAGCGGCCCGACTCGGCGATTTCTTAGTGCCTTGGCGCGGCCAAGCACCTCCGCCCTTCGTCACCGACTGGCTCCACACCCCGCACTCCCTCCGAACCGCAGGCGGCTACAACGTCCCCAAGAACATCACCGCCCTCTGGGAAAAAGGCGATGTCACCACCACCAACCTTGGTGCCGAGTTCGACGCCCTCCTCTTCATCGCACAGCCCACCGCCGCCCGCTCCTACAGCCCAAAGTAGGTCTATATGGTACTCGGGGCGTCTCCAGCTCTAAGGGCGACATTATGGTTTCAAAAGCGTGACGAGCTCCGCAAGCTGGGCTTTCTGCGCCTGCTGGAGAGCGGTGGTTCCGTTGCTGTCTCGGCGATCGCGATCCGCACCTGCACTCAGGAGAGCCTTGACGAGGGCAGGATTGCCATGCTCCACGGCATGCATCAGCCCCGTGAAGCCGGTTCCAGGACGCTCTTCCGCATTGGGGTCGGCTCCTAGACGTAGCGTCTCCTCGACCGCTGGGAGGTCTTGTTTGTCCAGCGCCGCGTGTAGTTTCATATTGAGCACCGACCGATCCCAGCGCCACTGAACATACCGGGCGCGAGCGAGCCCAAGGCTCGCACAAATCGCCACACAGAGCAGGATGCCCAGAACTTTACGCCACGGCTTCATGGCTCATTCTACCCCGTGCCGCCGGTTGGAAACCGGCGTCTGCAATGGCGCAAGCGCCACAAAGCCCGTGCCGGGCTAGGGTATTTGTAGCCCGGCACGGGCTTTGCGGCTGAGGGACGAAACCACTGTTGACGCCCCATTTCATGGGGTGGTCTCTACCCCGTGCTCTGCATGGCGGCGGCGATTCCGGTGATGGAGAGGAGGATGGCCTAAAATGGTAAGATAGGATTGGATGCTACCCTTTGAGTTTACGGTTCAAGGAACGCCGGTTTCTCACCAGAGCCACAACAAAGTGCTTCTGCGGCAGTGGCAACAAACGGTTCGTGAGGCTGCTGGGCGGCTCTGGCCAGCAGGTGTTGCACCGGTGACAGTAGACTGTCTTTTAATTGGTGTGTACTACTTTGGGGTATCTCCTGCACTGCTGGATAACGATAACTTTATCAAGCCGATTCAGGATGCCTTGATTGGTCTGGTTTACGAGGATGATCGTCAGGTGACTGATACCTTAATTCGCAGAACTGATATTCGTGGAGCGTTCTATATCCAGGATGAGTCTGCTCCCGTGGCACTTGCCATTCGTCGTGGTGAAGAGTTTGTCTATGTTCGGGTGGATGTCGTGCCCGATCACCGGAGATTATTATGATCCCAGGGGTTCCTGAAGAGATTCCAGGGTGGGTGCGCTCTACCCGTGATGCGCGACACTGGCTAGCTTGTGCATTTCGTGCCGATGGTTACACGGTTGTGGAAGACCCCGGCCCGGACGATCTGCCCGAGGTGCTCTGGGACTACCACATGGATCTGCTCGCCGTGCGCGGTGAGCAGCACGTCGCGGCAGTGGTGCGGCGGCGCAACGACATCTCGGACAATACGGTCGCTCTCGCGGCGCTCCTCAAGACACTCCCCGGCTGGCGCTTCGATATGATCGTCCTACCTGTCTCGGTGTTGGCAAGTGCACCCAACACTGCACCCGAGCTAGCCACCATCGGGAGCTAGATTCTCCCGAAGCGCATCGCGATTCTCCCGAAAAAATTCGCTGCAACCCCGAAGCGTCTCCGTTTGTCAGAAAAGGCGAGCGTGGCAATCCCGCCGCGCTAAGTGATCTGAGAGGAGACGAAAGTCATGACACCGGAACCTAACACAATAACCCCGACCCCGAGCACCACAACCCGCACACGTAGCGTCTTTAGCGAAAAGCGCATCGCCGATTTAGAGCTTGCAGCTCGCATTACCGATACCGCCCTGAGCACTTCCCATGCCGCGAAGCTCGCCGAGCACGAGATCGCAATGACTTTCGTCCAGGCTCTCGCCGCCGATGTCGCGCTCTGCCGCACAAGCATTGCCCGCCTGCTCACCCAGACCTCGGAGCGCACGGTGCAGACCGAGACAGAGAGCGACTGGCGCACGCAGATTGAGCAGAGCATCTCCACCGTCCAAGCCGCCGCCCGACAGAAATACGTCGGCGACCCCCACCGCGCCGAGCGTCTGAGACCCTACGCCATCGGGGAGGACATTGCCAAGCAGAGCCGCGCCGCTCTCACGCAGACCACTACCAACATTCTTGCTGCCCTCGCCACCGATGCGCTTCCTGGCATCACTCCCGCCAAAGTTGCCGCCCTCCAGAGCGCCCTCGATAGCTGGATCGCCACGGATCGCGCCCAAGGTGGAGCAGGTGAGACGGTGCTCCAGACCCGCAAGCAGATCAACGACCTGCTAGGCACCATCGCCACCCGCCGCCAGACCCTTCAGTTCGCCGCCGATGCCGCCTACCCGTCACGCAACAGCAGCAACGCCGAAACCCGCGCCCTCTTTGGCCTCCCTAGAACCCGCCCTTACAGCCCGAAGCTGTAAAAAAGAAACAGCCCGGAGGCAGTTGCCTCCGGGCTCGTTTTCATCGTGTATTTTGCAGCCATTCCTCCCGGCTGGAGTAACGCCGATGGGTGAGCGTCAGCCCCAGTGCAGTTGCTTCCGCCGTCACCTCGGCAACCCTTGTAATGTGGAATCCATGCTGGAGGAGCAAGGGCTCACCGGATCGAAGCGCCTCTCGTAGAGCAAGTGTGCTGAAGAAAGTAAAGTCAGCGAAGCGGCGGATAAATTTTAGTTGCGCGGCGGTGACAGGTTGCGCCACTGCCATGAGCCAGAGTGCTCCCACGCTGTCGTAGTAGGACTGAAACGGGACAACCTCAACTTGCGAGCCATCATGCCAGCCCTTTTGCGACTTCCACCAGGTGTCATCGTAGCGACTAAGATCATACTCGTCATCTTGCGGAAAGGGAATCGGTGTTGGGTTGGAAAGGACGTGCTGGATGAAGTCGTCGGGGAGGCGTACAACATGCATCCCAACATAGTGAGCCAGTAAGGTGTTCCAGGTGTAGTATCCATCTTCCTGGGCTGCGAGGCTGAGCTGGGCTCCGCAAAGACGGCAAGTGTCGAAGCTCGAACAGGCCGTGATCTCTCCCGCTTTTAGATATTCTACGACTTTGGCCCGAACATCAGCATCTTGGCTGTCGTCCACAAAACACGCGGGATTCGGCCAGTCTGGTAAGTTGTCACTCTGCCACAGACCAATTCCTCGTACGGTTTGCATGGCCTATTTTACCTCGCGCAGCCGGTTGGAAACTGGCGTCTGCAATTGCGCAAGCGCCACAAAGCCCGTGCCGGGCTGGAGAAATTTGTAGCCCGGCACGGGCTTTGCGGC
>NZ_JANNYP010000779.1:0-6671 GCF_031410135.1 Armatimonas sp. | reverse complement strand
CGAGCCGCCGCCACCACCACCACCACTGAACTCCGAGCCAGCGCCGCCACCGCCATAGTAACCACCGCCGCCGCCGCCTGAAGAAGCATTTGAGTCACTATTACCAGAACCACCCTGAAAAGCGGAACCCGGCTCGCCTCCAAAAACGCTACCGTCGGCTGTTCCTCCCGCACTCTGGGTGCCACCACCACCGGGTGCTGCCCCCCCTCCCGCATTGCCTGTGGTCAGCCCTCCTGCACCACCAACACCACCAACACCACCAACACCAACACCGCCACCACCACCCGCGCCTGCCGTGACCAGCTCCGTATTGCCCGCGTTGCGGATGCCCGAGCGACCACCACCACTACCACCACTACCACCACCACCAAAACCACCAGCACCACCACTAAAGCCACCACCTCCAACGATCAGAGTAAGGTTCTCACCAGGGGTGACGGTGAGCAAACCCGTGACAAAAGCACCAGAGCCGCCCCTGCTAGCGCCACCTGCTCCCCAGAGCTTGACGGTGAGACTCGTGATGCCTGAGGGTACCACAAAGACCTGGTTGGCTCCGGTGAAGGAGAAAGCGGACGTTGTTTGTGCGAAGGCAGGGAGCACCGTTAAAGAGAGAAGCCCTGTGAAAAACAAAGCACGAGAGAGACGCATATTTCAAATTCCTTGATCTGGCTTGAACAGACAAGCCGTCTGTGTTGTAGTGTACCTAAGCAATGGCACTGCGTGCCGCAAAAACCGGTTACCCTCTGGGTGCGGGCTAACGAATCGGTTCCCCAGCCCGGCACGGGCTTTGCAGCCGAAGGCTACCCAGACGCCTCATTTCATGGGGCGGCAACAGGAGAGCCCCCCCGGTAGACATACTAGCAGGCAACTCTGTGCAAAGTCTGTGCAGGGGCTGAATCTTGATAATTTGTTAAAAAAGACGTGCTATACTACTCCGGACACTTAGTGCTTGTGAAGAAAGTAACAACGGGATGTATCGAATTGAGCTTTGTGACGGTGTAAGTGTTCACTGTGGCGAGGCCAAAATTACCAAGTTTCGGACGCAGAAGGCGGCGCGGCTGCTGGCTTATCTGGCGCTCCATCCGGGAAGTCATAGCCGCGAGAAACTGGTAGAGCTATTCTGGCCCGAGCTAGAGCTGGATGCGGCGCGCAATGGCCTCTCCTATACGCTTCTGTATCTGCGCAACCCCTTGGAAAAAGAGCTGGGGCAGCCCGAGGGGAGCTTAATCCAGGCAACACGCACTACCATCTGTCTCGTTCCCGGTAGCTTCACCACAGATCTTGAAAACCTGCCCAAGGACTTCGATGTTGAGCGTCTTCTGCCTGGCCTCTACGACGACTGGGTGCTGGAGGTACGGGAGAAGCTGGGAGCGATGCTTGCGGCAGCTCCTAACGACCACGAGCCGCTTCCCGCCACCTGGACGCCGTATCTTGGCCGCGACGATATCCGGGAGCAAGTACGCGAGCTTCTAAACGGCTCTCGTCTGCTAACACTGCTGGGAACCGGAGGAGTGGGCAAGACCCGCCTTGCGCTGGAGACTCTGCGCCAGCGAGAAGCCGAGGGATCTCCCGTGGCCTGGGTGGAGCTCTCGACCCTGACCCACCCTGCCCAGATCGCCGAGCGTATCGCGACGGCCTTGGGACTTGCGGGAACGGCGGCACTAGTTCCCGTGCTTCGCCGCCGGGCAATCCTGTTGTGCCTGGATAACTGCGAGCACCTGATTCACGGCGCGGCCCGTGAGGCCGAGCGCTTGCTACGTGCCTGCCCCAACCTCACGATCTTAGCCACGAGCCGGGAGCCTCTGGGCGTGGCGGGCGAGACCCTCTTGCGCCTGCCAGGGCTGAGTGAGGCGGAGGCGGCGCAGCTCTTCTGTGACCGCGCCCGTCGCGCCCAGCCGAGCTGGGAGCTGACGCGTACGGAGCGTCCTTTACTCTCGCTGCTCTGCCTGCGTCTGGATGGTCTGCCGCTTGCCTTAGAGCTTGCGGCGGCCAAGCTGCGTACCTACCCACTTTCCGAGCTGGTACAGCGCCTGGAAGACCGTCTTGCCATGCTGACGAGCAACCACCGTGTTGCCGAGCCACGCCAGCAGACGCTTGAAGCCTCAATCGCCTGGAGCTACGATCTGCTGAGTGAGCGTGAGAAAGCGCTCTTTTACTCCCTCTCGGTGTTCCACGGTGGCTGGACAGCGGAGCAGGCGATAGGGCTCTGGGGGGGCGACGAAACCACCCGTGAGCGTCTGGACGCACTGGTGGATAAGAGCCTGGCACAGACGGAGGCGACTTCGCACGGACTGCACTATCGTTTCCTGGAGACGATTCGTGAGTTTGCGCAAGCTCGGCTCTCTGAGCAGTCCGAAGCGGAGCAACTTCGCTGGAGGCGAGCGCACCTGGAGGTCTTCTACGACTTGCTGATGACCGTCCCGCGTCGCTACGACTCCGAGGCAGCTCCCCGCTCCGAGGCGATTCGGCCCTACCAAGATAACTTTCTGCCCGCGCTGGAGTTCTGCCGCCAAGACCAGCCGAAGCGTGCGCTGATCTTCTGCTGGCATCTCTCGACGTTCTGGGACTGGTTTGCCCAGAGCACGCTGGCTCGTGAGCAGCTCAAGTTGACTCTTCCTCTGCCAGAGTGTCAGACACTTGACGATGACCGTCGGATCGCGCTGGATGAGCTCTACTGGGCCTGTACCTACACGCGCGACTTGGACGGAGTCGTGTGGGCACTCAATACCTCCGATCTCTCGACAACGCACCCCTATCAGTATCAGTCGTATCTTGCCACGGTTAAGATAGAGCAAGGTAAGTTCGACGAGGCAAAAGCACTCCTCGAATCCAGCCTGGAAATTGCCCAGAAAAATGGGGATTCCTACATGATTTCCGCCGCACTGCGCTGGTTCCACTACTTGGCTCTGTGGCAAGGCGACTTTGTGCGTGCTGAAGAATGCTTGAAGGAGGCAGAGCTATACGAGCCTCTCTCGACGCTGAAGGACCCTGGACAGTATCGAATAAAATTTCGCAGCCGTGTTGTCTTCCTCTTGCATAAGGGGGAGTCAAAGGAGGCAAGGGAGCTCCTCCCTCAGTGCCTACAGGGGGACTTGAGCTATCATGAAGTTGCGTTCTGTCTTGCTCTATACGCTCACCTTGCGTTCCTTGAGAGCCGCTACCAAGAGGGGGCGCAGCTCTACGGAACGCTGGCAGGTTGGTGTGAGCGCAAAGGCTTTGATGTGCGTGGCCTTCTCTATAGAGCACGGGAAGGCAACCTGGTGGCGCTACGTGAGCGCCTCGGGGAGGAAGCATTTCAGGTGCTTTATAACGAAAGTTATGACCGCGATGGCCGTGAAGTTTTACAGACGCTCGAAATGGTTTGAGTCTGCCCAGAGTTTGCCCAGAGTTTGCCCAGAGTAGCTTGTTATACTTTCATCAAGACCGATTCCTACTACCTTATCAAGGTAGCAATTAAAGGACTCCGACAAGGAAAAATGATGAAAAAGACAAGTTTCTTACTCACCTCCCTGGCCGCCGCTACCTGCCTCGCTTCGGCAACAAGTGCTCGGGCAATCACCATCATCCCGAGCTACGACAGTGCGGCAGCGCAGCAGAAATACTGGACCCCCGCCTTTAAGAAGCAGGTGCAGGCTGTCTGTGACCTTCTGAGCGGCTACATCAGTGGTAGCGATAATGTTACTCTGACCGTGACAGTCAGTACTACTATGAATCGGAATACCTTTGGAACGGGCGCACCCAACACCACAGGGGCCTACGAAAATACTAATACGAAGTACCGGGGCAAGAACGGGACGGTGACATTTAACTCGACGTTTTTCGATGACACGAAGAAGGAATGGAACGGCAATAACACTTCCCTTATGCTCCATGAAATCATCCATTGCCTCGGGTTCAGCAGCAGTATAACCGCATTTGATAAACAGATAGATAAGACAAACAGCACGTTTACGGGAACCAACACCAAGAAAGTCAATGGTGGGGCTGTCTATCCTCTTAACGGGGCAAACGACCTCTCTCACTTCAAGCGGGAGCTCACTCCACCCGTGGCGAAAAAGGTGCAACTGGATAAAGCCTTGGTTGCTCCTCGTATGATGGCGGGTGGTGGGAGCCTGCTCTCCATTGTAGACCTTGCGGTTCTGGCCGACCTTGGCTACAACATTCCAACCGTTACGAATGCAACCGGTGCGATTGCACTCGGGTTTACACTCAATACGGTTTTTAGTGATAAGTCTTCTGATTGGAAAGGGATGACTTTTGAGTTGGACGGGTATGCGGGCAATGATACGTTGTCGGTGGACACAAGTGATAGCGTGGCTCTCTTCGGAAGCGGAGGTAACGACACCCTGATCACGGGCAGTGAAGCCACCATGATGTGCGGCGACGATATGGCAGTGTTTGACAGTGGCATAGACAATAGCGACATCTACAAAATCACCTCCAATAAGCTCCATCGCATCATGGAGTTTGGGGCAAACGATAAGCTGCAGCTCGCCACAGCACTCGGGATAACAGCGGCTGATATCACTAACTTGACGGTGGAGAGTATGCCCCGTAAAACCCAGACCGATGTGGATTTCATTAACAACAATGTACCGATATTTAGTTATAGCAGTGATACTAATAATCCTTCCTGGTACTCTGCTCGGCGGGTCAAGATAGGCACCCTGACGTTCTACTGCTATGCCAAAAACAGCAACATGACCAACGACGCGCTCAAAGAGCGGCTGAAGAGCAACACCTCCGTCAAAAACTGACAAAGTCCGCCTCGCCTCCCGCTGAAGTCATGCGCGGGGGCGAGGCGGAGAAGAAAGGTGAACGGAAGAAAAATGAACTATTCCTCTCTAACCCGCCGAATGCCCTTTCGCATTCTGGCCTCCCTTCTCGCTCTGGAGAGCGTGCTGATCGCCCGCGTGCTCTCCACGCCGCCGCTGCCCAACCCCCCAACCCAAGAAACTTGTTCCACTGCCAGTCAAGTAGCCAAAAATTCAGCCTTGGCTGCGAACGCCGTTGCCTGCTGGGAGAGAAAAATCAAGGCAGGAGAGAAAAACCTCAGGGATGCGTACCTGAGCGGTGCGAACCTGACCAATGCGAACCTGCAACAGGCGTTCCTGTTCAATGCGAACCTAGCGGGTGCGACCCTGGCTGGTGCGAATCTGACCGCTGCGAAACTGACTAATGCGAACCTAGCGGGTGCGACCCTGGCTGGTGCGAATTTCGAGGCAAGTAACGTGACGGGCGAGCAGTTGCTTGGTGCTGCTGGCAAGAATCTGTCCAACGTCAACTTGACGAAAACCAATCTTAGTGGTGCGAATCTGTCCGACTTCAACCTGGCGGGTGTGAATTTGACTGGTGCAAATCTGGCTAGTGCAAGACTGATTGGTGCGACCCTGGCGGGTGTGAATTTGACTGGTACAAATCTGACTGGTGCGCTGCTGTCCCTCTTGGATCTGTCTCGTGTCAATCTGACTGGTGCGACCCTGACTAATGCGAAACTGGCTGGTGCGAATCTGACTGGTGCGACCCTGGCTGGTGTGAATTTCGAGAGAAGTAACGTGACGGTCGCGCAGTTGCTTGGTGTTGCCAACAAGGATCTGTCCAACGTCAACTTGAAGGGACTCAATCTTAGTGGTGCGAATCTGTCCAACTTCAATCTGACGGGTGTGACCCTGACTGATGCGACCCTGAGCAGTGCGAATCTGACGGGTGCGACCCTAGCTGGTGTGAATTTCGAGGCAAGCAATGTGACGGTCGCGCAGTTGCTTGGTGCTGCTGGCAAGAATCTGTCCAGCGTCAACTTGACGAAAATCAATCTTAGTGGTGCGAATCTGTCCGACTTCAACCTGCTGGGGGCGATCCTGACCAATGCGACCCTGACCAATGCGAATCTGACCAATGCGACCCTGGATGGGGCGACCCTGGCTGGTGCGACCCTGGATGGGGCGACCCTGACTGATGCGAAACTGACTAAAGCGAAACTGGCTGGCGCTGTCCTGACTTTTGCGAAACTGAACGGTGCGATACTGCACAGTGCGAATCTGACCGGTGCGAATCTGAACAGTGCGAGTCTGCACCATGCGAATCTGACCAATGCGAAACTGAACAGTGCGACCGTGATTGGTGCGAGTCTGCAATATGCGGATCTGACCAATACGAGCCTGCATGAAGCTAACCTGGCCGCGACGTCCCTGGATTTTGCGAACCTGGCTGGTGCTAACTTGACCAATGCGAACCTAGATGGCACGGTTTTCTTCGAGACGGCTCGAACAGCGGCAACAAATCTCACTGGTGTTAAGAATTTTACTCCGGCGCAACAGGCTAAAATGAGGCTAAAATGATAACGAAGCGACCCTTGTGACACTACAAACAACAATCACGAGTTTTTAGAAAAAGAGAACCATGAATAATTTCTTCCTCCTACGGCGCATGCCGTTTCGTATCCTGGCCTCCCTACTCGCTCTGGAGGGCGTGCTGATTGGCCGCGCACTCTCCACGTCGCAGCAGCCACCCAAACCCGCTACGCCTCCCGCTGAGGTCTGCAATAACGAGTACGATCTGGACACGAAGTTTGGCAAGGCGACTCCCGCCGTCCGGCAGGCCGAGGAGAAGAAAGCCTCGGACTGCTGGACAAGAAAAGCGAAGGCAGGGGAGAAGAACCTGGCTAAGGCGTA
>NZ_JANNYP010000778.1:0-5646 GCF_031410135.1 Armatimonas sp. | reverse complement strand
GCGCGAGCTTCGCGCATTTCCCGCTGTGTGGCAACGTGCGACAGCAGCGTGTTACAATCTAAATTGGTAGCCATTTCGGTGGCTTCCTTTCCAAGCGCCGGGGGACTTTACCAAGAGACCACCCCGGCGCTTTTCCCATTTCTGGGCGATTAGTCGGGCAGTGCCCGCCACTAATAGTATACCCAAATAGTGACCATTATCAAACATTTGTTCTACTATTTTATAATTTATTTTAGATCTATTTACAGCTATTGATACTCTTCTTGCGCCGCTGCGACGGCGGCGGCGTGCGAAGCTGACCGAGCTGCACCCGCGCTTCGTGCCGACCGACGCGCCCGACCCAGCCCGCCGGAGCGCAGATGCCCTGACCCCGGCGACAGCATGTGAGAGAAAGGCTGATTACACGTTTCCCCTGGGGGACGGAAGGGGAGATTTTAACTTAAAGCCTCTTCCTGCTCGCGGCGACGGTGGGAACCCGCTCGCGGGGGAACCGTGGCCGCCCTGAGAGCGATCCATGAAATTGGGGAGCGGCGACCGTAGCGCGTCGCGCGAAGGTGGCAGCGCACGCTGAGGAGACGAGGTCAAAGCTTTGTGTCCGTCGTCGCGCTGGTGCGGTGGGAACCCGCGCCTCGCGGGGGAACCGCTCCGGCTAAAAGCTACCTATCTCCTCGGTCGGGCGGTGTGACCGTAGCGCCTCGCGCGGAGGTGACATAAGCCCCTATCGTAAAGACGATCCTCGTGCTCTTGACAGGCAAACATCCGTGTGATAAAGTTCCCAGTAGGGAGGCGAACCACTTTGGAAGGTTCGCCTCTTTCCATTTGTGGTTCCCCTTCTGCTTTGAAGAATTAGGAGAACCACACCATGAAAGTTAAACTTAACAGCCTGCTCGACGACGCTTCCGGCAAGTTCGGAGATCGCGTCTTCGCCCGTAACCCGTCTGGCCTCTACCTCCGTGAGCACGTCGATCCGAATCAGCCCAATTCTGACCGCCAGATGAACGTCCGGGATCGCTTCAGCCAGTTCACCGCCCGCTGGGGCACCATCACCGAAGACCAGCGCATTGGTTGGAACTCGCTCGCGGCCCTCATCACGAAGACCGGCAAGTACGGCGATCTTTACAACCCCACTGGTCATCGGATCTACATCGCCTTGAACCAGACTCGCGCCGAGTTCGCTCATCCCATCCTCGACGATGCTCCCGCAGCCATCGAGGCAACCATTCCCCTGGCCGGGTTCGCACCAACCGTGAATGTCACAGCAGCTCCCGCCGTTGAGCTGAAGCTCGGCGCAACGGTAGATCCGCTCGGCACTGATCTGCTCATCTTTGCGACGGAGCCGATGTCGCCTGGTCGGAGCATGGTTGGTGAGGGAATGTACCGCCTGGTTGGCACGGCCCAAAGCGCCGACTTGCTCAACGCGGATATTGGCACCTTCTACGACGACAAGTTCGGCATTCCAGCGGGTGGTGTCAAAGTCGGGGTTCGCGTGATTCCCGTAAGCGCTTCGGGCTTCCAGGGCACACCGCAAGAGTCCCTCGTCATCGTCACGGCGTAAAGCACACCTCTCCCCTTGCCCCTACCTAAAGGCAAGGGGAAGTGAAGGAGGTCACGCCATGATCCACACCCTCGCGGTGATTACCGACGAGGCCGAGAACCGTCTGATTAACGCGCTCATCGGCCTCGTCGTTGCCCTCACCTGGTGGCTCCGTGCACAGCCCAAGTTCCGCTCCGCACGGCGACGGGCGCTTCGTAAGCTCCGGGAACGCACCCGCAAACGAAAGGCAACGACCGATGCCGACAGCAGCAAAAACGATGACAGCGACAGCGCGTAAGAAGCGGTCAGCGATCCTGGGAACGGGAGCGGGCATCGCCGTGATCGGCGGCGGACTCGCGACCATTTGGCCCACGGGCAGCAAGAACCTGCCCGACACGCTTCCCTCGCTGGACACCTGCCGGGTGATCGAAGTAGTGGACGGCGACACGCTTCACGCAAACTGCGATGGCTTGAAAACCATCACCATTCGCCTGTTTGGAGCCGACGCCCCGGAAATGAACCAGCCCTCTGGCCCGATGGCAAGAGTTGCGCTAGGAACGCTTCTGGTTGGGCAGAACCTAACCATCCAGCCTATCGAGAAAGATAAATACGGCAGGCTCGTTGCCCAGCTTAGCACCTCGGCCTACCCGAGCATCGAGCGCAGGCAGATTGAGACAGGGCTGTCCTGGTGGAGTCCCCAGTATGCGCCCAACAGCCGAGACCTACGCCTAGCCGAGGATACCGCTAGAGCCGCCAAGCGCGGCCTCTGGGCTATGCCAGCACCCATTCCACCGTGGCAGTGGCGCAAGAGCCACTGACCCAAACAAGCACACAGAGACAAGGAGATCCACCCCATGAAACCCCTCATTACCAAAGCACCAAAGAAGGCAACTACCAAGCCCGTTACACACCCACCTCCGGCGGCGAGTTCCACGCCCGCGAAACCCGCCGCCGTGAAAGCAACGGTAGTAAAACCAAAGCTGGTAGCACGGCCCAAGCCGAAGACAACAGCAAAGCCAGCTCCTAAGCCCATCGAGACGCCGCTCCTCGGGCCGCCGGTTGTTGTAACGATTCCAGCACCCACAGCACCACCAGCGCCTGGGGTGGCTTCCACGAATGGGCCACTCCATCAGATCCCACCGGAGTCCCCCGATCCGCCGCCAACCGAGCTCGTCGAACCTGTGATCCAAAGCAAGCCACTCATCATCACGATTCCACCGGAGAGCTCTGCACCACCTGCCGAAGCTGCGATCCTGACTTCGTCGGGCGACAAGAAAGCCAGCGGTTACGCGGTCGTAGAGAGCGAAGTCACACCACCCGCGATAGATACTGCGGTGCCTACAGGCTACATCGTCGTGGAAAGTGCTACTGCTCCATCACCCGCGCCAAGCATGAGCGAGGCGCCCGTTCCGCCAGCGACAGAAGATGCGGCGAAACCCGCAAACTATCTGGTGGTTGAAAGCGAGATCAAGACCCAAGTAGTGGGCGATGCCGGCGTGCCCAGTGGCTACACAGTCATCGAAAGCGAAGTAGCAGACACGACGAAGCCTGGCTATTCGGTCATCGAGAGTGACAGCACCACAACGGCGACTGACGAAGGCACAGGCCCGATGGCTACACCACCCACACCCGGCGTGCCAACGGTTGTAATTCCAGCAGGCAAAGCCATGGACGAGGTTTCCAGTTTCCAGATCGGCGACGTGCTCATTATTGCAGTTCGGGTGCAGCCTGCTCCTGCGCCGGAGGTCGAGCCATGACAGAAGAGCAGCGCAAAGAAAGAAACGGCCAGCGGCTCATGGAGTGCAACCCGATCTTTCGAAAGAAAGTAGCCGCGATCCTGGTCGATTTGGAAGGCCATGGTTTGCGGCCACGGATTCAGGAAGCTTGGCGCTCCCCTGCTCGGCAGAAGCAGCTCCTCGCCGATGGGTTCACGAAGGTTGGCTGGGGCATGCACAATGCGGCCACGGAGGACGGGAGACCCGACTCCTTGGCTGCGGACATCCTCGACGACGACCAGCCCAACCACGAGGACACACGCTTTCTGCTCATGCTGGCTGCCAGTGCCAAAGCCCACGGCTGCGTGACGGGCATCGCTTGGGGGCTCGCTCAGGAAGATCGAGACACGATTCGTTCGGCCATTGCCTCACGAGACTTCGACGCCAAGATAGAGGTGGGCTGGGATCCCTGCCATGTCCAGATCGGAGGCATCTCTGTTCAGGAAGCACGCACGGGCGTGAGGCCAGATGGATGAGGCACCCCAAGCAGGGCGGGAACCAGCAGCGCTTCGACGCGACGGGCTATCTCCTGACGAATCGGGGCGGGATCGGTAATACCAGAGACCACCACACACTCCGCACGGTAGAGATCCAGCGCCACCCACACACGCATCAGGTGGTGCGCCAGCTCGTGGATAAACACACGCCAGCGGCTTGGCTTGGCAAGCCCCGGCTGGAGCATCATCTGCGCCGTGTCGGTTTCATGGAACGGGCCGACATAACCGCCATGGTCCAGCAAGGAGTTGTCCCAGATCAGCTTGACACCAAAGTCGTCTGCCAAGCGCTCCAAGCTCGTGCGGCTGGCCATCAGCACCCGAAGCCGTGCCAGAATGTAGGAAGCGATCTTGCGCGCCACACTCTCCGAGTCCTCAGGAGTGAACCGGTACAGAAACTCCGAGGACTCAATCCCATCGTGAAACTCATCATCGAAGTACCGCTCCGGCTCTTTATCGCACCACGGCATTACTCCTCCAGATCAATCACCATATCGGGAGTGATTTCCATATCGTTCTCCGCCGCAAGACGTGCCTGCTCCGCCTCGGCCTCCGCAATCTCCTCACGAGCAAACCGGGAGCCAATCACCCCACGAGCGTTCAGCTTGCGCAGGGTCTCAGCCATGGTCTTGCCCGCCTGGACGGCAGCCTCACGGATTACCTCACGCTCCACGGGATCGAAGTCCGAGTATCCCTCGATGTGCCCTAGAATCGTCTCGATATCCGGCTCGTATGTCACCTCGGGAGTGGTAGCGGCAAACCCAGCCAGACGCAGCAGCTCCCGCGAGAGCCGCTCCCGCTCCGACGGATCGCTCACATCCTCCGCCAGCGCCGCTTCGAGCTTGGCCACGTTCTCGCGCTTCATGCCGTGCAAACCGTTCTCGATGTTCGAGAGCGACGCATGGCTCACCCCGGCCCGCGCAGCAAGCTGCCGAATCGAGAGCCGCCGCCGCTCGCGTTCACGCCGGAGCCACTCGCCCAAAGAAAGTTCGTCGTCCATTGCCCTGCCTACTTGACAAATTGTCTATTCCATATTACCATACAAACATCCGTTTGATATTTGGATACAAGGATACCGTAAAGATGACTCACTCTCAAGACCCCAGCGACGAACAGATTCGCCGCATCGCACGTGCCACGATCATCCTGCTCCAGGCAGACCTACGCCGCAGCGTAAGTGCAGGAAGCCCCGAGGAGGCACATGCATGAAGAAACCCACCAATCGCCCCCTGCGCTGCGCCATCTACCTGAGGTGCAGCACCGATGACCAGAAGTACGGCGACTTCACCACCATTGATACCCAGCGCCAGATCAACCGCGAGCATGTCACCAAGCTCGGCGGTGAGATTGTGGCCGAGTACAACGACGAGGGCCGCACTGGCACCAACCTCAAACGCGCCGATTGGAAGCGGATGCTGGCCGATGCCGCAGGCAAGCGCTTCGACACTGTTGTGGTCACCTACATGAGCCGCCTCGAACGCGGCGAGGTCTACCACGTGGCCGAGTACCTCCTCGGAGACAGCAAAGTGGAAGTGGACATGGTTTACTAGGACTTCACGCCCGACATGGCCGGGCACATGAACAAGAACCTCAAGATCTTCATGGACGGGATGTACCCCAAGCAGGTTAGCGAGTGGACAAAGACCAAGCAGGCGCAGATGGTCAAGATGGGCTATCACACCGGCGGCGTGCCCACGTTCGGGTTCTGCTCAGGGGTGCAGGTCATAAAAGTGGTGAGGTAGCAGGCTGAAAAACGCGGCGACTCCAAAAGGCAAAAAAGGAATCCAACTCGTTGCCAAAAAAGAAACCGCGTAGACGGGCAATTACTTCACCACCATCCACG
>NZ_JANNYP010000777.1:0-1943 GCF_031410135.1 Armatimonas sp. | reverse complement strand
GCGCGGCCATGGACATGCCGTCCGCTGGCCTCCGACGTAATCCGCTCCCACTGCGAGGTGTCGCCCAGCTTGTAGAGCAGCATCGCGGCCTCGGGAAGCGCAACGGTCTCGGCGAGGCGCTTGGCCTCCGTTCTATTGCCTTGATCGGCGGCAACCTGTGCCAGCCCGAGCGTCGCACGGCGGTCGTTGGGAAATGCCTCCAGAGCGGCTTCGTAGGAACTTTTAGCTTCGTCAAGGCGACCCAGCGAGGCATAGAAAGCTCCGAGGCGACCATGGAACCAGGCGCGACTTGGGCCAGCGGCTTCAAAATTTGCCTCGACGAGATTCAGGGCGCTCTTGTAGGCGTCTTCGGCAAGCGGTGTCTTTCCCACCAGCTCCCAGAGACGGGCCTGGAGGGCACGGATCACCGGATCGGTGGGGCGCTGAAGCGCTGCATCTCCTAAGCGCTTTCGCGCTTTATCGTAGTTGCCGAGCTCGATATCGCACTCGGCCTCTAGAGCTCCATCACCGAGTTTCTCGGCAACAGCATGGGCTTCGGTGAAGGCATGACGGCCCATGAGCGCCTTGGTCAGCGCCCAGAGCCCAATCGGGTTGTTGTGGCTCCGCACCGAGAGCGAGCGGCGTGCGCTCGTCTCGGCCCGGAGAAGATCGTCGGGATCGCCCAGCTCACTCTGGCGGCGCAGATACGCGCTTGCCAGCATCGCCAGCCCCGTGGCCCCCTGCGGATCGGACTGAGCGCGGGCTTCTAAAAACCGTACGCTTTTCTCGACCTCCGTAGGGTCATACGGAGCATGAGCCGGTGTGGTTGGAGTGGTGGGCTTGGGCGAGAAGTGCTTTCCCGCCCAGAAAAGCCCCCCCACGGCAAAGACCAGCACATGCGCGATCCCTCGTCTCATGGGACTACCTCGGCTCTCCCAGGTAGGGGAAGGTGCTGGTGAAGTGCTTGCCGCTTGCCCCGACATTGTCGCTCGTCAGAGTTGGGATGTCTTTTTTATCGTCTGCAGCCAGCCCCAGTGCGGAGACCGTTTTGCCAAAGACCACGCCCAGCGAGATGTCTACCACGTCGTCGGTGAGCTTGCGCCCGCCGAACTTGCCGCCGGTCGCCCCGCCCGTCTCGGAGCCGAGATAGGCCGCTGAGTCGGTCTGATTGAGATCGGCAACCATCACGTCTGGCACAAGAACCGCCTTCACAACATCCGTGGTCGCTTGGGAGCGGCCCGCCGTGTTGGTCATGAAGTTCTGGATGTCGTTGGCAAGCTGGGTGCCGTCTTGGCTAGGCGCAATCTCGTTGTTGATCTTATGACGATCACCCGCCACGGAGGCAAAGACCTCGTTGACCGCAGGACGCGACAGACGGTCTACTTGCTGGAATGTCTCGATCTTCGAGGTGCTGCTACTGCCACAGCCCGCCAGAATCGCGATAGGGATTAGTAGGAATAGTTGTTTCATTTTATTTTTCTCCGTGAGCGTTACTTGCTCGTGGTGCACCAGACACCGATTTTGCCGTCAGCGGAGCCCTTGAGGGCGCTCTTGGGAAGCTCGACCACGATGGATAGAACGTTGTAGCCCGCGAGAAAGTCCTTGGCAGCGCCGGGAGCGCGCCATGTGGTGGCCTTGGGCTTATTCGCATCCGCCAGAGCAACCGCGACGCCGCTGATCGGGGTAGCACGGTCGGGGAGGATCGTGAAGAACTGCTCCAGGTCAAAGAAGAACGGGTCCTCGCGCACTCCGGCAAAGACCTGCATGTCGCTCATCGGAGAGAAAGCGCTATTGGTCATCCCCGTGGTGGTGGAGGGAGCCATTGCATCACTTACCGTGCCCGTGCGAGAAGGAGCCACAGGTCCCGCGATCAGCACTTTCTGGCCGATTCCAGTGTTCTCAAAGCGAGCCTGGATCACCAGGTCCTCCACTTTGTCGCCGGTGTTGTCTATCTTGAACTGGTA
>NZ_JANNYP010000776.1:0-2923 GCF_031410135.1 Armatimonas sp. | reverse complement strand
GGCGCACAGGGTCGCCTCGCCTGCGTGGCCCAGGGTGCAGTCGAGAACGGACTCGCCGGGGACAAGCTGCATGGCAAGCTGGAGATAGTCCGGATGCCCCCGGAGCAGGTTACGGAGTCGTAGCGCCCCGAGATTCGGGTGGAAGAAGACCTCGTGGCCTGCACGATCTACCAGGAGCAAGCGAGCACTCTGCACGATCAGTGCTTTTTGCGCCTCCGGGTAGCGTGCAAAAACCACAGGCATCCCTTCGGCGTGCCGCCCCGCCAAGGCACAGCCTAGCTCCTGCGCAAACCCCGCCGCCCGCGCCGTAAGCACCGCGTCGGGCTTATGGCTCGTCGTGACGATTAGATCCGTTCTCATTGCCCCCCCCGTTCACCCAGAGGGTACCCGGGGGTGGCTGGAGAGCCTTCGGCTACAAAGGCCGTTCCGGCCATAATCCAATCTATGGGCCGGGTACCCTCTGGGTGGCCCTTTGTAGCTTTAGCTCTCCAGCACCGCCGTTCTAATCGGCGGTGCAACTTAGTCCTCCCCAAAGATCACCTCGGAAGCAGAGATTGTACGGAGGGAGCGGTCGGGAAGCTCTAGTGTGACTTGCCCCGAGGCGCTGAGCAGAGCCACTTTACAGAGAGTGGGCTGGCTGTCGAGCACAAAAATCCGGCGCGCCTCGGTGTCAAGAAGTGCGTGCCAGTCGGGGAGAATGGCGGCGAGCCCGCCTCGCTCCCAGAGCGACCAGCGCCGGTTTAGTGTCTCCCAGAGAGTACTCTCCAGCGTCGCAATCTCCACGGAGTCGCCCAGTGCGATTGCCTTGTCCTCCAGCTCCGGTGGCCAGACACGCGACTTGACATTGATGCCCACCCCGATCAGGGGCTGCCCCGCCTCGACCTCAATCAGCACCCCGCCCAGCTTACGGCCTTGAAAAAAAAGATCATTGGGGAATCGGACATGGACATCGAAGCCAAGCGTACGGACGGCATCGACCGCCGCAAGCCCCACCAAGGGTGCCAGTTCCCAGAGTCGTGCGGGCTCCACATGCGGCCCGACCAGTGTCGCGCAGAGATTCGTCCCGGATGGAGCAACCCAGCGCCGCCCAAGACGGCCCCGTCCCGCACTCATTACTTTGGCAGTAATAACCGTCCCAGGCTGAGCGAGATATTTTTTGGCTTCGTCCTGTGTGGACGTACAGCTCTCCCGTGCGACAACCGTGTGGCCAAACGTCACTCGGTGAAGTCCAGAGAGATATCCAGTGCCGCCGCCGAGTGGGTCAGTGCCCCCACAGAGATAATATCCACGCCTGTCTCGGCAATCCCGCGCACGGTCGCAAGATTCACCCCGCCCGAGGCTTCTGCCAGCGCCCGACCTGCAATCTTTGCCACAGCCTCGCGGAGCATTTCGTTGCTCATGTTGTCGAGCAGGAGAATGTCCGCGCCCGCTGCAATTGCCTCATCCACTTGCGCGAGACTCTTGCACTCCACTTCAATCCGAAGCGTGTGCGGCGCATGCTCTCGCGCCCGCGAAACGCACGCAGCAACCCCGCCGCCCGCCGCGAGGTGGTTGTCTTTGATGAGCACCCCATCGCCTAGGCCATAGCGATGGTTATGCCCCCCGCCACAGCGCACGGCATATTTCTCCAGTGTCCGCAGCCCCGGCGTGGTTTTGCGGGTGTCCACGATCCGCGCTTTTGTCCCCGCGATGGCGTCCACAAATTTCTGAGTTAAGCTCGCCGTCCCGGAGAGCCGCTGCGAAAAATTCAGCGCCACCCGCTCGCCCGTGAGCAAGCTCTGCGCCGGGCCGGAGAGCCGCGCCACAATATCGCCGTAGCTCACCCGCGTCCCATCGGCGACCAGCGGCGTGAACTCGACCGTGGAGTCAACCAAGCGAAACGCACACGCCGCAAGCTCCAGCCCACAGATCACACCCTCCGCCTTCACCAGAAAGACGCCACTCGCTAAGTTCTCCGCAGGCACCGAGAGAAGCGTCGTCACATCCCCAGCCCCAATATCCTCAACCAGCGCCGCCCGGACGGTCTCTTCGTACTGAATGGGTAGTAGTTTCATGCTTGTAAAGACTCCGGCCCATCTGCGAGGCGCTTTAATGTCTCATAATCCTCTTCCATAACACGGTGAGCAGCTTCCATAAACTCTGAGAAGTTTGTCGTTAAGGAGTAACCCGCCGTCGTCTCCGTGAGGTCAATTTCGTCACCAAGCCCCACTCCCAGCTTTGTCAGCACCTTATCGGGTAAGGCAATCGCCAGACCATTATCCGTCTCCAAAATCTCCAGTTTCATACATTCGTTATAGCATATTCAACACGGTACACTAAACGCATGAGTACGACTTCTACACCCTCTGTGATTGCTCCGGGCGCGGCTCTTGAGAAGCTGGCTGGGGAGTTCTCGTTTACCGAAGGCCCGACATCCGATGCGCAGGGCAATGTTTACTTCACCGACCAGCCCAATGATCGCATCCTGGTCTGGAGTGTCGAGGGCAAGCTCTCGACGTTCATGCAGCCGTGCGGGCGCTCCAATGGGATGTATTTCGACACAGCGGGCAATCTCTGGAGCTGCGCGGATGACCAAAACCAGCTCTGGTGCATCAGTAAAGACAAGAAAGTCACCGTGGTCGTGCTAGCCGATCCGGCAGGCAAGCTGCTCAATGGCCCCAACGATGTCTGGGTGCACCCCAAGAAAACTGGCGGCCTCTACTTCACCGACCCGCTCTATGCCCGCCCCTACTGGAAGCGCGATAAAGCGATGCAGCCTGCCGGGCAATTCGTCTATTTTCTCGCGCCGGATCGCAAAACGCTCAAGGCCGTCGCCACGGATCTAACGCAGCCCAACGGTATCACGGGAACGCCCGATGGCAAGATGCTCTATGTCGCCGATATCGGGGCGGGCAAGACCTACTCCTACGAGATTCAAAAAGAC
>NZ_JANNYP010000775.1:0-3907 GCF_031410135.1 Armatimonas sp. | reverse complement strand
CCACGACGACCGCCCGATGGTGCGAAAGTTTATTCGGGAGAGCCTGGCTTACTGGAGCCGGGAGTTCAAGATAGATGGGTTTCGGTTTGATCTCCTGGGCATGTTTACCCGAGAGACTGTTGCGGCACTGGCACAGGAGATCCGCCGCCAGAACCCCTCCGCCGTGATCTATGGCGAGCCTTGGACCGGGGGCGGCCCCCTGCGTTTCGGGAAGGGCGACCAAAAAGGACTATCAGTGGCGGTCTTCAACGACCACTTTCGCAGTGCCCTGCGCGGCGACCTGGATGGCCCTCAGCCCGGCTTTGCGCTGGGGGGTAAGACCGCTGCCGCCACTCTGGAGTCGCTTCTGGGCGGCTCGCTCTCCGATTTTGCGGCTTCGCCCACGGAGACGGTCAACTATGTCTCCGCACACGACAACGCGACTTTCTGGGATAAAGTTGCCCTCAGCCTTACTCGTGAGCCAGAGCTTCACCCTGCTGCGGTCAAGCTCGCCCACGCCACGGTTCTGCTCGCTCAGGGCATTCCGTTTCTGGAAGGTGGCGTCGAGCTAGGCCGTACCAAAGGTGGCAATGCAAACTCCTACAATGCGGGAGATAAGGCCAATCAGTTTGACTGGAAACGAGGCGCAGAGTTTGAGGAGGTTCGTGCCTACATGGCAGGACTGATTCGGCTCCGCCGCGCTCACCCTGCCTTTCGCCTGAGCACGGCGGAGCAGGTCAAGCGAACCCTGACATTTCTACCCCATGCCGATGGGGTGGCGTTTCGGCTCAACGGAGGGCTGGTGGGGGACTCCTGGAAGCAGATTCTCGTGGTGCTTCATGGTAGCAAGAAGCCAGGAGCCTTTGCGCTTCCACCAGGGTTGTGGAAGCGGGCAGTGGATCACCGGAGGGCGGGAATCCAGAGCCTTGGTGCGTTTCGGGGTAGTGTGGCGCTGGCACCACTCTGCGCCAGTGTGTTCTTTCAAGATACTTTGTGAGAAATGGTACAATTTAATCATTGCGTTAGTGGAGACTCTGAACTATGGTGAAAAATCGTTTCGTTTGGATGCTTAGCGCCTCGCTGGCGCTCTGGGGCGGCATGGTGCTCGCCGATGTGACAAAGCCGGTCGGGCGACGGGCGAGTACTTCCATTCCCTACGCCGGGAAGCGAGCCACAGCCGTGGTCTTTGTGGGAGTTTCCTGCCCCATTGCCAACCGCCACGCACCGGAGCTGGCAGCGCTGGCAAAGTCGGCGAAAGCTCGGGGTGGACAGCTTGTTCTGGTCTATAGCAACCCGGGCGACCAGGCGGAGGCTGCAGCACATGCAAAGAAGTATGGCCTGAGCGATGTGACTGTTCTACTTGATTCCAATCAGACGATCAAAGCTTCCCTGGGCGCAAAAGTGACGCCGCATGCGTTTGTGCTCAATGCGGACGGGAAAGTGCTCTACCAGGGCCGCATCAGCGATGATGGGGGCGCGGGGCAGGCCAAGCCGCGCGGAGCCGCGCCGCTCCACCATGAGCTCGCCGCTGCACTGAACGCGACACTGACAGGCAAGCCGATCAAAGTTGCCAAGACCGAAGCCGTCGGTTGCACAATAGAGCCGTTTTCTCCAGCGCGTGGGGGCCAGCGGGCTCTGGTTACCTATGCCGAGCATATCGCGCCGATTCTCAATGCCAACTGTGTCTCCTGCCACCGTGCGGGCGAGATCGGGCCAATGGCGCTGGATAGTTACGCCAGTGCCAAGCATGTTGCTACCAATATTGCTCAAGTTTCTCAGAAGCGTGTCATGCCGCCCTGGAAGCCCGTTGATGGGCATGGGGAGTTCTCCGGTGTCCGCAAGCTCACCGAGGCACAGATTCAGCTTCTCTCGCTCTGGGCGGAATCGGGGGCTCCCGCAGGAGAGCTTGCCAAAGCGCCCGCTCCTCCTAAGTTCGCTAAGGGCTGGACACTCGGGGAGCCCGATCTCATTCTCAAGATGCCCCAGAGCTACCAAGTTGCGCCGTCGGGGGCTGATGTCTACCGCTGCTTTGTGATTCCTACGAATGTCACGCAGGATAAAGAAGTCGTGGCGGTGGAGTACCGTGCGGGCAATAAAGCCGTGGTGCACCATGTGATTGGCTACCTAGACACGCAGGGCCGTGCCCGCAAGATGGACGAAGCCGAGGCGGGGCCGGGCTATACCAGCTTTGGCGGGCCGGGATTTCTCCCGAGTGGCGAGCTCGATGGCTGGGCTCCCGGAAAGCTGCCCTACTTCCTCCCCGATGGCATCGCGCGGCCTCTGCCCAAGGGAAGCGACTTGGTCATGCAGGTGCACTACCACTCCAACGGCAAGCCGGAAGAGGATCTCACTCAAGTGGGGATCTACTTTGCCAAGAAGCCTGCCACCAAGCGCTTGGGAATCCTGCCGCTAATTGCGCCGCTGAGTATCCCTGCGGGTGAGGCCAGCTACAAAACATCATCGAGCACTCTCATGCCCTTTGATGCCAAGGCGATCTTTGTGATTCCGCACATGCACTTACTGGGGCGAGAGATTGGGATCGAGGCTATCCTGCCCAATGGGAAAAAGCTACCTCTGATCCAGATCAATGACTGGGACTTTAACTGGCAGGACACCTACAACTACAAAGAGTTTGTCTCGCTGCCTAAGGGAACCCAGCTCACGCTCCGGGCTCGCTACGACAACTCGGCGGCTAATCCCCGCCAGCCCAACAATCCCCCGAAAGATGTCGCTTGGGGAGAAGCCACCACCGACGAGATGTCGATCGCCTTTATCGGCTATATCGCCGACAACGAGAACGATCCGATGGTCAAGCTCTTTGCCAGCTTTCTGGGCGGGGGCAAGCGCTAGAGGCTGAGTAAAGCGTCTAGGGAGTCCAAAGCGGCTCCTTGCTCCCAGAGCTGCTGCCACTGGCACTCTGGGAGCGCTTCTTTTGTGGTGCAGGTGGCCTCATCGCGGTGGGGGTGCTTGTCTTCGACTTCGTCCTTGCCCTCACGGAGCTTTGCGGCGTAGCTTAGATACGGGACGGCGAGAGCTGCCTTGCCTTGGCGGGTGTGCAGGCAGGCTAAAACATCCAGGGACTCGCCACCGAAGACAGGCAGGCCAATCTCCAGCCGAAGCTGTGCGCTCTCGTGCAGGGCAGGGATGGCATCATCGTACTGCTTTTGCTCTAGCCAGATTGCCCCGAGAGCATACTGAAGCCCCGCGATAGAGCGCTTTGCCTCTTGTTGGCGGCGGAGCTGAAGTGACTCACTCAGCGAAGCAATCGCTTCGGGAAACGCTCGCTGTGCTTTCTGAACGAGGCCCAGGTAGTAGAGGGAGAGTGCAAGCCAGCCGGGATCGCCCAGCTCGCGCCAGTGCTGGGCACTTTCTTTTAGGTACGGGATGGCATCGTCATGGCGGGCTTCCAGGTAGGAGAGCACCCCAAGCTGATGAACAACTGCGGCGACTCCTGCTCGCATCCCGAGCCGTCGCCGTGCCTCCAGTGCCTCGTTCATATAGCGCCGCGCTGCGGGGTAGTCATCGAGGCTACGGGCGATCAGCCCTAAGTTCGCGTTGATCTCCGCCAGCCCGGCTTCGTCACCCAGCTCCTGAAAGCGGGCACGGCTCTGGCGATTATACGTGCTGGCTTCCTGGAGCTGACCCAGGTTCCACGCCAAGTGCCCCAGGCTCGCCAGAACCGAGGCCTGCCCCCCTTTGTGCTGGCATCGTACAAAACACTCCTGGCTCTGCAGATAGAGATCTCGTGCCTGATCGGGGCGGCCCTGGTTCCAGTGGGCGAGTCCTAGCACACGGAGCGCCTCACCCTCGGCCCAGCCGTCTTGGCTGAGTCGTGCCAGTCGTAGAGCCTCGTCTAGGGCACGGTAAGTTAAGTCGTAGACTGCCGTCTCGTAGGCCAAGACCCCTGTCCCGAGCCAAGCCCGTCCCT
>NZ_JANNYP010000774.1:0-2929 GCF_031410135.1 Armatimonas sp. | reverse complement strand
GTGGAGTATACTCAAATGAAAATAACTCGAATTCTTCTAGCATCGCTTCTTCTTCTTGGCCAAACGGTTCAAAGTTACGCCCAAGAAGCGCCTCCGCCAACTTCTCCAGCAGTAAAAACAAGTGCCGAGCTTCACGAGGATGAAGCATGGAAAATTGCTACGGACAAGATTCCCGGTAAAAAAATTGATAGTGAACTCCAGCCCGATGGCCCACTCTGGATTTTTCATGTTTTGGATACCAAAGGCTATGAGTGTGTCGTCACCGTGGCGCAGAAAACCAGAGCCGTGAGTAAAGTCGTCGTACCGAAGCTTACGGTAAAGCAGGCTCTTGCTATTGCGTTGAAAAAAGCGCCAGGGAAGCGCGATGAGCGCCACAAAGACATGCCGACGTTCAGTGAAAAGCAGCAAATGCACACGTTTTACATTGAGCCGAAGAAAGGTGACCTCAAATCTGTCACTGTGAGCGATAAGACCGGAAAGGTCGTAAGTGTTCGCGATATGGGCGATGTTGGCTGAGTCCTCACGCCGGGGCAAGGACTTGTCCCGGCACCTCGGAAATCTCTGGGAAAATCATGAAAACAACTCGAACTCTTTACCTGTTACCTGCTGTCCTACTTGTGGTAGGAACTGTCGCGCCTGCCTATGCCCAGAAATCTCTGGCCGCGCCGTATCTTGCGCAAGCGAAAAAGCTCTTGCCGAGCGTCGGAATTGAGTTAGATCCGGGCGACGGCGGGGAGGTCGCAAGTGTGGGAAAACTGTACTTCGCAAACTTTCTCCCGCTGCATGTCAAGCTGGCACTGGCACAGAAACAGACGGGCGATGCCGCCGGGGCGCAGGCGACACTGGCACGGGCACGAGCGCTCTGCACGGATAAGAAAGGCACCTACCAAGGCTTGGTGACGCTACTGGTCACCGAGGGACTACACGTGGGTTTCTACGCCGAGAGTGTCTCGTTTCACAATAAGCATGACATAGACGGCTTCCGCGCCCCGCTTCTGGCCGAGTATGAAATAACCGTCCGCAAAGACGCAAAAGCCGCCACGGCAGCGCTGCTCGCCGGAATCGAGCGTGGCAAAACTCTGGAGACAAAGGGCAAGGCGCTGGAAAAAGGCAGCGACGACCGCTGGACACGTCTCACCACGCTCTCTAAAATCTTAGACTGCGCCGTGCACCATAACTTGCCCGAGGTGGTTCCTTCGGCCCGCGCTGCACTCACTCCCTACGTCAAAGACCTGACCGGGATCGAGCTGTGCCAGGCGGTGTTTCTGGGAGTCCCCGAGACTTCCCCTGCCGATGCTGAGGCGAAGCTGCTAGCCGAACCCGATAATAAGGGGCACTGGGGGCTGCAAGCGCTGGGGTTTTTCTATCTGAAGAAAGAGACCGAGGCACGCGCCGCGCTCGATACTCTCAAAAAATACAAGAACGGCGACCAGATGTTGCCCGCGCTTCTGTCCTTCCTAAAGCCCGCTGAGTTCGCCGCGCTCGCCTCCGGGGGAATGACGAGAACAACGCTTGACTACCTAAGACAAGAAGGCCGTGAGACGCCCGAGACGGTGCGGGTCTTGCAAAAACGCCTTCTGGAGAACCCGTTGCTCTCAGCGGCGCAGCGGGCAGCCGAGGCGCGAAAAGAGTTTCTGGAGATCTACAAAGACAACCAGAAGCGGGCATACACGAAAGGCTCCTATCAGTATTCAGCGTCGCAGAGCCAGTATGCCGATATGCTCGTGGACATCCTCCCGCTCGACCCGGCGTTTGCGGTGGCTTTGTCCACATCGTCCCAGTCAAGTTGCTCACAGGCCTCGGCGAGGCGGCGTGCCTCGCCGGAGAGCGCCGTTTTGGCCACGTTGAATTCGTCCAGCGGGATGCGATTAGGAACGGCAGTATACGATGCTGTGTCGGGTGTGGCGGTGAAGCAGCTGGTGAGGGGCGTGGCGGTGCGATCGAAGCGGTTCATGGCCGGGAAGCCGAGCGCGAGGCCAATCGTGCGGATAAAGCTGGTGTGGTTGAAGAGCGTGCTATTAACACTGCCGCGCCGGGTGTAGGGCGAGATGCAGAGCGCGACGGTGCGGTGGCCGTCCATGTGGTCCACCCCGAACTGGGAGTCGTCCTCGATCACCAGGATCAGGGTCTCTTTCCAGAACTTCGACTTGCTGATACGCTCCACGATCCGGCCCAGCGCGAGGTCGTTGTCGGCCACGGTGGCGCGGGGTGTGGGGCTACCGGCTCGCGTGCCCGCTGTATGGTCGTTGGGCAGGAGCAGGATCGAGAGATTGGGCATCGTGCCGGATTTCTCAAAGCTGTCTATATCAGCGACATACTGGTCGGCGCGCCACTGGTCCGAGACCGTGGAGGGGAAGCCGATATAGGTGGGGTGGAGCAGGGGGCGGAGCGCGGCGTTGTCAGTGCCGGGCTTGATGGTGTAGCGCTTGCCATTGTTTTGTTTATAGTCATCCCAGAGTGTCTTCCAGTCGGGGCGCACAGCTTTTCCCGTCTGGGTATCGGTGATCACGGGCTTGTTGACAAACTCCCCGTAGACCCGCACCGACTTTTTCTTGGCCAGCGCCGCCGTCCACAAAAAGCCCGTCGGCGAGCCGGAGAGCGCATCGCCGCCGTCGTAGGGATACGAGCGCGTGTGGGCGGCGTAGTTCTGCTCCATGTAGCCATTGGCCACCCCAGAGACCGTCCACTGGTGGCCGTCGGCGGAGTTCGTCCCACTGGTGTAGGTATTGTCGAGGAGCACAAACTGCCGGGCGAGCGCGTGGTGGTTGGGGGTCACTTCCTCGGAGAACGTACAGAGTTTAACGTCCCCATTGCCCTCTTTCATGTCGCCAAAGACGCCATCATAGGTTTGGTTTTTCTTGATGATGTAGACCACGTGCTTAAACACCGAAGGCTCCCCGACCCGCTCGGGGATCGGCACGGGCTTAAC
>NZ_JANNYP010000773.1:0-2766 GCF_031410135.1 Armatimonas sp. | reverse complement strand
AGGCGGTGGGCACGGCTGAGAAAGTGCTCCCAGCCGCGCTCGGTGTAGAGCTGGCGCAGCTCGGTCTCTTTCCAGTGGAAGTTCATCCCGCTGACCCAGGCTTCGGAGACGGCGGGCTGGAGCAGCTTTGCCAGACGCTTGGGTGTGCACGGAAGCAGCGGCGCGACCGAGGCGCTGACGGCAATCCCGGCGTCGCGCAGCTCTTTGGCGGCTTTGAGGCGACGGGAGATCGAGGGCGCACGGGGCTCGAAGACTTTCCGCACGACATCGCTGTCGGTGGGGATGGAGATGCCAACGGTGAGGCTATCTCCGAAGCGCTGGAGAAGCTCGATGTCGCGCAGGATATGCGGCGAGCGGGTCTGGATATGTAGCTGAGCGGGTGCGGCCATGAGCAGCACTTCCAGGCAAGCCCTCGTCAGCCCAAGGCGCTTCTCCAGCGGCTGGTACGGGTCAGTAGCCGACGAGAAAAACACGCGCTGGCCCGTCACTTTGCGGCTCTCGCGCTGGAGGGCATCCACCGCGTTTTTCTTCACCTCAACCCACTCGCCCCACGCCGCGCGCTTCTCGGGACTCTCGTAGACAAACTCGCTGGCGTAGCAATACGCGCAGCCAAACAAACAGCCACGGTAGGGGTTGATCGTCACGTCAAAGGGAATCCGTCCGGGACTCTTCTGCCGCGTGACCACAGAGCGCACCTCGATCTCGGTAATGAGCACGAATCCAGTATATCAAACTTCTGTTTGTATTGCTGGGATCACGTAGGGGCCTTTAGGAATGATGGCGATAGTTGCGTCGGGCGAGATTCGGGCGAGGGCTTCGTCCATACTTCCCACGGCGTCCACATGGCAGCCGCGCAGCTCTTTGGCACGCTCGGGCTCGGTGACGACGATGATTTTATGATTTCGGCAGGCGCGAGCGAGCATCTCCACTTGCCACTGGTCGGGGAGGGGGTTCCAGCCGGGGGCGCTCATCTGCGCGACGAGGGTATCCAAATCCGAGTGGGCTTCGAGGGTCTCGCGGAAGTGGGCGCTCCCGATGCCTTCCTGCATCTGCGCGGCAATAATCACGGTGCCGCCAGGCTTGACAATGGGATAGGCCCCGACGATGCCTTTGACGACTTGATAAAATGTCGCGTCCAGTGGGTAGCCGCCGCCGCTGGTGAGGCAGACATCCACGGCCTCAGGGATAAGCGGTCGGGCCTGCTGGGCGATAAACTCCGTGCCGCGCCGCCAGTCGGTGATCCAGTGACCGCAGAAAACGCCCGTGACGCGCCGCTGCTCATCGAGCGTGACATCGCAGATCAGATCGGCGGGAGCAAACGCCGCAATGGCCGTGTTTTCCTCATGAACCGGGTTGTTATCCAGCACGCCGTTGCGTGCGTTATCATGCTCTAAGAACTGCGGCGAGTGCCAGGCTTGGATCGTCTCGCGGCCTGCGACGCCCGGCATCACGAGCTTGCGCCCGCCCGAGTAGCCCGCCATAAAGTGCGGCTCGATCAGCCCGACGGTGATTTTTAGCTCGGCATCAAGCCAGTGGGTGTCCAAATAAATCGGCAAGTTTCCTGGACTGGTGCCGATAAAGCGATTGGTCGCTGGGTCGTCGCAATCGTGGTCTATCACGCGCACGCCGCTGTGTAAGATTTCTTTGCCCAGCAAGTCCAATAGCTCTGCAGGAGTGCTGGCGCGGTGGGTACCCGTGGCGATAAGAATCGTAATGCTTTCTGGCGCAAGACCAAGTAGCGGCAGAATCTCTCCTAAGATAAGCTGGTTGGGTACGGGGCGTGTGAAGTCGCAGATGATGATGCAGGCGCTACGCTTGCCTACCGCTAGGCGCGGCAGCTCGGCGGTCAGCAGAGCGTCACGTACGGAATCCGAGGGGGAAGCGAGAGGTGGTGCGGGGGTGAGCCCCAGAACATGGCGCACATCGCGACCCGTCAAATCTACCATCAGGCCCATGCGGCCATAGTCCAGAGAGAGTCTCATGGAAGTATTGTAGCGGCTAAGCGCAACGGGCTACAATACTAGCCTGTCCAGATTCCGAGGATTCCTGCCAATAATACGGGGGAGTCGTAAAAGTAGACGGAGGTAGGTGTTGTAGGAATGCGAATACCGGGGTTTCGTGGGAAGCGTTTGGAGAGTGCCGAGAGGGCAAAAAAAGAGCTGGGACTGACTGTCCTGGGCGAACTGCCACGTCCTACGGCAGGTGCGCCGAAGCTAGAGGCTGCCTACGGACATCTCTTTCAGGAGACGCTCTTACGCCTGTCGCAGGGAGAGCTGCACCGCATGACCCTTGCGGTTACTTCCACACATGAGCACGAGGGACGAACCTCCGTTGCCGCTAACTTGGCGATTGCTGCCGCACGTCAGGGGCGCAGTGTCTTACTCGTCGATATGGAAGCACGCAATCCCTTACTTCACCGGATTTTCGGGGGAGACTTCGCGTCCGCCACGCCAGGGCTGGTGGATCTTCTCTCCATGGCTATCACCTCACCCTCTGAGGTGATCCTAGAGACCGGTGTTCCTCGTCTACGCCTTCTTCCTGTGGGGGACACAGAGCGCCACGATCCTGCGACACAGTTTAGCTCGCCTCGGTTGGAGCACTTTGTGCGGAAGCACGCACCACGCTTGGCCGATATTGTGATCTTCGATGCCCCCAATGTCTTGAGCAGTGAGGCCGGTCGTCACGTGCTGAGCCACGTGGACGGTTGTGTCTTTGTTGTGGGACTCGGGGAGCTTGAGGCAAGTAGTGCCCGAAAGGCTCTGGAAC
>NZ_JANNYP010000772.1:0-21753 GCF_031410135.1 Armatimonas sp. | reverse complement strand
TGCCCCAATAGGCTCGGCACCGAAGCGCTCTGCCTCGGCTGTGGGGCCAAAGTAGAGAAGCCGTGTCCCATTGACAGGCATTGAGAGACGCGCCCCGCGTCCGTCACGGGCCAAGGTCTCCCCATAGACAAAGTCATGCAGAACCGAGTCTTCGGGCAGATAAACCGTCGTGCCACCACCCGGCGCAGAGTGCAGACAGAGCATGCCATCCCCCACCCAGGCCACATCGTCATCCGCAGCGTAGATCGGAACCCCTGCTTGGCGGTAGAGACCACGCAGCAGAGCTTGGGTTAAGACAGGCTCCCCGATAAACACGGACTGCCAGCGCGGATGCTTACGCACTGCCAAAGACCCATTGCCGTTTCCGTACTCCGCCACCACTTGGGCACGGGAGTCCGAGACCGTCAGCGTGGGGTTCACCCGCACTTCATCGCCCAGTTTCTGACCACGAAGCGCCTCTGTGAGAGGCAGGCGTGCATCCGAGAACACGCGGCTTCCGAGCTTGGAGGCAAATGGCTGGAACTTCAGGTGCATCCCAAAGACCTCTGCCTGCTCTGCGAGGCTCTCCTCACGAACACCAGGTGTAAAGATCCAGGCTAGTGTCCGACCATCCTCTTGCCAGCGCTCTCGAATTGCAGCTCGCACCGCAGGCTCTATTCGGAAGGCATTTAGGAAGATCAGGAGCCGCGGGCTCTCGGGGAAGTTCTTCCGTAACAGGTCTGACTGAAGGTAGAAACCAATCCGCGCTCCCGAGCGGAGCAGAACATCGCGCTGCTCAGAGATCAGCTTCTCGAGGAGGCGCTCATCGCGAACATCGAAGAAGCTCGCCTCATCCACGATCACAGCAACATCAGGGTCGGCGTTCGCACGAACTCTTGGGTTGCGGCGGCGGGTGGCGTAGAGCTCCGCAATCTCGCGTAGCCCTCCCAGAAACTCCCAGGTCTCCCGGTCATCAAGCCAGCCTTCGCCCCAGAGATCCATGTAGGAAATCCCAGCACCATGGGCTAAAGCAGCGCCAAAGTTGCGGACATGAACCGCGCGGGTTCCCTCGACGGTCGGAACGTGGGGATTGTAAGTATCCGGCGTCGTGCCACTGGCAAGAAACGTCTTGGTGTCGTCTTCGAGGATGCAGAGCTTCCCCGCAAGCGCCACAGACTCAATCGGGAGCGGGAGCGGCGCGGCGCCACCGGGAAGCCGTCCATTGTAGGAGAGCGGTGCCGTCAGAATATCCACATGGGGCGAGGCCAGAACTTCAGCAAGGGCGAGGTGCCCCGAGCTCGTCCGAGCAAGCTCAAGCGTATAGCCACAGCTTACGGCCACGGCGCTACGTCCGCCCGACGCCTCTTTCACGGCCTTTGCGAGGCGGTTGATCACCTCGGCGACTCGCTCACTCATAAAGCGATGGAAATCGGACCACTGTGCCTCTTTCGGGCTGAGGAAGACTCCCGGCCCCGACGGAACCGGCCACGAAGGGATCTGAACCGTCTCAAAGGAGACACTGCCACTGTACCAAGCGGCGCGAAACGCGACCACGGAGTTCTTATAGCGTGCGCGTAGCCAGGAACGGAACGCAGCGACATTGGCATCGGAGAGATCGTAGCCAACCCCTTTTTCATGAAGCCACTCGCCGTGCTCTAAGTAGAAACCAAAGACACGACTGGCGTGCGGTCCCTGCGCGACATGCTCGACGGCGGCGCGGAGTGCCTCTTCGGCCTCGCCCTCCCAGAAGAGCCGTGAGCCGAGCGAGACATCGCCCTGCTCACCACTGGCATAGCGCACCATCTCACCGGGATTCTGCCGTACCCACGAGGCGGGCGGCGAGAAGATCAGACGAGGCAGCACAAGGGCTTCGGGAGCGTTCTCTGCCACAAAGCCGATCACACTGTCTAGTAAGTCGAAGCGGCGCTCACCGGAGCGGGTCTTCCAGGGGAGGTGGCACAGCACGGTAAAGAGGCGCACACCGGCTTCGTAGGCAAAGCGAATCTGGCGCTGGGCAACGGAAAGAAACTCCTCGCCCATCTCGGTGTTGACGAAGCAAAGCATCGGAAGCCTTGGCTCGCCGCCAATGAGCAGCTCCGCAACACCCTTACGAACCGCGACTTTGGCCTCGACAAGGTTGGCGAGAACCTCCGCAGGAAGCGGCACATAGACAGGTGGCAACGGCTCAGCAAGCGGGGCGATCAAGCCCGCGATGGGAGGCGGTAAGAGCGCGGCAACCACCGAGACCGGGGGGCGGCGCTGGCGACCACGAATACGGCGAGAGTCTGCCTCCGCTACGGGTGCCTCCTCTGGTTCCTCAACCGGCGGCGCATACACACGGGGTTCGTCGCCAGAGACCATGAGCGTGGGTGCAGCCACGGTACGGGTGCGGCGAAGGCCACGGGTACGGCGGGACTTCCCTGCGTCATCGTCGGCTGATTCGGCGACCTCAGGCTCGGGAGTGGGCTCGACGGCGGACTTATTGCCACCTCGTCCCCGACGGCGGCGGTTGCCCGAGCGGCCTTCACTCTTTTCGGGCTCGCTGGCTGCAACGGGCTCTGCTGCGGCAATGATAATCGGTGCCTCAGGAGCTACTTCGGCCAGGATCGCCTGAGCATCTTCCAGCGCGAGCGGCTCGGCTTTCGGACGTGAACGACGACGGCGCGAGGCAGACTCAGCAGGAACCACAGGTCGAACCTCAGGCTCCACGGCCACCGGCTCCACGACAACAGTTGGCTCTGGTACAACCGTCTCTTCGACCACCACACGCGGTTTACGAGTTCGCCGTGGCTTTTCCGCTACGGGAGCAGGCTCCGAGACAGTCTCGGGCTCCACAACCAAGGGAGCTTCTTCCACGGGAGCGGCAGCCACCTTCGCGCGGGGACTTCGCCGACGGGTCTTCGCAGGTTCGGGTTCTGGGTCAAGAACGGGAGTGCTATCAATAATAGGGCTACTTGACGTAGCATCGGGCACGACGTTTTCATCGTCGGCAGAGGCGGCATTGCGCCGTCGTCGCATGGGGTACTCCTAGTAAAAGCGGTTATTTAAAGAGAGACGCCTCAACCCATTCCAGCTCACGCTCACGCCACAAATAACCAACAACGGGGCGGCGGGTCACTGCTAGGGAGGCATCTAGAAACGACATCCGCGCACGAATCGTGCGCTCCAGTCAGGAGTATACCACGTTTGTCCAAATGGCTCGTCAGGAAACTTGGAAAGCTCGGCCCTAAAAAACCACAGGAGCTATCCTTGCTCCTGTAGTGTAGAAATCTTTTCGCGTGCCGCACAGAAAGATATTTTAAGGCATCACATGGGCAGGAGTGGCTGCTGTCCCGATACTACAAGTGGGAGTCGCGTTTACCATAGGATTGGGATAAGTCCCCCCTGACGGACAAATCGGCATGGATTTCAGGTACTTATTTCCCCACGTCGGATGGTCAACACAAAGATCGGCAATCACCACAGCGTTGGGATGGGTACTGGGAATATTATTGGTCATCGCCCACTGCTGTACCGTGCTCTCAATCTGGCGTAGGTTCTGGATACAAGAGCGTGAGCGAGAGGTCTCTCGCGCTTTGATAAAGTTCGGGACGGCAATCGCCACCAGAATCCCAATGATCAGGACAACGATCATTATCTCAACGAGCGTGAAGGCTTTTTTTACAGTCGATTTCATTTTTGTAGATCTCCTAGAGTTAGCCTCTCATGGGCTAACACTCAAGTTGATTGGCAGAGAAATGACATCTCCCAGGAATATTAAAAGAGATGAAACACATATTTTTCTTGCGATACTTACAACAAAACTTGTAACACCGTCCCTCCTTACACTTCTCTAATTTCCCGTAAAAATGCCGATAATAAAGAGCACATGATTGCTTACGTCATTCAACAGGCAAGGCAGGAGCGCCAGCTCTCTCTGGGAGCACTGGCACTAAAATCGGGGGTCAGCAAGGCAACTCTCTCTCGCTGGGAAGCAGGCAAGGTGCGGCCCCATGCCCCCGAGCTGCTCAAAGTCCTAGAAGTTCTGGAGATTCCCGAGCCTCTCTGTCGGCAGTGCTTGCAGCAGCTCGGAACCCCGCAGGCGGAGCGCTATCTGGCACAAATGATCTCCGAGGATCAAAAACTTCCCGTGAGCGGCGGTGAGCTTCTTCGTGCACTCCGGCAGCGGGCAAATCGCTCCCAAGCGGACACCGCACGCACGGTCGGGGTGACACAGGCCCTGCTCTCGCGCTGGGAGAATAACGACTGCTGGCCCGAGCAAGATAGGTTACGGGCTCTCTGTCTTGCACTGGGCGCTACCGAACTCGAAGAGAAGGGATTGGCAACACGTGCCTGGCAAAACCATGAGGAGCTTCCCTTGGATAAAGATGCTCTTGAAGTGGTGATTGATGAGCTTGAGGTAGCTCCCTTTGATGTCGACCTGCACTATCTTGCCGTGGCAAGCCGACACTGGACCCTCTATAAGCAAAATCGAATTAGCGAGTCCCATGCCGTAGCAGTCTGGGGGCACTTCGCCAACCACTTGGTCTGTCACCATAAATTCCACGAAGGACTTCACGTTTCTAAGCGGGTCTTCGACAGCATAAGAAGCGAGTCACATCCGCTTTCTCGGGGACAGTTCCTCGCTCTTTCGGCAATGACCGACGCACTTTCTCATACACAGCCCCAGGCCGCACTGGAGATGCTGTTGACCTTTGAGAGTCGAATCAATGCCCGAAACAAGAGCGACTGGTGCGAAGAGATCTTCAAAAAATTTGTCGTCTGTGGCCAGGTTGATCGTGCCTGTTTCTATCTTGAGCAAAGCATTCAGACCGCCCCGACACTTGCACGTGAGCTTCATGGACGTCGTCAGTATGCAGAGCAGCTGTGTGAGTTTGGACACCCCATAAAGGCACTCGAAAAACTCAACATTTGCCCTTCTATGCCCCAAAATACGGGAAAAAACTTCGTGGTCTACGATCAAGCCCACCGGGCGCTGATTCGTGGGACTGCCCTGCACCAGCTCGGTGACAAACTTGAGGCAAGTGTCTCACTCCAAAGCGTGCTCCCCTTGCTGGCAACGCATCCTTTCCCCGGACTCACTCGTCTCGCACACCAGCTTACCCACGCGCTTAGTAACTAAAACCCAGTACAATAGTGCTGTGAAACCTGGCTATATCCCACGCCGTGCGTTCCTTGCCCGAGCTGGTGGCGGGATCGGAGCGATGGCACTAAGTTCTCTGCTAGCAAGTGAAGCGCAAGCACAAGACCCCCTCGCCCCTAAGAAGCCCCACTTTCCCGCCAAAGCCAAGCGAGTTATCTCGATCTTCTGCTTCGGTGGCCTCTCGCACATGGACACGTTCGATCCCAAGCCCGAGCTGATCAAGCAAGACGGGGTCTCGGTGGCGGGCCGCAAGGAGTTCGATACGGGCGGACGGAGCGCTCCGGGCAAGCTCATGAAGAGTCCCTGGGCTTTTAAAAACTACGGCCAGTGCGGCATGCCGGTGAGTGATCTTCTGCCCCATATCGGCGGCTGCGCGGACGACCTTGCCCTGATCCGCTCGATGCGCTCGGAGAGCAACAACCATGTCCCAGCGGTCTACCATATGCTCACGGGCTCGATCCTGGCGGGCCGACCGGGCCTCGGAAGCTGGGTGAGCTACGGCCTCGGCACGGAAAATCAAAATCTTCCGGCCTTTGTTGTCATGACCGATCCGAGAGCCTTGGTGGGAGGCGGTGCGGGCAACTGGAGCGCGGGCTTTCTGCCAAGCAACTACCAAGGCGTCCAGTTTCGCAGCTCCGGCCTGCCCGTGCTCAACCTCAAGCCCCCCACGGGTCTCTCACCCGAGAAGCAGCGCGAGCAATTAGATTTCTTGCACCAGCTCAACGACGTGTTTCTGCGGGAGCGCCCCCAGGAGCAAGAGCTTTCCGCCCGCATTCGCTCCTATGAGCTGGCGTATCGCATGCAGTCAGAGGCCACGGAAGCCGTGGAGCTAAGCAAAGAAACCGAGGCTACCAAGGCGCTCTACGGGATGGACAAGCCCGAGACGGAGCTGGTCGGGCGGCAGTGCTTGCTGGCACGCCGGCTTGTGGAGCGGGGCGTGCGCTTTGTGCAGATCTACTCCGGCGGTGGGGTCTTTGACCAGAGCTGGGACGCGCACAATGGGATGGTCGCCAACCACGAAAAACGCGCTCGGGAGATAGATATTCCTGTCGCGGGCCTGCTCAAAGACCTCAAGCAGCGTGGGCTTTTTGACGATACGCTCGTCGTCTTTCACACCGAGTTTGGCCGCATGCCCTTCACCGAGGGCGGCACGGGTCGCGATCACAACCCGAAAGCATTCTCGGTCTGGCTTGCGGGTGCGGGAATCAAAGGCGGCACGATCTACGGCGCGTCTGATGAGCTGGGCTATGTCGCCTCTGAGAATGTCCAGACCGTCTACGACCTCAACGCAACTATCTTGCACCTGCTTGGCCTGGAGCACACCAAGCTCACCTACCCCTACAGCGGCAGAAACATGCGCCTCACCGATGTCAGCGGCGAAGTCATTAAGCCGGTACTATCTTAACAATCATGAAACGCTTCGCTTTTCTTCTTGGCCCTGAGCTCCTCTGGATGCTGTTTTTTCTGCTCGCTTGCTGGCTGGCCTCGCGAAACGCCCCACCAACCCCGACAGGCAATACGTTTCTGGAGCGAGCCGGCATCCTCGGTGCGTTTGTTGCTATCGCGCTGACGTTCACCGTCTTCTTCGTCCCAGGCGTCCACCGGGGCTGGCTGCTCGGGCGGGTGATTGTCGCGGTAGTGATCGGGGTCAATGCCTGCCTCTTCAAGCTCATCGATGGCGTTGACTACGGCGACTCCCGCAACTCGGGTGTCGTTGGGATTTGGGTCTACGGCATCTTGGCGGGTGGCGTCGCCTTTGTCCCCGGCATCATCACCACACTCGTTCTCCTCAGCCGTGGGTCGGCTCCCCCCGAATAAAGCCCCTCATGGCAACCTACCCAAGACCAACACAGTGTTTCCATTGCGGGTGCTGGCTCGTCTATAGCATCCAAGTGCATCCGATGGCGGGTTCTCTCTGGAGAATCCACTACGCGTGTCCGGGCTGTCAGCTTGGTCAATTTGGCCCTGGCTGCTACTACGGCGAAGACTATTCCCAAGACGAGGCAGAAGCACTGCTGGTGCAGCAGAATCTTCTTCAGGAAACAGAAGTCGCACGCGAAGCAGTTCGACACTGGCGAGACGAGGTGCAGCGCCGCGATGCACCCTATATCCAGCGTTTCTGGGAGATATTCAACGCGACATTCCCCTACTGGGAAGGTCAAGTTAAGCACCTTCCTCTCACATCAGAGCACACGGCAAGTATGGACAAGCATCTCTACTGCCTCATGCTCACTTTCTACTCACGGAATCCGGACGGCTCGCACAACTGGGAGATTAGGGCAGAGGTAGAACGCTGGGGGATACGCCTCGATCCGATGCACCAACACCACGATCGCGATCGTGACCCGAATTACATTGAGTCCGCATTGCAAGAGATCAAAGAGTATTTCGAGCAAGAGTGGTCACGTTCAAAAAGCCCGCTCACTCTTGAAGCATATCTGAACTCTCTTATCCTTGAGTTCTATCAATCCATTCATAACGATCCTACGCCAGCAAGTCTTTTACGACATGTCCGTGGACATCGGTGAGGCGGAAGTCTCGGCCTTGGTAGCGGTAACTCAGGCGGGTGTGGTCGAAACCGAGAAGCTGTAGGATGGTCGCCTGCAAGTCGTGGACGTGCACGACGCCGGGGGTGAAGTGGTCTTTGCTCGGGGTTAAGGGGTTGCCCTTTTCATCCGCAATGTTGTAGCCGTAGTCGTCGGTGCGGCCATAGGTGAAGCCGCGCTTGACCCCACCGCCTGCCATCCAGAGTGAGAAGCTCCGCGGGTGATGATCCCGACCATAGTTATTTTTCTCCAGCTTCCCCTGCGAGTAGCTCGTGCGCCCGAACTCCCCGCCCCAGATCACCAGTGTGTCATCGAGCATCCCGCGCCGCTTGAGATCTAAAACCAGCGCCGCAGACGCTTTATCCGTGAGTTTTGCCTGGCCACGCATCGCACCGGGCAGGCCGCCGTGGTGATCCCAGCCCTGGTGGTAGAGCTGGATAAAGCGCACACCTTTTTCGGCCAGACGCCGCGCCAGAAGACAGTTGGCGGCAAATGTACCGGGCTTGCGGGCATCTTCGCCGTAGAGCGCGAAAGTTTCGTCGGGCTCTTGGGAGAGATCGGTGACCTCGGGGACACTAGTCTGCATCCGATACGCCAGCTGGTACTGGGCCATGCGGCTCTCAATCGCGGGGTCGAGCGTGTTTTGGGTTTGGAGCTTGCTAAGCGCCCCAAGCGTGTCCAGAAGCGCACGTCGGCTCTGGGGCGAAATCCCCTCCGGGTTATTGAGGTAGAGCACCGGACTCTTCCCTGCACGAAACTGCGTCCCTTGGAAGCGCGCATCTAGGAACCCACTGCCCCAGAGCCGAGAGTACAGTGGCTGGTCGCCCTGATTGGCCGTCACTAAGACCACAAAGCTCGGCAGGTTCTCGTTCATCGAGCCCAAGCCGTAGCTCACCCACGCCCCTAAACACGGTCGCCCTGCGATCTGGCTTCCGGTCTGAAAAAACGTGATCGCCGGGTCATGGTTGATGGCTTCCGTCCACATCGAGCGCACCAAGCACATTTCGTCGGCGATCTTGGCGGTCTCCGGCATTACCTCGGAGAGCTCCATCCCACACTTGCCGGCGCGCCCAAAATTAAACGCGGAGCCCGCGAGCGGCAGCTCGGCCTGGTTGGCACTCATCCCGGTGAGGCGCTGACCGCGTCGCACAAAGTCAGGGAGCGGCTGGCCGTGTTTCTCCCGGAGAAGCGGCTTGTTGTCAAAAAGATCCTGCGCCGCCGGACCACCGCTCTGGAACAGATAGATCACCCGCTTCGCCTTGGGTGCGAAGTGAGTCGCAGCAAATGCGGGAGCCTCTAAGCTACCCAGCCCCAGTGCCCCTAGCCCGAGGGTGGAGTTTGTCAGAAAGTGCCGTCGCGTCAGTGCCAGTGGATCCATAGCCCTATTCTACCGAGAAAAATAAATTTTCTCGTGACGCATGTCGCCTCGACGGTGAACGTCGGGCTTTGGGGCGTTCCGCCGC
Organism: Armatimonas sp.; assembly: GCF_031410135.1. Classification (GTDB taxonomy): domain Bacteria; phylum Armatimonadota; class Armatimonadia; order Armatimonadales; family Armatimonadaceae; genus Armatimonas. The sequence goes on along the minus strand of NZ_JANNYP010000772.1, from coordinate 12,622 downwards.
GCCTTCGGCGGAGATTTACCGACGAGGCACGAGTCGGCGGCCAGAGGCCCCAAAGCGGGACGTTCACCGTCCATGCTAAAGGGAAAAATAAATTTTGCGGATTTTATCAGAATCTGGGGGTCTCAACCGTTCTGAAGGCGGAGAACCCAAAAACATGAACCGCAACCTAAATCTCGCTTTTGCCTCGCTCGTCTCGCTCCTTTTAGCCCTGCCCGCCACGGCCCAGACTACGCTCTTTTCTGATAACTTCAACCGCGCCGCCCTCACCGTCAGCGCACCGACGACCTACACCACCACGGCGACTGCAGGCGATGGCGGGGCGAGCATTCCTGCCAGCGATTTTCTCCGCCTCACCAACGATGCTACGGCGGCGGCAAATGCCTCAGGGCGTGTCTTTGTCACCGGAACCACGTCGAGTTTCACCTCGTTTCAACAGAGCCTCGCCAGCAATACTCAGGAGCTGGAGTGGAGTTTCAATGCCAAGAGCAATCGTAATAGCGATCCGGGCGGCTTTGGTGCGGGAAACTACAGCCTCGCCGTCGTCCTTGGTGCAACTGGGAGTGATTTCACCACGGCCAATGGCTACGCGATCGCCTACGGAAACTCAGGAGCGCCCGATCCGATTCGGCTGGTAAAGTTTGCTGGGGGGCTGGACGCGGATTCTAATCTCACGATGATGATCTCCAGTGGTGCCGCCGATCTGTCAGGCTTTGCCAACTACTTCAGTGTCAAGGTGCGTTACGCCCCGAGCACCGATAGCTGGAAACTCTTCGTCCGTGATGATGGCGCAAGCAACTGGAGCGATCCCAGCACCGTCGCCTCGCAGATTGGGAGCGGCGTGACGGACAATACCTACACCAGTACGCCTCTCACCCACTTTGGTTTTGGCTGGAACTACAACAGCGCCGCCAACCAGAGCGCGCAGTTCGACAACTTTCAGGTCAGCACTCTCAGTAGCACGGCAGCTCCTGAACCGTCCACGCTACTCTTGCTTCTCACAGGCTTCTCTGGTTTATGCCTACTCCGACGAAGACATCGAGCATGATATACTGATCGGTTGGGCCGCTGTGGTGAATCGCCATGCGGCCCTAACTCTGTCAGAAAGGAGGCGGCTCTGTTATGTCTAAACCCATTGTCGCCATCGTTGGACGCCCCAACGTCGGAAAGTCCACTCTCTTTAATCGTCTCACGGGCAAAAGAATTGCTATCGTGGAGGACACTCCGGGAATCACTCGTGATCGGCTCTATGCTGAGGGTGAGTGGAACGGGCGCAACTACACTCTCATTGATACGGGAGGCATCAGCATGGATGAGGAAGATCCCATGCAGGCGCAGATCCGTATCCAGGCGCAGATTGCCATGGAGGAGGCCGATGTCATCCTCATGCTCTGTGACGCCGCGCAGGGAGTCACGCCCAATGACCGTGAGCTCGCCGATGAGCTACGCGGCGCCGTGACCGTGCCGCTCTTTGTGGTTGTCAATAAGTCCGACAACCCCCACCGCGATATTGAGGCGATGGAGTTTTATAGCCTGGGACTGGGCGGCGAGCTCTACCCCGTCTCCGCGATCTCCAGCCGTGGCGTCGGCGACTTACTCGATGCTGTCGTTGCCTCATTTCCTCCCGAGGGCGACGAGACCATCAGCGATGAGACCGTGCGCATTGCCATTGTGGGCCGCCCGAATGTGGGCAAGTCGTCCATGATCAACGCGATCCTAGGCGAGGAGCGCACTATTGTCTCCCCCATCGCCGGAACGACCCGCGATGCCATTGATACCTACTTTGAGTTCGAGGGCAAGCGCCTCTTGCTCATTGACACGGCCGGCATTCGGCGCTCGGGCAAGATCCAGGGGACGGTGGAGTACTACTCCGTGCTTCGTGCCCAGCGTGCCATTGAGCGCTGCGATGTGGCGATCACCGTGGTGGATAGTATTGAGGGTCTCCGTGATGGTGACAAGCGTGTCCTCGGAATGGCCGATGAGGCAGGACGCGCCTCTGTGGTCTGTGTGAACAAGTGGGATGAGGGCCGTAAAGGGATTCTGGCGGAGAACGCGGGGAAGAATCCCATGCGCATCTTTACTCAGACCCTGCGTGATGAGCTTCCCTTCGCCAGCTATGCGCCCATCACGTTCTGTTCCGCTCTTAAAAGCACAGGAATCGGGGCGTTTCTGGAGACCGCGATCCACGCTGCCGAGAACCACTCCATGCGCATCCCCACCGGAGAGCTGAATCGGCTCATTCGCGATGCGGTGGATGCTCGCCCGTACCAGACAAAGGGCCGCATGCTCAAAGTCAAGTACGCCACGATGGCCGCCGTCCAGCCACCAACCATCGTCTTGTTTGTCAACGACCCTGAGCTGATGCACTTCTCCTACCAGCGCTACCTCGAAAACCAGCTCCGCAAGACCTATGGGCTCGAAGGCACCCCCATCAAGATCATCTGCCGCAAGGCCGCCAAAGAGCCTGGCGACGACTAAAAACGCACAAAAAAACCGCCCACTCTCAAAACAAGAGAGCGGGCGGTTTTCTTTTGCCTACTGGATAAACCGTCCGGCGGTGAGCCAGAAGATGAAGCCCGAGACCACGATCGTCACTGGCAGGGTCAGCACCCAGGCGATGAGGATATTGCGGATCGTCTTGGACTGGAGCCCAGACTTGTTGGCCGCCATCGTGCCTGCAATTCCCGAGGAGAGAATGTGCGTGGTGGAGACCGGCGCGGCGAGCATATCAGCCGTCATGATCGTCAGCATCGCCGTCATCTCTGCCGCCGCTCCCTGGCCATAGTTGAGGTGAGCCTTGCCAATCTTCTCGCCTACCGTCACTACGATGCGCTTCCAGCCCACCATCGTCCCGACACCCAGCGCGAGGGCCACGGCCACGGTTACCCAAGGCGCGACAAACTCAACCGTGGCCTTGATCTCTTTCTGCCCCTTATCGAGCAGGTCTTTATCCTCCGCGCTCAGCCCCTTCTCTTTAGCAACTTTCTTGAGGGCGGAGGCGGCCTTCAGTGCCTCTTTGCGAAGCTCAGTCTGCTCGGTCAGGGGAAGCTCAGTGAGCGTGGCGCGATTGGCCAGCAGCTCCGCGATCTTGTGTAGACGCTTGTCGGCCTCGACAGCCTTCTCCACTTTGGCAAGCTCAGGCCGCTCCACCAGCGCCTCGACTTGTTTCACCGTGCTGAGAGTAGTTCCGATCTTCTCCGCATTGAAGTTCGGGTTGACCGTGAACTGACCAGGCAGCAGCGCGATCAGAACCAGCATCATCAGACCGATGCCTTTTTGGCCGTCGTTGGAGCCATGGAAGTAGCTCACGCCGGTGCAGGTACCGATCAGAAGCAGCCGAATCGGCCAGGGTGGCGGCGTGTTACCCTTGGGCTCCTGGAACAGCTCAGGACGCTTGATGAGGGCCTTCATCGCTAAAAAAATCAGCGCAGCGACCCCAAAGCCCACTAGAGGTGCAAGAGCGAGCCCTTTGAGCGTATCGTAGAATTTTTCCAGATTAACGTCTTTGTGCGCCAGCAGTCCCCAGGTGATCCCGACGCCGGTGATCGAGCCGATCAGCGTGTGCGAGCTAGAGGCGGGAAGCCCCACAAACCACGTGGCCAGGTTCCAGAGCACCGCAGTGATCAGAATGGAGAGAAGCATCCAGATCCCCATCGAACCGCTTGCTCCCACCAGCATGTCGGTCGGAATCAGGCCGACGATCTTAAAGGCAACTCCTGCCCCCGCTCCTAGGACACTGAGAACTCCCAAGAAGTTAATCAGCCCCGACCAGATCACAGCCACTGTTGGCTTAAGGGAGCGGGTGTAGATCACGGTCGCGACGGCATTGGCCGTATCGTGAAATCCATTAACAAACTCAAAACCCAGCGCGATCACCAGGCAGAGCACCAGAAGGCTAATTGTTGTTATATCCATTTATGCTCTCATAATCGCACTGCCTAGACTTCATCGTATTAAGCAAGGATTAAATATAACGAGAGTATACCGGGCAAAGGTTAAAAACCGTTTCATACAAGCACGTGAGAAGATATTTCTTAAAATCAAATTAATGCCTTCTTAAGCCCTCATTAACGAAGAAGGTGTAGAAATCCCTTACGCTAATGCTACCTATGCGAAATCTTAAATTTCAACAAATCTCCGGCGCAGGCGCGACGTTTCCGGAGCTTCTCTACAACAACTGGGCAAAAGAGTACAAGGCCACAGGCGGAGTGGCGGTCAACTACCAGGGAATCGGCTCGGGCGGCGGCATCAAGGCCATCACCGCAAAAACCGTAGACTTCGGTGCCTCCGACAGCCCCCTGAACGCCGAGGAGCTCAAGGGTGCGCCAAAAATCCTGCATCTACCCATGTGTGCAGGGGCTGTCGTCGTTGCCTACAACGCCCCCGGAGTTCCCAATGGCCTGAAGCTTACGGGTGCCGTGATCGCGGATATCTTCCTTCACAAGATCACTGCCTGGAACGATCCACGCATCAGTGGCCTGAATCCGGGCATCAAGCTTCCCGCAAGCCGCATTGTCACCGTAAGCCGCTCAGATAGCTCTGGCACCACGGCGATTTTTACCAACTACTTGGCCAAAGTCAGCCCCGCGTTTAAAGCCGGAATCGGTGAGGGCAAGTCTGTGAACTGGACCAAGGGTGGGCTGGCGGGCAAGGGCAACCCTGGTGTTGCGGCCTTTATTAAGCAGACTCCAGGAGCGATTGGCTATGTCGAGCTTGCTTTCGCAGATAAGAATGCCATTACCTACGCTTATGTCCAGAACGCTAAGAAGAACTTTGTGGCTCCCACACTTGCCAGCACTTCTGCGGCAGCGGCAGGCGTCAAGCTGCCCGGCGACTTCTGCGCCATGGCAACCAACACGGGCGAGCCCACGGGCTACCCCATTGCAGGCTTTACCTGGATTCTACTCTATCCCGATGCCAAGCCCGAGGTGAAGAAGTTCCTGCGCTGGTGCCTGACAACGGGCCAGAAGTCCGCGGCCAAGTACGACTATGCGCCCCTTCCCGCAGGAGTTCAGAAGAGGGTTCTAGACGCACTCAAGAAAATCGGAGGTTAGGCCCACGTGGCCCTAACGATCACCACCAGCAAGAGCCGCCCAGGAGACAAGATCTACCTGGGCGTGCTCGGCTTTTCGGCTCTGGTGCTCTTTGTGCTGATCGTCGGGATTGCCGCCACACTGGCCTGGCAGTCCCGGCTCAGCATTCAGGCGACGGGCTTTAAGTTCGTCACGCTATCGGTCTGGGATGATGCTGCGGGGACATACGGCATCTGGCCGTTTCTCTTTGGGACGCTCTACTCGTCGCTGATTGCCTTGCTTCTGGCCGTTCCTATCAGCCTCGGCGCGGCGATCTTTCTGGCAGAGCTGTGCCCAAAATGGCTGCGCACCCCGATCACCTTTCTCATTGAGCTGCTCGCGGCGATTCCCTCGGTGGTCTATGGCCTCTGGGGAATCTTTGTGCTCACCCCGTTTCTGCGCGACAAGCTCATGACCCCGCTGGCAGACAAGAAGATTCCGCTGTTTCAGGGCGCAGGCTTTGGGCCTTCGATGCTCACGGCGGGCGTGATCTTGGCGATCATGATCCTGCCCTTTATTACCGCCGTCAGCCGCGATATTCTCAAAGCCATCCCCAAGGCCCAGCGGGAGGCGTCTTATGGGCTGGGCGGGACGAAGTGGGAGACAATCTCAAAAGTCGTGCTGCCCTACTCGCGCTCGGGGATTATCGGAGCTGTGATGCTGGGGCTGGGGCGTGCCTTTGGCGAGACCATGGCCGTGACGATGGTGATCGGCAACCAAGCCGCCCAGACGGACTCGGGAATAAGCCTTAATCTCTTTGAGCCCGGCTATACCATGGCCAGCGCACTGGCCAACAAGTTCAACGAGGCCCAACCCGGCCTCAGTACGTCGGCGCTGATTGAGATCGGTCTGGTGCTCTTTATTGTCGCCGTAATTATCAATAGCTGCGCCCGGCTCTTAGTGCGCCTGACCGGAAAAAGCGTGAATAAGTAATGAGCCTCTATGCCGCCGATAGCCATGTGAAGCTGCGCCGCGCCCAGAGCCTCATCATGCTCTCGCTTTGTAGTGTCGCCGCTCTAGTCGGTATTTTGGTGCTGGGGCTCGTTCTCTACTTCCTCGCGGCCCGTGGCCTGAGCCACCTGAACATCAAGCTCTTCACGGTTGCCTCGGGTGATGGCGATGGCTTCGCGCAGAGCATCCGGGGAACACTACAAATTTTGGGGGTTGCCTGCGCCATTGCGGTTCCGATTGGGATTCTGGGGGGCATCTACCAGCAAGAGTCCAAGGGGAAGTTCGCCAATACCGTGCGCTTTCTCACCGATGTGCTCAATGGCATTCCCTCGATTGTGATCGGCATCTTTGTCTACGCCGCGCTGGTGCTGCCGATCTCCCAAGCCTACCCCGGCAAGGGCTACAGCGGCTGGGCGGGCGGAGTCGCGCTGGCGATCATGATGCTGCCGCTGATCATGCGCACCACAGAAGAGATGCTGCGCCTTGTCCCGAGCGCACTCTCCGAAGCATCGCTTGGCCTGGGTGCGACCCGCTGGCGGACGATGCTCTCGGTGGTGCTTCCGGCGGCGCGGGGCGGAATCTTAACGGGAATCCTGCTTGCCGTGGCCCGTGTGGCGGGCGAGACCGCGCCGCTGATCTTTACCATTCTCGGCAATGAGTTTCTGGGGCAGATGGACGGCCAGGTGGACGCGCTTCCGCTGCGCCTCTTTAAGTACGCCACGGATGTCGATGAAAAACACAACCAGATCGCCTGGGCCGCCGCCCTCACCCTAATTTTGATGGTGCTTATGATGAGCATCGCCGCACGCCTTACAACCCGAAGTCGCATGCAGGAAGACAAGTAAAGAAAAAATGAAGATGAACGTAAATAATAGCAAAGACGAAGAGATATTCCCGAGTGTCATCGCCTCCATTGATGCCCACGATCTACCTGAGTTTCCTCAGGATATCTGCATCGCCGCAGAGAACATTGACTTCTACTACGGCAGCTTCCAAGCGCTCAAAGGAGTCACCCTTCCCATTGCCCGCAAGAGCGTCACGGCATTTATCGGCCCTTCTGGCTGTGGCAAGTCCACGTTTCTGCGAACCATCAACCGCATGAACGATCTCATTGACGGCACGCGCCTCACCGGCAAGCTGACGCTTGATGGCGAGGATCTCTACGACCCGCGTGTAGATGTCGTGCTGCTGCGCAAGAAAGTCGGGATGGTCTTTCAGAAACCCAATCCCTTCCCGATGAGCATCTACGACAACGTGGCGTATGGCCCACGCATCCACGGGACAAAGAATCGCAAGGAGCTGGACGCGCTGGTAGAGAAGTGCCTGCACCAGTCCGCGCTCTGGGACGAAGTCAAAGACAAGCTCAAGCAGTCCGCGCTCGCGCTTTCGGGTGGCCAGCAGCAGCGCCTCTGCATCGCCCGCGCTCTTGCCGTCTCCCCGGAAGTGCTCCTCATGGACGAGCCCTGCTCCGCGCTTGACCCCAACTCCACACACCGCATCGAGCTGCTGATCAACGAGCTGCGCAAAGACTACACCATTGTCATTGTAACGCACAACATGCAACAAGCCGCCCGCGTCTCCGAGTACACCGGCTTCTTCCTAAAGGGCGAAGTCAAAGAGTTCACCACCACGCAGAAGATCTTCAGCTCCCCCAGTCAGAAAGAAACCGACGACTACATCAACGGGCGCTTTGGATAGGAACTGGGTTTTGGATGAGCCCGTGGGCTCGGACTTTCTGGGCAAAAAGCTGCAAACCTGCCTCCTCGCGCTCCCCTAGATTATAGACAATGGCGCGCGAGAAATAGGCCTGGGCTCGCTCCAGGCTCTCACCGTGCTCGGCGGCGCGGCGGGCGGCGACTTCGTCGAGGTGCGCCGTGCCCCACTCTTTGGCGGTAAGAAAGTGGCGCTGAAGCTCGGGCGTGAGCAAGTCGGGCCGCCCAATCCAGAGCGCGAAGACAAACGGCAGGTTTGTCCACTCCTTCCACGCCTCGCCCAGATCCAGTACGGTTAAGCTGGCATCGTAGTCCAAGTAGCCCTTATCGCCGATTAACAGCGCGGCATCGTGGTCTTGGAGCATGCTCTCTAAGTCTGGGGCCATCGGCGTGTACTCAGGAGTCAGGCCAAAGCGCTCTTCGAGTAAAACACGCGTGAGAGTGACGCTGGTGAGAGACGAGGTGTCTAAAGCAACTCGGCGGATCTTAGCAATCGGCACTTGCGAGAAAAGCCGCACGGAGCGCACGGGGCCATCACAAGCCACGGCAACGCCGGGCGCATAGACAAGCTGCGGGCGGCGCACCCACGCCACCGAGGAGACTAGGCCCGCCGCAAAGTCTCCCGGCTCCAAGCGCGGGGCAAGCAGCGACGGCAGGATATACTCCACACTCGCCCCCAGCGCCCGGCCCTCTTCCGTCTCGCTAAACCAGTCGGTGAGTGGCCGCGCATTGAGATACGGCACCGACCCCAGCTTAAAATTGAACGCGTTCATAAATTAATTCTACCACATTTGCGTGTATAATCAGTGTCACTATGAGCAACGATGACACACCTCCCGCTGTTCCGACCACAACCCAGACTCCCCTACCAAACACCGCAGCACGCAAGTGGTTCGGACGAGGGCTTCTGGCTTTAATTGGCATTGGGGTAATCAACTTCGGCTACAACACGATTCTGACAAAGTCGCAGCTCGGCAAAGTTGCCAGCAAAGACGCTACGGAACAAAAGCTGGGCGTAAGCCTCTTGATGGGCCGCAAAGTTCTTTTTGATGCCCTTCAAGGCGGATCTCCCCCGGCGACTCGCCTCGCTGCGATTACGACCCTACAGGCGCTCGCCGAGGATGGCAAGAACAAAGATGCCTTCGAACAGCTTCTCCAGATGTGTAAAGACCCCGACACAGAGTCGGCGGAGAAGAAGACCCACCCGGTTCGTGATGCCGCCCGTGCTGCCGTGGCCGCCATTGGTGCCAGCTATGCCGAGCGCCTTTTAGATGCCGCCAAAGATCCCGATGGCAATATCCGCGATGGTGCTCGGGAAGGCTTAAAGAAGATCGGGGCGCCTCTCAAAGAGCAGATGGCCAAGCGCCTCTCCGACAGTGGCTTGCGTGGACCAATTGGTGATATTCTGGCCTCCATTGGCCCAGAGACAATTGAGCTCATCAAGCCGTATCTTACCGACGAAAAAATCAAGGACGATGCGGGGGCCAAGATCACACTGATTGAGACCCTGGGCAAGTTCAAGGTTCCAGAAGCCGCGGAGCCCATCCTGCCCTTTATCTCCGACACCGATCCCAATGTCCGGCGCTCGGTGATCACATCGCTGGCCAATATCGGCGATCCCGTGGGCGCACCGGTACTGATCCAAGCGCTGGAAAGCCCAGACACCGATGCGTCCGCGCGTGCTGCCGCCGCAGGTGCTCTAGGCGGAATCGCCACGCCGGAGGCAAATGCCGCGATGCTCAAAGCCCTCACCGACTACGATACCTTTGTGGGAGTCGCCGCCGCCGCTGGGCTAAGGCGTGCAGGTGATTCAGCAGCGGCGCAGATTGCCCAGGCACTGCTCGATCCCAATCCGTCTGTTCGTGCGCTCGCCGCAGAAGCCGCGGGGGGAATGCGCTCTGCCGCCCTCGCCACCAAGGCCATGACCGACAAAGATGCCCGTGTGCGTGCTAAAGCCGCTAGCTCCCTAGGCGACATTCTTTTCCGCGCCGCCGCCATCCGCAAGGCACTGGGCGCGTTGGCGTCCGCACCAGATGATAAAGCCCGCGATTCGGCTGTCACCGAGCTGGGACGCTTTGGCGCAGAAGCCGAGGTCAATGGAGCAGGCATTTCCCCGACTGCAAAATCCAACCTGATCGCTTTCTGGACCACCAAGCGCGATGCGGAAAAAGACGAAAAGAAAAAAGCACCTTGGGACAAGCGCATCGCCAAGCTGACCGCTGCCCCTGCCCTCTCCCCACTGGCGCAGCCGACGGAGTTTACCCCTCTGGTCGCCGCGCTCACGGATAAAGAAGGTAGTGCCGATGCCGCCACGATTGCCTTAGGACGACTGGGAACACTTGTGGTAGACGCGCTCATGGCCAAGCTGGGCACTGGTGACGATACCCTGGCCTACTATGCGTCCAAGGCCCTCACCACGATTGGCCGTGATGCCGTCAGCGGCTTGCTCCCACTGGCAACCAAGGGTAATCCTGCCGCGCGCTGGGCCGCCATCACCCTCGGCGAGATTCGTGATCCCAAGGCGGCGGAGACGCTTGAAGCCCTCACGAAATCTAGCAGCGAAGATACCGCGTTTGTCGCCCAGGCAGCGCTCTCCAAAGTGAAGCCGGGCTAAACGAGCTCAGGAGTAAGCACGATGTCCCTGACCCTGGATTCCACACCACAGCGAAAACATATTGTCCACTACCCGGACACGGATGGTAAACCTATGGCTGAAACAGATGCCCATCGTTTCCTGATCTCTAACAGCGTTAGTGCCCTAATTTGGCACTTCACAAATCGCGCTGACTCGGTCTATGTCTCCGGCAATAACTTTATGTACTTTTCGGAGGGCGATCCGAAAGCGCGTATTTCGCCGGACTGCTATGTTGTTTTTGGGCCAGCACAACGTGACCGAAACTCCTACCGAAGCTGGGAAGAGAATAACATTTTACCTTCAGTGGTGTTTGAGTTCACCAGCAAGAAAACACAAAAAGAAGATGTCTCGGATAAGATGCAGACCTACGAGCAGCTCCGCATCCCCGAGTACTTTCTCTTTGATCCGACCGGCGACTATCTGAAACCCTCTTTGCGTGGCTACCGAATCACGCCTATCGGGATGTACTCGCCGATTGCCCCTCAAGAAGACGGACGGCTTGTCTCGGAGCAGCTTGGCCTTGAGCTAGTGGCAGATGGCGTGCGACTGCGCTTTTTCAACCCCGCAACGGGTGAGTTTCTCCCTACTCTGGCTGAGGCACAGAGTGAAATCGCGCGGCTTCGGGCGGAGCTGGAGCGCTTGAAAGGACAATAGAGTTCAGATGACCCCTTTGCGTTTTGGAATTGTTGGCTGTGGCGGGATCGCGGGCCTCCATGCGCGGACGTTTCGCGATGGCTTAGAGAAAGACGGCACGGCGGTGCTCGTCGCGGGCGCAGAGACCGATCCAGGGCGACGGACGGCGTTTGGCGAAAAATGGGGCATTCCCATGCACGACTCACTGGAGAGCCTGCTTGCCCGTGACGATATAGACGCAGTTGCCATCACAACCCCGAGCGGACTGCACAGCACGCAGGCTATCCAAGTAGTGAAGTCGGGGCGACATGCGCTCTCGGAGAAACCCCTCGATACCAACGCAGAGCGCGCCGCATCCGCCGTTCTCGCTGCAAAAGAGGCGGGGGTGGTGCTGGCGGGAATCTTCCAGCAGCGCTTCAACGCGGATGTCCAGAAAGTGCGCCGTGCGGTGCAAGCCGGGGCGTTCGGTGAGCTGATCTATGTCCACTGCGAGACCCCATGGTATAGAGCGCAGAGCTACTACGACTCGGGCGACTGGCGTGGGACGTGGGAGCTTGACGGGGGAGTGCTAACCAATCAGGGCGTGCATATGGTAGACCGCCTGCTCTGGCTCGCGGGCGACTGGGACGAGGTGCTGCACTCGGTCTGCTCGCTCGGGAAGTTTCGCGATATCGAGGCGGAGACGCTGGGCGTGGCCACGGTGCGCCTCAAGAACGGCGCGATTGCCACGATCACGGGCACGACACTGGCCTACGACGGCATGGCGCAGCGGGTTCTGATCTGCGGCACCGACGGCAGCGCGGCCTTTGACGGCGAGACTCTAGTCAAGTTCAAGACCCGCGAACCCTTCGAGGAAAACAGCGCAAGCTCGGAAGTAGAAGAAGCAGGCGACGACAATAAAGCCGCCGATCCCCTCGCGCTCTCGTCCAACCAGCACGAAGCCAACTACCGCGACTTTATCGCCGCCATCCGCGAAGGCCGTGAGCCCCTCACCAAGCCCGAGGAAGGCGTCCGGGTAGTCGCGCTTCTCAACGCCATCTACGCCAAAGCGGGAGCAGGGCCATACGCCCGCTAGCCCGAGTCTGGGGAAAGCCACTCCTCATCTTGCTCTTTGTGGGAGCGTTTCTCTTCTGGCTCACCCCCAAGGACACGGGCTTTGATGGCTCCTACCAGCTTGGCAAGCAGCTTTTACGCGGCGAGGTCGCCTTTGACGAGCGCACCCCATACTGGGAGATGTACGAGCGCGAGGGAAAGTTCTATCTGTGCTATGCGCCGATTGCCAGCGCGACTCTTGCGCCCCTGATCTTTCTCACCCGAGGCACACTAGGCCAGCCGCAGCTCAACACGCTCTTGTTGCTCTGGTCAGGAATCGCCCTGTGGAGCTTTTTAAAGCGCCTGCGCCCCTGCCGCAAGCGTGCGACATTGGCCACCGTGGCTTACTTACTGGCAACGCCCCTATTCTACTCTGTCACCAAGGGAGAGGTCTGGTTCCTGCTCCACACGGAGGGCTTGGTCTTCTCCATGGCCGCGATGGCCTTTCTGGTACGCCGCCGCTGGTTCGCGTTTGGTTTCTGCTTTGCCTGCGCCTGTGGCTGCCGCAATGCACTGGTCTTCACCCTCCC